>JBHHWM010000206.1:0-8969 GCA_046756545.1 Rhodothermales bacterium | reverse complement strand
GGGCCGGGATGCCGTCTTTGCCCACTCCTCCGTCGGCAAACAGGTTGGTGGGTACGATACATCCGTTCGATACGTCCGGCGGGTTCTCCTCCGGCCCGGTCGTTGGAGGGGGAGCCTCGTCTTGCACCCCCGCTCCGGAATCGCAGGCGACCAGGTTCAGCAGGAGCATGCTTGCGATCAATGCTACCCAGATCCTGGAAGCTCTTGCTCTGTGTGCAGTTCTATCGTGCATTGGTTTCTTCTTTCCGTCTCAGGCGTTGAGGAAGTGGTGGTTACGTAGCCTGTAGCAAGGGTCGTAGCACTAGACGGTTGTGATCAGGATGCCTTTACTGGGTGGTGTAGAGCGCCGTCTCCGGTTTAAAGACGAACCACGCAAACGCGAAAAAATTGCCGTGCGGGATGGGGGGGAGTTGCTGCCCTTGGAGTGCTCCGGCAACAGCTCGGCCTGTGATGTCCCAGGTACTGCGGGTCTCCCGGTCGATGAACTGTCCGTCCTGGTATTGAAAGGTCAGGTGTCGCCCGTTGACACGCGGGTCGAATACTCCCGTCGAGCCGATTTCTTTGGATGCACTGATCTGCGCCTTGTCGAGTGCCGAGACGGCCCCGTCCCCGTGAAAAACGACGACGGGTTGGCCGCCCACCTCGTCATGAACGACCCGCTGTTTGCGCGTGACCGAATGCGGGTACGCTTTATCCTTGTGGCCGAGGCTGACGGCAACCACCTTTTCCATGGGCGGCAGCCGTCCGTCCTTGGGACCCCGGAAGAGGAACGGACGCTGCGAGATGTCGTCGTAGCCGGCGTACGGGTTACGCCCGTAGGAGCGCAGATGCCCCGTATCGCGCGAGAGTACCTGGGCCGAAGGGCCATAGGCCGAGACAAACTGCTCGAAGGAGATGATCTGCGCCGGAATCGGTGTGAGCTTAGTTCCGAGGAAGCGTCCCACAATGGCTTCTCCATTGAGCTGCTGCCACAGGCTCTCGGTCTCCCGGTCGAACATGACCAGGTCCGAATGCCGGAGCATCCCCGAGACGCCGAAGGTCAGCGTCTGTCCCTCGACCCGGCGGTCGTAGGCAATGGCCGCGTAGCAGAGCGGGCAGAAGGTAACAGCGACGGGCACCCCGCCCACCTCATCGATAACGATCTCGTGCCACGTCAGAATCTGGAGCGGGTACGCCCGCGCCACCCCCTCGATAGCTAGAGCGACAACCGGCTCCTGAGGAGCGAGCCATGAGCTCGCCGCCTCGATGGACACGAATTTCGGATGATTGATGGACGGGATGCCGTCTTTCGGCGGACCGCCCGACATGAGTTCATCGAGATCAATCGAGCGTTTGGTCCAATCGGTTTTCCACGCTCCTCCCTGAAGACTCTGCGCGTCGGCGCAAGCGGTTACAAGGAAGGCGGTCAACACCGACGCGAGGGACAAGACGGTGTATGTCAAAAAACGAGGGTGGATCATGGGTGTGCGGCTGGTGGACCGGACGTTGCCCCTACTACCTATTTCCGAATACTCATGGCAACGTGTTGCCTTTCTTAGATCGCTATGAGCCGCAGACGTTACGCCCTTTCTCCAAACAAAAAGGGTAATACAAAATGCCCGGTTCGAACGTCTCGGGAGAGACCGCGAGAGCACCCTGGTGCAATGCGGCCGCATCAAGACCGAATGAAACAAGACCGGCAGCGGACCTCGCGTGCAGGCCCGGCGTTTGAGCAGCGCTTGGCCCCTACAACCCATCCCTGTATCATGGAGCCGCCCAGGAAATCACCGTTCGTCCCCACCTACCACAAGCCGGAAACCCCCGGCATCTGGATGAACTTCGACAACACGGTCTCGATCTACCACGTGGTACAGGCCGGGGATGATTTTTTTACGGCGGCACAGGAGGTGTTCGGGGCCGTCAAAGACGCGCAACAGCGATTTCCGGACTGGCCGCGTGTGCTCTATCTCGATATTCTGGGTCACACCCATCCCCGCCACGGCTTCGACGACGACTTCATCGAGTTTCAGCAGGAGTTTCTTTTCTCCACCCTGGCCCCCTTTCTGACAGGTCTGGAAACACCGCTCACCGGGCCGCTTCTCAATCCCGAGCCCCAGTGCAACGACCTTCCGGATGAACTTCTCATCCAACACCCCGGAGAGGGCCGCAACCCCGCCGCCGGTTAACGAAACGCGTTCGGTAACAGGCGCGTGCTCCTCGGTTTACGCCCTTCAGATCAGTGCGAACCGGGCGGTGAAGTGACGCAAGAAGGGGGCCTGGTACACGATCTCGACGCCCTGGATCCGTTCCTTGCGCTCGTTCACTTCGAGGATGGCTTCTACGACGTAATCGATGTGGCTCTGTGTATAGACACGGCGGGGGATCGCCAGGCGCACCAGTTCCATCGGGGCCGGGATCTCGGCTCCGGTTTCCGGGTCCTTATGCGCGAACATCACCGAGCCGATTTCCACGGTGCGGATCCCTGCGGCGAGGTACAGTTCGATAGAGAGCGCCTGCCCCGGATACTGCTCGGTCGGGAGGTGGGGCAGCATCGCTTTGGCGTCGATGTAGATGGCATGTCCGCCGGGCGGCTGCATGATGGGAACGCCCGCCTCGGAAATCTTGCGCCCGAGGTAGCCGGTGGATGCGATGCGATAGCGCAGGTAGTCTTCGTGCAGCACCTCTTCCAACCCGATGGCGATGGCTTCCAGGTCGCGGCCTGCGAGGCCCCCGTAGGTCGGGAAGCCCTCGGTGAGGATCAGCAAGTCGCGTTCTTGCTGGGCGAGCGAGCCGTCCTTGGTGCAGAGGAAGCCGCCGATGTTGACGAGCGCGTCCTTTTTGGCCGACATGGTGCAGCCGTCGGCGTAGGAGAACATCTCTCGGGCGATCTCCCGGACCGACGTGTTTTGATAGCCCTCTTCCCGCTGCTTGATGAAGAAGGCGTTTTCTGCAAAGCGGCAGGCGTCGAGATAGAATGGAATGCCGTGCTTTTTCGCTACTGCCGACACCGCCCGGATGTTGGCCATCGACACCGGCTGGCCGCCTCCCGAGTTGTTGGTCACCGTGAGCATGATCAGCGGCACGCGCTCGCGTCCGACCTCGGCAATCGTCCGTTCCAGTGCCTCGACGTCCATGTCGCCCTTGAAGGGAAGCATCGCGGCGGGATCGTGGCCTTCCGGTTTGAGCAGATCCCTGGCTTCCGCGCCCCGGTACTCGATGTTGGCGCGGGTCGTGTCGAAGTGGGTGTTGTTGGGGACGACGTCTCCTTCCTTGCACATGATCGAGAAGAGGATCCGCTCGGCGGCTCGTCCCTGGTGGGTCGGGATCACGTGTTCGAATCCGAAGATGTCGCGCACGGCATCCCGGAAACGATACCAGCTCTTGCTACAGGCGTAGGCTTCATCCCCACGCATCACCCCGGCCCACTGAGTATGGCTCATGGCGGAGGTGCCGCTGTCGGTTAGCAGGTCGATCAGGACGTCGTCGGCATGGACGAGGAACAGGTTATACCCGGCCTCCTCGAGGATCGCTTCGCGTTCCTCCCGGGTCGTCATCCGGATGGGTTCGACGACTTTGATCTTAAACGGCTCGATGATGGTCTTCACACGTACCTCGGTTCTTGGAGCGGGGATGCAATGGGGGGATCGTTTCTCCAAACGCGCAATGTACCCGCCTTCTCACGATGGCTACAAAACAGGCTCTTGCATTCTCTCTGGCGGCTACGCACGGCCCGGAAGAACACGCTCCTTAATATATCGAGGGAGGGGCGGGGTCACGAGCGAATATCGTGTGCAGGCTCGCCGCATCCCGTGATTCTCCCTGCCGACATCGGGCGTTACTCTTCGCGGACGAGGATCTGGAGACGCTGTTCCACGACGGGGCGGACGCCGCTCATTCCGGTCTGCTCGGCGAGCCGTAGCGCCTCTTCCGGCTCTACATGTTGACGCTCGGCGAGCCAGACGGCCCAGAGCCCCGACACGCGGTTGCCGGACCCGCAGTGCAGCACCATCGGGTGCTCGGCCTGCGCCATCGCTTCGTCGAATTGCTCGACCTGTTCGTCCGTGATCGCCACGACGGGCTTGTTCATGGGGATGTGGACGAAGCGCATGCCGAGTGCTTCGACCGCTGCTTTTTCGTCCCAGCCCACTTCGCCTTCGCCCCGGGTGGAGAGGATGGTCTTGTAGCCTTCGGCAGCCAGGTATTCGAGCGCCTGCTCCGACGGCTGGCCGCCGAAGAGCAACTCGCCGACCTGCACCCCGTTTATCATCCCGTCGACCACCAGCGGTGCGGGCGTCGGGCTTTCAGGTTCTTGTGCCGGGCTTTCGGGCTCCGGTGTCGGGCTTTGGCAGGCGGGCAAGAGAACGATTGCCAGCCCCAGGATGAGTACTCGTTTCATCGCTATGGTCCTTCTTTCGATGGAATACGTCGTTGCTATCATACGGACTACGATCCCTTGAAAATAGGCGCTGACCTCATTGAGTTCCGGCGAATTTCTCTTTGATCTCAGTGGCACCGTACAGGAGTGCGGTCATGCTCTTATCAGCCTCAATCTCCCGTTGGAATCACGGTGCTTCCTTCGATCATTAGCATGACGGTGCGCTCTGGTGCTCGCGGTCGATGCACCACGCCCTTCGGCACGGTGAAGCCCTGCTGCGGCGTAAGTTCCACGGTTTGATCCTCAAGATCGATGAGAAGCCGTCCTTCGACGACATAGAAGAACTCATCCTCAAGGTCGTGTTTATGCCAGTGAAATTCGCCCTGAACCACGCCGAGTCGCACCACACAGTCATTAACGCGGCACAACGTTTGATTGAACCAGGTCTCTTGGCACGCCTCCTGTAGCTTTCGGATATCTATGCGTTCCAGAGGACGAAACCGCTCTTCGGTATGGATCGAATAATTCGATTCAGAAGCCATCGTTAACCGTCTCCAAATGCCAGTGATGAGAAACTACGAGCGAAAATAGAAGCTTCAGGGTCAGCAACCCGCCGGCACATACAGCCCATACCCCTCAAGATCGGCAAGGCGGCGATAGAAAAGAACCCGCCGGAGGGGTTTTTTGAACGGATGATTCGGATATTCCCCGGTGCCCCGGCTCGGGGGATGTGATCACACGCCAGAAACCACACCGCGCTTATGAAAACGTGTACATACGTCCTCGCCCTGCTCATCGTTTGCGTCGGTCTGGAGGTGGGGGCTCCCGCAGCGTCGGCCCAGCCCGGAATGCCCGTCATCCTGCCGATGCGGGACCGCGCCGCCCTGCAAGACCGCTGGCTCGAAGCCCGGCTCGACGCCGTGGTGCCCGCCCTGATGCGGCGCGAAGGCATCGACCTGTGGATCGTCAGCGCGCGCGAATACAACGAAGACCCGGTCATCGAGACGATGCTGCCGGCCACCTGGGTGTCGGCGCGGCGGCGCACCATCCTGGTCTTTTTTGATCGCGGGCCGGACGAAGGCGTCGAGCGCCTGGCCGTTGCGCGCTACGACATCGGCCCCTTTCCGCGTGCGTGGGATCCGACCGAGCAACCCGACCAGTGGAAACGAGTGGCCGAGATCATCGCCGAGCGCAATCCGGCCGCCATCGCGGTGAACCGATCCAGCACCTTCGCGCTGGCCGACGGCCTGACCGACACCGAGTACGCAGGTTTCCGCGCCGCCCTCCCGGAGCGCTTCCTCGGTCGCATCGTCTCGGGCGAACGCCTGGCTATCGGATGGCTGGAACGGCGCATCCCCGAAGAGATGCAGGTCTATCCCACCATT
The DNA here is from genome assembly GCA_046756545.1 of Rhodothermales bacterium. Taxonomy (GTDB): domain Bacteria; phylum Bacteroidota; class Rhodothermia; order Rhodothermales; family JBHHWM01; genus JBHHWM01. The sequence goes on along the minus strand of JBHHWM010000206.1, from coordinate 3,230 downwards.
TGCAAGATCGCCCACACCATCATCGCCGAGGGGTTGTCCGAGCAGGTCATCCAGCCGGGTGTTACGACCACCGCCGACGTCGAATGGTGGTTTCGCGAGCGTATCCGCGACCTCAGGCTCGTCACCTGGTTCCATCCCACCGTCTCCATCCAGCGTGCCGATGCCGGGGAGCGCGACGGCGACTTTTCCTCGCGTCCCGCCGCTAACGTCATCCTGCCGGGCGATCTCCTCCACGTCGATTTCGGCATCACGTATCTCGGCCTCAACACCGATACCCAGCAACACGCCTACGTCCTCCGCCCCGGCGAGACCGAGGCACCTGAAGGACTCCGGCAGGCCCTCGCCACCGGCAACCGCCTGCAAGACATTCTGACCGGTCGGTTCGAGACGGGCCGTTCGGGCAACGACATCCTGAGCGCCGCCCTCGACCAGGCCCGTGCCGAAGGCATCAAGGCGACCATCTACACCCACCCCATCGGCTTTCACGGCCACGGGGCCGGGCCGACCATCGGCCTGTGGGATCAGCAGGGCGGCGTGCCGGGACGCGGCGACTACCCCCTCTTCCCGAGCACGGCCTATTCCATCGAACTCAATGCCGCCGTGCCGATTCCCGAGTGGAACGACAGGGACATCCGCATCATGCTCGAAGAAGACGCCTATTTCAACGGCGAAACCACCCGGTACATCGACGGACGCCAGACGGAACTGCTGCTGATACCCCGACAGGATTGAGCATGGATTTGTCGCCGGAGCATAGGTGTGCTTTTCTTCCCCATACGCCCCTACTTTGACCCCTTTATCTGTTCTGAATAAGAAACGAAGCATGCGCATCGGGCTCGTCTACGACCTCTTCGACGCCTATCCGTGGAAGCCGGGCGACCCTCCCGACGCCGACGCGGAGTACGAGCCGGAAGCCACCGTCGAAGCACTCGAAGCCGGCGTCCGCGTGTTGGGGCACACGCCGGTACGCATCGGCAGCGCCCGCGACCTGCTGGCCCGGATCCACACGCTGGACATAGACGCGGCCGTCAACATCGCCGAAGGGGCACACAGCCGGAACCGCGAAGCCTACGCCCCGATGTTGCTCGAAATGGCCGGTATCCCGTTTCTCGGCTCCGACGCGCTCACGCTGTCGCTCAGCCTCGACAAAGCATGGACGAAAGACCTGGCCGCTGCCGCCGGCGTTCCCACGCCGTCCTACCGTGTCTATGCGTCGATGGACGAAATCGATGAGGCCGATCTGCTCGACTTTCCGCTCTTCGTCAAGCCGCGCTACGAAGGCACGGCGAAAGGCATCACGGCGAAGAGCAAGGTGCGCGCACTCGATGCGCTCCGCGAGCAGGTAGCCTGGGTGGCGCAGACCTACCGGCAGGATGCGCTGGTCGAGCGGTTCATCGAGGGCGGCGGCGAGTTTACGGTGGCGGTGCTCGGGAACGACCCGCCCGAACCGCTACCGGCTCTGCAACGCGCCGTAGAGGTCACCACGCGCATCGGCCTGCATGCCCTCGACCGTCGCGGCCTTCCGGATCAGCCCTGGGATTATGCGCTCGACGGCCGGCTTGACCCCGCCCTCGAAGCCGCCCTGCAAACGCACGCGGTGACGATCTTCGAAAAGCTCCAGTGCCGCGACTTCGCCCGCGTCGATTTCCGCGTCGACGCCGACGGTCGGCCCTGGTTTCTCGAAATCAATCCCTTGCCTACTTTCGCTCCCGACGGAACGTTTGCCATCATGGCTGAATTGGTAGGACGTCCCTACGACGCGTTCCTGGCCGACGTGCTGGCCCGTGGGTTGAAGCGGCTGGGGCTGTAGATCGTAGGAGGCGAACGGCGATACGGAAAAACGCCACACACCCAGGCCGTATGAAAACACGTTCACAGATCCTCGCCGATGCGAACTGGCGCAACTGGCGCTGGCAGATGCAAAATCGCATACATAGCGTCGAAACGCTTCGGCAATGGATTGAGCCGACAGAGGACGAACTCCAGGCGATTGAGGCGACGCGGGACATTTTCCGGTGGAACATCACGCCCTACTACGCCGCGCTGATGGCTCCGGACGATCCCCACTGCCCGATCCGCCGGCAGGTGGTGCCGCGTATGAGCGAGGTGGCCCCCGACCTCGTCGGCGTGGTCGATCCGCTGGAGGAGGTTGCCCATTCGCCTGTCAAAAACCTGATCCACAACTACCGCGACCGCGTGGCTTTCTGCGTGACGGCTGAGTGCGCCATCTACTGCCGCTACTGCCTGCGGAAGCGCATGGTGGGCGATGCCGATTACTTCATGCGAAAGGCCGACCTCGAAGACGCCTTCGCCTACTTGGCCGCACACCCGGAGATCCGCGACGTGCTGCTCACCGGCGGCGATCCGCTCACTTTCAACGAAAACCATCTGGACTGGCTGCTCCGCCGCCTGAGAGCCATCCCGCATATCGAGGTCATTCGCATCGGCTCGCGTATGCCGGTGAAGCTTCCCTACCGCATCACCGAATCGTTGTGCGAGGTGCTCGGGGCCTATCACCCGGTATGGCTGAATACGCATTTCAACCACCCCAACGAACTGACCGACGATGCGGCCGAAGCCATCGACCGGCTGCTGCGGGCCGGGGTGCCGGTGGGCAACCAGACGGTGCTGCTACGCGGCATCAACGACGACGTAGAAACGCTGAAGACGCTGTGCGAAGGCCTCGTCCGCATGCGGGTGCGTCCCTACTACCTGTATCAGGCCCAGCTTATCGGCGGAACGGCCCCCTTCCGCACCTCCATCGAAAAGGGCATGGCGCTCATGCAGGCCCTGCAGGGGCGAACGACCGGCTTCGCCCTCCCCAGGTACGTGCTCGACACGCCTTTCGGAAAAGTCCCGCTCAACGGCAGCTACGTGAAAGGCCGTACTGGACATCACGTGGTGATGACGACGTACGGCGGCACGCTCTGGGCCGAGCCTAACCCCATCCCGCCGGGCGAAACCGGAGCGTTCACGCTGCCCGCCATCAACCTGCCCGAAGGCATCGCCACGATACCTACCGATGCGTCCGGTTTTGTGCCCCTGCCCATCTCAGAATAGGTTCGTATGTCCAAAAGAAAAGCCGGTCGGTTCTGCTTGATACAGAACCGACCGGCTCTCTTAGCGGAAGGCCGCAAGAACAATCTGCGGGGTGATCCTACTTGATCAGCGTCACCGTCTGCGTCTCCACAAACTGCTCGCCCAGGATCCGTACCACGTACGTCCCGCTC
>JBHHWM010000205.1:0-9091 GCA_046756545.1 Rhodothermales bacterium | reverse complement strand
GAAATGGGCGGCTTCTATTCGAAGACGAGCTTGATGCGGGAAGGCGTCTACAACCACGGATATTCCTTTGTTCATTATCTGGTCAATACCTACGGGGAGGACGCACTGCGCGACATCAGCAGGGCACTGGCGAAATGGCGTAACTGGAACATGGAGCGGGCGTTCGAAGATGCACTCGGCGTGCCGTGGCAGGACGTGTACGGGGGATGGATGAACACCATGCGGCAGGAATATCAGCGACGCACCGCAGCCATCCGGGAACACCTCGTGGAGGGAAGACTGATCGAGCAGGAAGGGGCAGGCAATTATTATCCGGCGTTTTCTCCGGACGGGACGAAGTTGGCCTATGTCTCGAACCGGGGCGAAGATTTTAATCGGATGAGCCTCTACGTGCAGGATCTGGCGTCTGGCGACATAGCAAGCTTCGACGTGAAAGGCTTCTACGATGCCCGCCGTGAGTATACCTGCTCAGTGGGTCACCGCGTCCGATCTGGCGTAGGAGGGGCGGTGACATGGCGTCCGGATGGGAAGGCGCTGGTCTATGCCCGACGGGTGGACACCCCGAAGGGCTACCTTTTCGCTGATCTCTATGAACTCGACCTCGGGACGAAGGAAGAGAAGAGGCTCACCCGAAATCGCCGGGCGATGTTGCCGGCCTACGCGCCGGACGGGAGCCGGATCGTTTTTGTGGGCGGCGAAGATGGCACGACTAATCTTGTCACCCTCACCCTCGGCACGGGAGAGATCACACCGCTGACTTCCTATCAGGATGGGTCGCAGGTGAGCGATCCGGCCTGGCACCCTTCTGGCGAGTGGATCTACTTTGCCTTCCATTCACCTACCTCGAATGGGCGCGACCTCTGGCGTATTCGTCCAAATGGGACCGGCCTGGAACAGGTCTACGCTACCGAGGCCGACGAACGTTCGCCGACCTTCGATCTGAAGGGAGACTTTCTTTATTTCTCGTCGGATGTGTCCGGCATTTTCAACCTGTATCGCTTCCCTGTATTAGCGGAGGGAGGGGCGGCTCAGGTATCGGAAGCGGAGCGACTGACGAACGTGCTCGGAGGGGCGTTTATGCCCACGGTGAACGCACAGGGAGCGCTTGCCTTCTCGCAGTACCGGTGGGACGGCTACAAAATCGCCCTCCTCGACGGCCTCTCAGCTTTGCCGGAGGAAGCTCGCTTGGCTTCCTATACTCCGCCTCCCATCACTCAGAAGCCGGCCTCGCTGGCCATGGCGTCGAACGAGGAGGATCAACTCAATGATTTTAACGACAGCGATCTAACCCCCTTGGCCGATGCAGCCATGGCCACGGTGCGTGCGGAAGGGCGCTACCCGGTGCACGTCGAGCGGCTACCCGAACAGGGAGAGGCATCCGATCCCGTGAATGAATCGCCTCTGGAAGTCGAGAAGTACGGGCTCAAGTTTACTTCTTTCAGCTTTTATCCTACGTTACGCCTCGACCAGTACGTATCGAGAAAACGCAGCCGCCTCGACCGTCGCCTGCCCGACCGCACGCGCGGCGAGACGTTGCTTCGAAATACAAAAATCGGCACGTTTGTTTCGTCGCGTGAAGTGCTGGAAGGCCTCAGCTTTTTCGGAGGCTTTTTGATTGGCCCTGCCTCTCAGGATGTGTCTTCCGTTTCCGACTTCTTCTCGCCGTCCCGTCTGCTCAAGCTGGAACGTGATGTATTCCTTCAGTTCGAATACAAAAAAGGCTTCGGGATCATTCCCAGGCGGTGGTCGCCTCAATTGACCGTCGAACTATTCAACATCCGCCGGAGGGTAGAGAACGGACTGAGCATCGAGGAATTTCCCTGTACGGCCTGCTTCCCCGATACGACCCTGGCAGACCTGTCGTACACGCTGTGGGAGGCCGATGTGTATGCTCGCAGCAAAGTCAATCGCAACCTGTTGCTGGAAGTAGGCTATCGCTACAGCCCGTATCGCGTGACGACGGAGCAGTTTTTTTCCAAGGAGGCGGCTACCTCGATCCCTGAGTCTTCTTCGCGGTATTTCATCGGGCGAACGCTCAATGCCAAAGCCTATTTCGAAGCGTTCCACCCCTACCGGGATAGCGACGTCGTGCCCCGGGGTTTGAAAATAGAAGCCGGGTATGAGAACGAATCGGGCCGCCTGTTGCAGCGCTTCGACATCGAGGACGGCGTGTTGGTGCCCATTTACCAGCGCGATAGGATCCATCGGTTGACGTTCGATGCCCGGTATGGACTGCGGTTGCCGGGATCGATACGCGGCGGCTCGCATGGATTGGGTGTCCGGGTGCGGGCTTCCAGCATCCTCGGCTCATCCGTCGATGACTTCTACAACGATTATGTCGGGGGGTTGATCGGCGCGCGGGGATATCCGTTCTATGCCCTCGGCGGCAACGAGACCCTGTGGTTCCAGGCTGCCTATCACGTCCCTCTGCTGCCGGACATGCGAAAGCAAATGCTGTTTACCTACATCGACAAGGTGTACGCTCGATTCTATGTAGATGCGGCCTCGGCTTGGACGGGTGCCTGGCCGGGCCTCGATGCCGTGCGTAAAGACCTGGGTGCTGAACTCAGGGTCGGAATCGGCTCTTTCTATTTGTTGCCAACGGCCGTCTTTCTGAGCGCCACGTATGCCCTTGACGCCTTCGACTTTCAGTTGGACGAGGGATTCGTTACCCCCGATGGTAGCACGACGGTGCAGTATGGAAAAGAATTGCGGTGGCACTTTGGAGTACTTTTTGGGTTTGACCTGTGAGGCCTGGATCGGCGCGCATGAAGAAGCTGTGTACACGAAACACAACGTATGAGAAACGCACTACAAACAGCATTACTCCACCAGGTTCTCTAGCTGTTTGACACACCAACCGGCATACGAAAACAATGGACACCACCCTCTTCACGATTATGGCGATCTTTATGATCGCTGCAGGCACCGGGTTTATCTATTTCATCGTTCGCGGCAATGAAAAGCCCCGGCCACAGGGAGGGACGCAATGGGCGGCTGTCGTTCTCTCGGCGTTGCTTATGGTCTTCTCTGGTTTCTTGCTTGCCCTGAGCCTTGCGCCCGGTGAAAACCTGGAAGATCGAGGAACGGAAGTAGGACAGGATGAACTCGATAAACCGGCGAAAAACTTTACCTTCCGCCTTGTTTCGGACGATACTGAAAAAGAACTGGAAGACTACCGGGGCAAGGTCGTCCTGCTCAACTTCTGGGCCACGTGGTGCGCCCCATGCATCCGGGAGATTCCGGAACTGGATCGGTTGCAGAAAAACTACGCCGACGACGGGCTGGTCATTCTATCGATCACGGATGAACCGAAAAGCGATTTAATGGCCTATCAGGACCTGATTCCCAAAGAAACTGTCACCGGGTATGTGGAGGCCTCCCAATTGCCGCAGCCGTTCCAGCGGACGCTTGCAGGGCGACCCTCTACCTATATCATCGACCGGGAAGGGATTATGCGTCGATACATCCTGGGCGCAGGCACTTATACCTTTTTTGAGCAAGTCGTGAGTCCGTACCTTCAAGATACCCTTGCAACGCGTTGAAGCCGGAGCCGTCATCAAGCCTGAGAGCCATGAGGCGAATACTTGCTGCCCAATGTCTACGTTTGCCTATCCTGGCATTGCTGCTGGGGGGGCTACTCGCGGGCTCGGTACGGGCAGATGGGAGAGACGATGGGGGAAAAAAGGAGCCCCCGCCCACCGCTGCAAGCCTGCGCGCGACGTTGCTCTATAAAACACCGGTGCCTCCAGGACAGCCTCGGGCGTTCTTTGGAGAGCAGCGAAGCGTGCCGCTAGCGTTTGGGCTCTCGGCTGTTGTACCCGGGCTGGGGCAGGCATACAACGGACAGTGGACGAAAGCCGCTGTGGGAGCGGCTGTGGAGGTCGCGTTGATTGTCGGGTACACCACCTGGCGACACCGAGGGATCGACGGACGCGATGCCTACCAGAATTATGCCCACAATTACTGGAGTCCTATCCGGTATGCTGATTGGCTCAATGAGTATACAGACTATCTCGAAACGAGGTTCGGCACGCCCATCGCGGCCTCTGCTATCCATGTGACGGATCAATTGCGCGGCATCGATTTTTCGAATCCGAGTGCCTGGACCATGGAAGAGCAACTGGCCGTCCGGACGCTGATCAACCAGATTCGCGCCATCGAGGGGGCCGTGTATCATCCCGAAACAGGAGCCAGCTTCTCTCACAAGTTACCCTTTTTTGGAGAACAGCAGTATTACGAACTCGTGGGTAAGTACTTCCAGTTTGCACCGGGTTGGTCGGATTACGAGTTTCGTGTCGATGAGAACGGGAAAGCGACCTGGGTCGATGAAAACGGCGATTTCATTGCATCTGTTGATCCGGAAATGACCGCATCGGACGGCAGCAAGCCCAACGTATCCCCCCGATTCTTCGAATATGCCAGGGATCACGGGCGGGCCAACGACTACCTTCGTCGAGCTTCTCGCGTCTCTATCTTCTTCATCGCCAATCATTTGATCGCTGCCGTCGACGCCGCCATTTTCGCCAAGGTTCACAACGACCGGATCAAGGCGCGTCTTCTGATGAACTACGACGCGTCGGGTCAGGCGCAGCCCGGGGCGTCGATCCAGGTAAGTTTTTGACGGCGGCCCCAACCGTTTCGTCCGTGCTGCACGCATTCGTAGAAGCCCTACGCCAGGATCTAACGGCCTTTGTCTTTTCTGCCATGAGCCTGGTAGCCCTTGTAGGTTTAGGTGAGGCGCTACGGATACGAGGGCATGTGACGGCGGAGCGATCCCGTCGCGTGGTGCACGTGGGCGTGGGTCTGTTTGTGGCGGCTACACCGTTCCTGTTCTCCGGTCCGGCCTTCGTCTATCTGCTCGGCGTCGTGTTTGTAGGGGTGAATTACGTGGCGTTGCAGAGAGGGTGGTTTCCTGGAATCCATGGGACGAAGCGGCAGAGCCTGGGCACCGTCACCTTTCCGCTGGCCCTACTGCCTGCGCTCGCGGTGTGCTGGACGGCTGATCCGGGTCGGCTCTTTGCGCTCCAGATCGCCTTTCTCATCCTTGCTTTTTCCGATCCGCTCGCTTCGTTGGTTGGGATGCATGTCGCCCGATCCAGGGAGAGCCATAGGGGCAAAACGCCGGCTGGGAGTGTCGCCTTTATTATCTCTGCGTTTGCCATAAGCCTTGGAGCACTGGTCTGGCTAAAAACGGAGGGCCGGATTGATTGGACGACCTGGGAGATATGTGCGGCAGCCGTGACGGTGGCGGGGGCAACGACAGCAACGGAGGCGTTTGGCTGCAGGGGCTGGGATAACTTTTTCATCATTCAGGCGGCCATCGTCGTGCTTGTTGTCTTCGACGAGCACCCGGCCTCCCGGCTCACGCTCGTAGGGGCCGCTCTTTCAGGCGTGGCCTTTGGCGTTGTGGCGCTCAAGCTCCGCTTTCTCACCCTGTCAGGAAGCATCGCGGGTGGCTTATTAGCTGCCTCAGTGATCGGATTGGGTGGGTGGGCATGGGTCGTACCCTCCTTCGCTTTTTTTATTTCGTCAAGCGTGCTTTCTCAGGTTGGAAAGAGACGAAAGGCCGGCGTCGAAGCGATAACCGAGAAAGGAAGCCAACGAGACGCCGGGCAGGTCTACGCAAACGGAGGCATAGGATGGGTGCTTCTGTTGATCTATGCCCTTTTCCCTCACGACGCCCTGTACTGGGGATTCCTCGGCGCTTTCGCTGCGGCAACGGCAGATACGTGGGGCACTGAGATCGGAACGCTTTCCCGAAGAAAGCCCCGGCTCATCACCACGGGGCGGAGCGTACCGAAGGGTACGTCAGGGGCAGTATCCATTGTCGGCACGGCAGGAGCGGCAGGAGGTGCGGTCATCGTGTGGATCAGCGCCTGGCCATTCGCCATAGACCTGTTTGCCGTGACCGGGGTACAGGCGGCGTCGCTCGCGGTGGTAGTGGGCGGGTTTCTGGCTTCGCTGATCGATAGTGTGGCAGGAGCCACCGTCCAGGCGCGTTTCCGCGATCAGAAAACCGGGCAGGAAACCGAGCGTTCAGGATCAGGCGAAGGAGCATTCCCGCTCGTTCGAGGATGGCGCTGGCTTCAAAACGATCAGGTCAACTGGCTTTGTACCCTCTCGGGTGCGATCTTGGCAATGGCTTGCTTCCTAGCCGTAGATTTCGCTTCTTAGGGTCCGGGTTTGTCTCCGAGCCCTGTAATCGAATCGGTCATTCCGACCGTCTTCGCACGCATTGTCTGAACCCTCGACAGGTACCCTATGCCCTGGTATAAAAAACTTCACTGGCAGATTATCCTTGGCCTTGTACTGGGTCTGATTTACGGCATCATAGCAGCAGCCATGGGATGGGGCACCTTCACCTCCAACTGGATCGGGCCGTTTGGGACGATATTCATCAATCTACTCAAGCTCATCGCAGTGCCGTTGATTATCGCGTCCCTGATTACCGGGGTGGCTTCACTCTCGGATCTTAAGAAACTCTCCCGGATCGGCGGCAAAACGATTGCCATCTACATCGGGACGACGGTCGTCGCGTTGATCATCGGGTTGGTGCTCGTCAATGTGTTACAGCCCGGCAAGACCGTGCCGGAAGATATGCGCCTGAAGCTTCAGGAAACGTACGAGGGTGATATGACCGGGCGGGTGGAGTCGGCGGAGCAAGCCAAGCAGCGCGGACCGCTTCAACCCATCGTCGACATGGTTCCGGAGAACTTTTTCGGGTCGGCCTCCAACAACCGCAACATGCTTCAGGTGGTGTTTATTTCGATCCTTTTCGGCATCGGTCTGTTGATGGTCTCCCAGGAAAAAGCGCAACCGCTCATCAGCTTTTTCGATAGCCTGAACGACCTCGTCATCAAGGTAGTAGACATCATCATGGTGACGGCACCCATCGGTGTTTTTGCGCTGCTGGCCGACACCATCACGTCGATAGCCCAGGACAACCTGGCTCAGATCGGGGAGTTGCTGGCGGCGCTGGGATACTACATGATTGCGGTGCTGCTGGGTCTGCTCATCCATACCGTCGTCACCTATCCCTCGTTGCTGAAGGTGCTCTCTCCGATGTCGTTGAAGACGTTTTTTGCCGGTATTGCCCCGGCGCAACTCGTGGCGTTTTCTACATCGTCGAGTGGGGCGACGCTGCCTGTGACCATGGAAATGGCTGAGCAGAACCTGGGCGTTTCTGAGGAAGTATCGTCTTTCGTGTTACCTCTTGGAGCGACCATCAACATGGACGGTACCGCCCTCTACCAGGCCGTAGCTGCCGTTTTTATCGCTCAGGTGCTGGGTATCGATCTGGACCTGGGGGCTCAACTGGCCATCATCTTCACCGCTGTACTGGCTTCCATCGGCACTGCGGCCGTGCCGAGTGCCGGCATCATTATGCTCATCATCATTCTCGAGACGGTCCAGGTACCCGCCGAAGGCATCGCTTTGATTCTCGGGGTAGACCGCATCCTCGATATGTGCCGCACCGTGACCAACATAACCGGTGATACCACCGTAGCGACCATTGTTGCCGCAAGCGAGGATCAACTGGCAATCCCAGGAGCGAGTGTGATGGCCGCATAAGGATTCGAAATCCTGAAAGGGCACAACGGTGGCAGTGGAGGGGGTGAATGGAACCGGCTTTCGGTTTGGCGGTAGGGAAACGCCTTACCATCCAGAGCCTCCCGATGCGTCTCGTTCGTCTCCTTTTCCTGCTTTCCCTCGTTTGGGGCACGTGCCGGGTGATGCCTTGTCTGGCGCAGGAAGCATTACCCATGTTCCTTTCGTCTGAGGAGTCAGCACGCCTGTTTGAGCAGGGACGGCAGCAGATTTTCGACTTCCGCCTGTACGAAGCAGAACGTATCTTTCGTCGGCTAGCTCAGCAACCGGATGGGACGGTTGCCGCCGGATACCACCTCGCTACGATCTCCTTTCTGAAAGCCCTTGTTACCGACGAACGGGTCTATTTCGACGAGTTGTTCGTACGCGCTGATACCTTGCGAAAGCATCTCAAAAAAGGACCAGTGTCTCGATGGCGTTTGTATGTGCAAGCCGAGATGCAGTTGATGCGCGCCGTGGCAGCGGCCAAGACGGAACGCTTCTTTACGTCGGCCCTGGCCGGTCGTTCGGCTTTCAAACAATACGAGAAGGTGATCGCCGCCGAGCCTACCTTTTATGAACCGTATAAAGGAATGGGGTTGATGCACCTGATGATCGGGTCGTTACCGGGCACGTATCGAAAGGTGCTCAAGCTCCTCGGGTATGGCGGGACGGTGCAGCAAGGGCTGGGCGAATTACGCGTGGCTGCACATCAATGCCAGCTGGATCGGGAAACGGCGATGGTGGTGTTGGCGATGGCGGATGTCATGCTGAATAATTCGGCCTCAGGAGGGGTAGAGACCCTGAGCCAACTGCGACGTGAATACCCCGAAAGCCCGCTTTTCGCGTATCTGTACGGGTTCGTTTTACTTTCTAACCGGCGTGCCGTGGAAGCCGAGCAGAGTCTCCGACGGGCTGTTCAGGCTGGAACTACTGCTTCTTATTTCTTCATTGACTATGCCGAGTTTTATCTGGCTCAGGCACTTTTCCGGCAGAACAAGTTCTCTGAGGCCGAAAGGTACTACCGGCATTACCTGGAGAAACACCGGGGAGAGGCGCTCAAAGCACTGGCCTATCTTGAAACAGGATTGATCCTTGAGATGCAGGGTCGCCGTGACGAGGCGCTACCGTTTTATGAAAAGGTGCAAGGGGATCGTCCATACGACAGCGACGCGTCGGCCTATCGAGCGGCCCAACAGCGACTGGCAGCGCCTCTGACATCCCAGGAACGGCAGCTTTTGCTGGGCCGAAACGCCTATGATGCCGGGATCTATGATGTGGCGGAAAAGCTGTTGCTGGCAGTGTTCGAGGGCCCTGATGCCGGCGTGCCGACCCGCGCGGAGGCCGCCTATCGATTGGGGCGTGTCTATCAGGCCCTGGGACGGCTCGACGAAGCGCTACAGATGCATGAGTACGTTGTGGTGCACCCTGTCGATGATATTGGAACGCGATGGGCACCCTGGAGCCGGTTTTACATGGGCGAGATTTTTACCCAGCATGG
>JBHHWM010000204.1:0-9134 GCA_046756545.1 Rhodothermales bacterium | reverse complement strand
CTTTTCCCCCAAGAGAATCGGCTAAAACATCTCCTGTATTAAGTACCGGGGATCACAGGTTGATGATGAACAGGCGGCATTTTTTGCCCCCTTGCTACGCTCTCTCCTTTCCTTTTCTCCCCACGTCCTTTCTATACCTGCTTCATTCGCTTCTTCTCAACCGCACCCCAAAGGCCCCATCAACCCCGTGACGATGGGGCAGCGTGGCATAATACCCTTCGGGCGTGACCACCCCGGCCGACACGAACCCGCTGGCTGACTCTATCCGGAAATCAGGATGACGCGTCAAGAACGCTTCGATGCGTCGGTGGTTTTCGTCCGGCTCGATGGTGCAGGTGCTGTAGACCAGCAGACCACCGGGCCGGACCAGGGATCCCATAGCATCCAGCAACTCATCCTGAAGCACCGCCAACGCTTCGATCTCTTCGAGGCTACGGTTCCAGCGCAAATCGGCGCGTTTGGCCAACACACCCAGGCCCGAGCACGGCGCGTCGAGCAGCACCCGGTCGGCCAGAGGAGTATGGGAACTCGGAACCAGTGCGCGCGCATCGATAGCCCTGGCCTCCAGTATGTCGACGCCCTGCTTGCGGGCAGCCTCTTCAACCAGATGGAGCCGGCCTTCGTGAATATCGAAAGCGAGGAGGCGTCCCTGGTTCTGCATCTTTTCAGCCGCGTAGAGCGCCTTGCCCCCCGGTGCGGCGCAGGCATCGACGAAGGTCTCGCCCGGTTGTGGATCCAACAGCCGCACGACGAGGCCACTGCTCTCGTCCTGCACCGCACACTGTCCTGCGTCCAGCAAGCCCGCTCGTAGTACCGGCTGGAGCTTGCGCACCCGCACGAAATCGTCGAGGTACGACGAGGGTTCCCAGTCGATGCCGAGGCGGTCGAGGTCCTGGCGAAACTCCGCGACGGTGGTCTTCAGCGTGTTGATACGCAGCCCGAAAACGGGGCGTTCGTTGTTCCATCGCAACAGCGCTTCGGTTTCTTTAGGACCGTAACGACCGTACCAGCGACGAGCGATCCACGTCGGATGGGAGTAGCGTACGGCCAGCGCTTCTACGGGGTCGGAGGAATCGGGCACAGGCAGATGATCTTTCTGGCGAAGAACGGCACGCAACAGGCCGTTCACCAGGCCGCCCGCCTTTGGCCGGACGAGGCGCTTCGCCAGGGCTACGGCCTCGTTCAGCGCCGCATGGGGCGGCGTGTCCAACAACAAAAGGTCGTACAGACTGACGCGCAGAATATGCTTCAGCGTCGGCTCCATCTTGTCGAAGGGTCCTTTGTAGAAATGCCCGATCAGAAAATCGAGCCAGCGCCGCCATCGTGTGATGCCCGCCACATATTCCGTTGCCTGCCGCTCCACGCGAGGATCGCCTGTGCCACCTTCACTCCCTACAAGTCCGACGAATGCTCCCCCCACTTCGATGCGGTTCAACTGCCGCACCGCACGTTCTCGGGCAGACATCCCGGTATGCTTCTTCCGGCCACCTTTTATCACGTTCGTTCCACCCTCTTTGCCGCCTTGCTCGCTGCCACGATCAGCGGGTCAAGGGCCGGAGCCAAGGGCGGCGTATAGATCAGGTCGAGGTCTTTGATCTGGTTGACCGTCCACCCGGCGCGGATGCAGGGAACGAGCACATCGGCCCGCAGTGCGGCTCCTTCCTCCCCCATCAATTCAGCGCCGAGGAGACGTCCCTTCTTCCGTTCGGCTACCAGGCGCACATGCAGCGGCTTCGCGCCAGGGAAAAAGGGAACCCGCGACCCATGCCGAATGGTCGTCGCGAAGGCGTCGAAGCCGGATTGACGGGCTTCCTCCAGCCGCAGCCCCACGGCAGCAACCTCCAGGCCGAACACCTTCACCGCCGTGGCCACGCAAACTCCGGGGAAACGGGCCGGGGCATTCCGTCCTCGCCGGGCCGCATTGTGCGCTGCGACCCTTGCCGTCCGAAACGCTACCGGAGAGAGCGGCAGATGCACCTTCTTCCCGTCGATGACGCGTTCGACCTCGACACAATCGCCGCAGGCCCAGACGTTGGGCAGGTTGGTTCGCATCTGTGCATCCACGGCAATCGCTCCCGTAGCCCCGACCGCGATGTCGGCAGCCTCGGCCAGCGCCGTATTAGGCTCAACGCCGATGGCTACGATCACGACCTGGCATCCTATCTTTTCGCCCCTGTCCGTGACGACCGCACGCACGGTTCCGCCGTCGTCGCGCTCGAAAGCCACCGCCTGTTCCTGCCGGATCAGCACCCCATGCGCTCCGGCAGCGTCATCGACAAGGGGCTGTAACTCCTCGTCCAGATAGGTGTGAAGCAGACCGCCACGCGGCTCAAGGATAGACACTCGCAGGCCCCTTGTCCGCAACGCTTCCGCCATTTCCACGCCCACATATCCCCCACCCAGGATCACGGCATGGTGCACGGTGTGGGCGTCAAGATAGCATCTGAGCGCCCGCGCATCCTCCAGCCTCCGCATCGCAAAGACATTGGGGGCGTCTTCTCCATCCAGTCCCGTCGTACGTGCTTCGGCTCCCACGGCCAGAATAAACTTGTCGAAGCGTTCCTCGGAAATATGACCCGTGATCAGATTCTTAACGTCGAGGCGGTTACGCCGCGGACGAAGCGCCAGCACCCGATGATGCACGCGCACACACGCCTTCCGCGACTGCTCGAACTGCTCCGGTGTCAACTGGATCAGATCCGTGCCCTCGACCTGCTCGGCCACGTAGTAGGGCATCTCACAGGCCCCGTATGAAATGTCCGGTCCTTGCTCGAAAAGGACTACTTCGGCGTCGGGATCGATCCGTTTGGCCTGGGCTGCTGCGGCCGGTCCTGCTGCGACGCCGCCAATGACGGCTATGCGTTGAGGAGGCATGTACCGGTGGTCCGTGAAGAGTACAGAAGAAATACGTGTCGCCGGTGTAATCTCCTTCTCCATGTCCGAGAAGGCAAACGCTTGAATCTACTATCTAAACTCGACTCCTCCTAGTGGATCGACAGGTTCCGAGTGGCCGGTCGGGTGCGCCTCGTCGTGCGCTTCGGGTTCGAGATGGGCTGTGACGATCACTCGATAGGACGGAAACAGGCGTGTGATGGCCGCATCGACGGCATGCGACCGTGTATGCGCTTCGGACAGACTCAGGTGTCCGGAAAACAAGAGGTGATATTCCACCCACATCTGATCGTTCACACACCGATGCCGCACCTGGTGATACCCGGCAATGTCCCCCTGTTTCACAGACCGATCCAGTTCAGCCAGAATCGCTTGCGTATGCTCGTCGTCCACTTTTTCCATCAATCCTTCGAAGGACCGGCGAATCAGCCTGAAGGCCATCCAGGCCAGGTTCAGGCCCACCAGGACGGCCACGGCCGGATCGAGCCAGACGACGTCGGTCAACCAGACGAGCGCGACCCCGATGACAACGCCCAGGCTCGTCCACATGTCGGAGAGCACGTGCTGTCCATTGGAAATCAGCACCAGGCTGTTGTGGCGTTTGCCTACGCGTATCAGGAAAAGTCCGAGTCCCAGATTGACGATCCCCAGCCCGCCGACGATGAGTAATCCCTGTCCTAACTGGCGCAGTTCGGGTCCCACGATGAAGGCTTCGCCCGCCGTGTAGAGAATGGTGACGGCCGCCAGGAAGATGAGCCCGCCTTCAAACCCCGAAGATAAATAGGCAATCTTGCCATGTCCATAGGGATGTCCCGTGTCCGGCGGCTGCCCTGCATACCAGAGGCTGAAGCCGACGAAGGCCGTGGCGAGGAGATGAATGACCGACTCGGCGGCATCGGAGAAGATGGCGGAACTGCCCGTCATGGCGAAGGCCGCCAGCTTGCCGGCCAGCATCAAGAAGGCCACGAGCAAGCTCGCCGCCATGGCCATCTTGCGCGGGTCTTTTTCTCCGGGTTGTTGGGTAGACCATTCCATGAGTGCCGTGTACCGGGCACACTTCGCCGGGTTCGAGGAGGTCACTCGATTTTGTTATATCCTCACCGATAGGCGAGGTATGCATTTACCTTCTCCACGATCTGCTCGGCCAAGCGGGGTTTGGCGATATAGGAATTGGCCCCATACGCCATCGCCGTCGGCACATCTTTCATCTTCACATTCGTCGTGAGCATGATGATCGGGACGTCGCGAAGCGTTTCATCGTTCCGGATGTACTGCGTGGCCTCCAATCCATCCATCACCGGCATCATCACGTCCATCAGGATCAGATCCGGGTGACACTCTCGCGCCTGTTTCAGCGCCATGAGTCCGTTATCGGCCTCGTTCACAATGAAACCGGCCTGCTCCAGTGTGAGGGCTATCTTGCGCCGGTACATGATGTAGTCGTCGGCGATGAGAATATTTTTTTTCTCGTAACCGGGTCCCGCTTTTCTATCGGATCCGTTGGATTCCAGCGCCAATTTTACCTGTTCAATGACCTGCAAGGGATCGAACGGCTTGGCAATGTATCCCTGCACATCACATGCAAGCATCCCCTCCATGTCGTTGATCTTACTATGCGTCGTCAGAAGAAAAACCGGGGTGTTTTGCAGGGGTTCTTCTTCCCTCAGTTGGCGAATGGCTTCGAGGCCGTCCATCACTGGCATCAAGTAATCCATGAGGATCACATCGGGAGGATGCGCTCTGGCCAGGGTTAGCGCCATCAATCCATCTTCTGCTTCTTCTACACGATAGCCGACTTTGCGCAAACACAGAACCAATTTTTTCCGGAGGAAGGCCTCATCGTCCGCGACGAGAATCGTGTAGTTTCCCGCATCTTCGGCTGTTTGAACGTCTGAGACGGCCATGCTTCCGGACGGAGCTTCCTGCGCAGAGATGCTGAGTTGGTTGGTGCTGACCGCAGCCGCAAGAAGCTTGAGCGAGGACAAGGCGACCTCCACCTGTTGCTCTTCTTCCTCTGTCGGTGGGATCCCCTCTGCGATGTATTTCTTGAGCACCTCCTCAAGGTGCTTCGTCTTATCGGGGATGGCGGAAAAACCAAACGTGGGACCCGACCCGCTGAGTTTGTGAACGTGATGGTAGAGGTGGCTCAGCGTACTCTTATCCGCCGCTCCCTGACATACGGCTTTCCACTGGCTTACGATCTGTTGAACCTTGCCGGGTAGTTGTTGCACATAGGCTCGATGCAAGGCTTCCATCTGTTTCTGAAAAACTCCTGTCTTTTCCATAACGACGCTTCATTATTGTTGATCATAGAACGGGAGCCCGTGCCGCTTCAGTTCTTTTCCAGGCATGCGGCGACCCGCTCGATTAAGTGTTCCGGTTTGAACGGTTTGACGAGGTAGTCATTGATGCCGTAGGAAAACGCATTTTGCACATCAATGATGGTGTTGCGGGTTGTCAGAATGATAACGGGGACCTCTTGTAAATCGGGTTCTTTTCGGATGAGACGCGTCGCCTCCAGTCCATCCATCTCGGGCATTACCAGATCCATTACGATCAAATCCGGCTTGTGCTCCCGGGCTTCCTGGACGGCCATACGGCCATCGTCCGCCTCCTTCACGACGAAGCCGGCAGCACGCAAACTGAGTGCTACCTTGGCGCGGAGGAACGCGCCGTCATCCACCACCAAAATCGTGTATTCTCTCGGGGCTGCCTCATGGGGGTCCTCTGCTGGAATATCGTCCTCCGTAACCAACACGGGGAGTTCATCGTCTACGGATCGCTCTGCCGTCGTCCTGGGAGCATCCACGGCCAGCAGTTTCAGCATGGATAGATCGATGCGAACCCGCACTTTCTCCTCTTCGCTGGGCACCGCCCCGTGCACCAGCAGGTTCTTGATGATCGCTTCGATACGTTCGGTGGCCGAGGTAATCTCTTCGAACCCAAACGCTTCCCCGGAACCGTTGAGCTTATGGACGAGGAGGTAGAGTTGGTTGAGGTCCTCCTGTGAACACGCCCCCCGGCAGGCAGCGCTCCAGAGATCCTCGATCCGGGCTACCTTTTCGGGCAACTGCTCCACGTACGCCGTATGCAAGGCGTCGATCTGCTGCCGATATGCATCGAGCTTAGTCACAACACGTCTCCCAAACCGCTGTGAGGATGGTGGGAAGCGCCATCGGGTCGAAGGGTTTGCGGATAACGTCTACCGCTCCCAGTTCTTTGTACTGATCGATCTCGTGCTGCTGAACACGCGCCGTCATAAACACGGCAGGGACGGCAGCCACCGCCGGCACCTGGCGCAACGCTTGCAGCGTCGTCGGACCGTCCATTCCCGGCATCATCACATCCAGGATGATCATGTCCGGCGCAAAGGCCGGCGCTTTGTCCAGCGCCTCCTGTCCCCGGCTGCATACTTCCACCGTGAAGCCGCCGAGTGTTTCGAGTGCAAGACGCGCTATCGCCTGGATGTCCAGATCATCTTCGACGAGCAAGATGCGGTTCAGGGTTTTTCCCATAGGTCGCTCCTCCTATAACGTATCTTTTTTTATCTATTCTGGCAATAACTCCTCTTCGCCCAGCAAAGTAGAAATCACCTGTACGAGTTCTTTGTTCGAGGTTTGTGCCTTCATCAGAGTACGCGCCACCCCCTGGGTCACCGTTTGATCCACGTCCGCCGACGAGAAGATCACGACAGGAATGGGATCGCTCGCCAGGTGCTCCAGCACCGGCAGTAGCTCGAGTCCTCGCCCGTCGGGCAACCCCAGATCCAGCATGATGAGATCGCATGGCTGCTCTCGGAGCCGCCGCCTGGCATCCTCAAGCGTCTTCCCATGCACCACGTCTGCGACTTCCAGAAGAACGCTAGTTACTAACGACCTGACGTCGTCGTCATCCTCGACGAGCAAGATGCGTCCCCGTCTCTCGGTCACTCTGAAGATCACCCGGTTTACGGCCGCGCGCAGACGGTCGATGTCGAGCGGCTTGTTCAGCCAATCCACCAGGCCCAGTGCACCGCCCATAAAATGCTCTCGCGCCTGTTCCGCTCGGGCCGAGACCACCACGATGGGCACATCGCGTGTGGTTGGATCGGTGCGCCATTCTTGAAGCAGCGCCACGCCATCGTCATCCGGCAAGAGCAAGTCGAGGATGATGGCTACGTAGTTGTTTTCTGCCAGATGACGACGAGCCTCTGCGGCTGAGGAGGCAATGTCTGCACAGAAATTACCTTGCTGAAGCAGCGTCTGCATCAAACAGGCGATGTCCTCTTCATCCTCGCAAATGAGCAGGCGGGGCGTATCTTCAGAAACCGTACCCTCTTCCGTCGAGGTGTCTTCCTCGCCGTCCAGTGCTCGCAACTCGAAGTAGAAGGCCGAGCCTTCGCCCAGCTTGGTGTCGAAGCCGATCCTCCCTCCGTGCATCTCGATGATCGACTTGCAAATACTCAGGCCGAGCCCGCTTCCTTCTTTGTGCCGGCTCATTGAGGCATCAACCTGGACGAATTTCTGGAAGAGGCGTTTGTGATATTCTTCAGGAATGCCGGGCCCCTGATCGATAACGCTGACGCGCACTCCATCAGTGTTCTCCGCTACCGTAATGCGGATGGTACTCCCCGTGGGAGAAAACTTGGCCGCATTCGAAAGCAGGTTAGTCATCACCTGCATCAGGCGATCCGGATCGACTTTTACCCAGACATCGGGAGGCTGCCCTTCGAGTTCGAACGAAACACCGTATCGTTGCCCGTACGCATAGTTGGCTTCCAGCGTTTGATCGATGAGCGAGAGCAGCGACACCGGTTGCAGCTTCAGCGGCATCGTCCCCGACTCGAATTTTTGCAGATCCAGCAAATCGTTGATTAGCCGAACCAATCGCTCGCTGTTGCGATGGGCGATCCCGATCATCGTTTGCGCCTGTGCGGGCAAGGCCCCGGCAATTCCCGACGACATCAAGGCAAGAGACCCGGCGATGGACGTTAACGGGGTGCGAAGTTCGTGGCTGACGACGGAAATGAATTCGTTTTTCAGGCGATCAACGCGCTTTCGCTCGGTAATGTCGCGCAGCATGCAGAGCGTCTCATCCTCCCCGCTGACAACCACTCGGGCCTCAAAATCACGGAGTTCTTCTCCGACCAGCACCTGGTATTCAAAGACTTGAAGCGTCCCTTTCTGAAGCGCCCTCCCCACATAGTCCATCACTAACTGGGCCACATGGGCCGGTAGCACCTCCGGGATCGGTTTGCCGTCAATCGGGCACAAGGCGCCCATCATACTCTCCTCGGCTCGGATCTCCAGGACCGTCCCGTCGCGATGCACTTTTATCATTGAGTCGGGGATGGCATCGAGCAAGGCGCGGTGGTTGGCCTCGCTATCGCGTAGTACCTGCTCCGACTGTTTGCGGTGATCGACCTCAAGCTGGAGCAATTCATTGATGACGCTGAGCGCCACCGTCCGATCTTGCACCCGCTGTTCCAGTTCGTTACGTATTTCCTGCAAGGCCGCCTCGGCGCGCTTTCGGTCTGAGACTTCGACCTGTAGGGCCTCATTACTCATCGCCAGGGCCGCTGTCCGTTCCTGGACGCGCTGTTCAAGGTCTTCATGCGCCTCGCGGAGCGCTTCTTCCGCCTGATGACGCGCCAAAGCATAGCGGACGGACCGCTCCAACATGTCGGCATTGAGTTGACTCTTGACCAGATAGTCCGTCGCTCCCGCCTCCATCGCCGCCACATCCATCGACCGATCCCCCTGACCCGTCAACATGATGATCGGCGTACGCATCTCCTGCGACAGACACGCCTGCAACAACTCCATCCCCGTGTGCTCGCCCAGATAGTAGTCGAACAGGTAGGCATCGAAAGGGTGCTGCTCCATCGCGGCGAGGGCCTCCGGGTAGCTCGCGGCCCAGGTAATGTCGAAGCGCCGGGCCTCGATCTCTTCAAAGAGGTCGCGCACCAGGAGGTAGTCGTCTTCGTCGTCTTCGACGATCAGGATCCGAACAAGGTCTTCACTCATCGTTACCAGTGTATTGCTGCTGCTATTTTTATGTAAATGAGCACTATTGGGCCTGCTCGTCAGATGAAGATTGTAGTGTAAAATCATCTGAGTGCACGGCGTCGCGCTGGTTCATGTACTCAGTATCGGCACCAGAGAGCGCTTTTTGATGGTGAACTGGAATTGTAAAAAAGAAAGTTGTGCCGTTGCCGTGTTCACTCTCGACCCAGATGCGCCCCCCATGACGCTCAACCACCT
>JBHHWM010000203.1:0-9138 GCA_046756545.1 Rhodothermales bacterium | reverse complement strand
GGCCACGCCGGGCTTCTCGAACATCCGCGAACTCCAACTCTTGCGCGAGGCCGGGCTGCACACCCTGGAAGTGCTGAAGGCCGCCACCTATAACAGCGCCAGGACGCTGCGTCAGCCTGAACTGGGTCTGGTGCGCCCCGGCTTTCTGGCCGATTTGGTCATCGTCGACGGCAGCCCGCTCTATAACCTCCGGTTTATGTATTCCTTTGGCGCGCTGACGCTGGATGACGACGGTGCCATGATCCGCACCAACGGCATCGTGCATACCATCAAAGACGGGATCGTCATCGAAAACCAGCGGCTCATGGAGGAAGTCGAGCGCATGGTGGCCGCGTCCAAGCAAGGGATCGGCGTGGATGCGGTACGAGAGCCTTTTATCACCATCACTCCCCGGCAGGAATAGCCGGCTCGACAAGCTATTCCCTGATCCGACATCGTCAGCTTTCTTCTACCATTTCGGTTCGGTCGCCCGTGATGTATTGGAGGACGTCCATGACGTCGATCACCAGCGAGATCGCATTCATCACCATGAGCACCCGAATCCAGAGGCCGAAGACATCGTCCGCCGGGATCTGGTCGAGCCGGGTCCAGAGGAAGTAGAGCAGGGGGAACCAGAGGAAGTGACCGGCTCCCAGCAGCCGGCTGAACCCGCTCCGGGCCGTGATGGCGAACATGAGCAGGGCACTGGCGATGAAGGTGCCCAGAATCACCTGCGCTTCCAGGCGATCCAGGAAGAAAAGAGGCACCATCATGTTGACCGTCATCAACAACAATACCCACCCCTGTGCATAGAGAGGCATGTTGAGGAGGCCCTTTATAAAACGGATCACGGCGTTTATCATTCGATTTTTTGGGTTCAGTCCAGGGTAGTGAAGGCGACATCCGGTGAAACGAGATGCTTCGACGTATTGCTTAGTACGATGACGCCCCTGTAGATTACAGCCCGCTTCCATTGAGCGAAAAAAACGTGTCGAAGCAACGTTCAACGCAACATCTTGAGTAAATCGGGACGGCACCACACCGTTCGTACAGCTTATGGCCCTGGATCTGACGGCGTATGACCGGGCGTTGCTCGGCGGCGAACACGGACCGGCAGCGCGCATGGCGATGTCGATCATGGCGCGGATGGTCGATGTCTATGGCGCGGAACGGCTGCTGGATATTTCCGGCGCGCATATAGACAGCGCGCTCTACCAGGGCGACGCCACCCTGGAATATGCCGAGCGCCTGGCCGGCCTCGGAGCTAAAGTCGTCGTGCCGACAACCCTCAACGTGAGCGGAGTGGACGAACACGGCTGGCAGGCCTGGGCGGTGCCGCCGGAACATGCCGAGAAAGCCCATCGGCAAATGGTCGCCTACCAGAGCATGGGATGCGTGCCGACGTGGACGTGTGCGCCCTACCAGACGGCGGCGCGTCCCCGGTTCGGCGAGCAGATTGCCTGGGGTGAATCGAGTGCGATTGTTTTTGCTAACTCGGTCCTGGGGGCGCGCACCGAGCGGTATCCCGACCTGCTGGATATCTGCGCGGCCATCACCGGGCGCGTGCCGGCTGCCGGATTGCACCTGGAAGAAAATCGCGCCGGGCACCTCCTGTTTCGGCTGGTCGATGTGCCCCTCGCGCTACAGGGAGATGATAGTTTCTATCCCGTGCTGGGCCATCTGGTAGGCCGGGTGGCCCAGGATCGGATTCCCGTCGTGGAGGGTTTCGGCGTCTCGCCGGGAGAAGATCAACTCAAAGCGCTCGGTGCGGCCATGGCATCGTCGGGAGCCGTCGCGCTGTTTCACCTCGTGGGCATCACGCCGGAAGCCCCCACGCTCGACGCCGCCTTCCAGGGGCCTCCGCCCTCCCGCGCTATCGACGTGACGATGCCCCACCTGCGGGCGGCTCGGCGTGCGTTGAGCACGGCCGAGGGAGAGAAACTGGATATGGTGGTGCTGGGGAGCCCCCACTTTTCGCTCGCCGAATTCAAAAAGCTGGCGGCGCTGCTGGAAGGGCGTCGCCGTCATCCCGAGGTGCCGTTTCTGGTGACGTCCAGCCGGGGGGTGAAGGCCCTCGCAGAACGCGCCGGGTACCTGGAGCCCCTGGAGCGGTTCGGCGGCAGCGTGACGGTAGATACCTGCATCCTGACCACGCCCATGCTGCCGCCCGAGATCAAGGTGTTGATGACGAACTCCGCCAAGTTTGCCTATTATACACCGGGTCTCCTCAACAAACAGATCGCTTTCGGGCGATTGGAAGACTGCGTGCAGTCGGCGGTGGTCGGACGCATCGAACGAGACGAGGCGCTATGGGAACAGTAATACACGGGCGGGCGCTCGTCGCCGGTGAGGCGTACGGTGAGTTGCTGGTGAGCCGCGAGCCGCTGAGCTTCTGGGGCGGGTACGACCAGCACACCGGCGAGATTATTGATCGACGGCATCCGCTCTCCGGCGAGAGGGCTTCAAACCGCATTCTGGCCCTCCCATCGACACGGGGATCGAGCACGACGACGGCGGTATTGCTGGAAGCCATTCGGGCAGGGACGGCTCCGGCAGCGCTCATCACCGCCGGCGTCGATCACTTCCTGGCCCTGGCCTCCATCGTCGCCGACGAAATGTACGCGGCACCGATTCCCGTCGTTGCCCTCGAACCGGACGATTTCGATACGCTGAAGAGGGGGCAGCGGGTACGCGTTTTTGCAGACGGAATGATCGAAGTATGGGCGTCAGAATCCGCGTCGTCATAAGGCAAGGCGCGGTCGCGTTTGACGTATTATGTTAACCCAGGTTGTGACTCCCTCGGGTTGAAACGACGAATCGGAGAGACGACGAATCGGGGAGGGGGGCGCTTGTTCGTCGATTCATCGTCTCGCCGTCTCCTCGGTTCCACGTGGCCTCCAGAGGCCACAACGTGAGTTATGCTACGGAGGTCCCCGTCTTGTATGGTTCGGATCGAGGGGGCTGTTGCTACGTACTACAGAAGCAGGGATGATTCAGAAAGTGATGGTTTTCGATGTCTTAGCATGTATTGTTGCCTATGTTGCGCAGGGCCAGAGTACTCGTTTCGGCGCTGGTTAGAGCGGTGCTGGGCGGCAGGTCGCTTTCCAGTACTTCACCAGCGCTCCCGCCTCTTTCCGCCAGGAAAGAACTCCTGGAAGTACGCTCCCCGACCGACGAACCCCAGGCCGGTAACGCCCGGTGGTTCATCGTGCTACGATGGATTGCCGTGCTCGTGGCGACGGCGCTGATCGTGGTTACAGTGCGCGGCCTCAAGCTACTTCCCGAAGCCGTGTGGCTGCCGTTGATCGGGACCGTTACGGGGCTGGCCGCGCTCAACCTGGTGTACATGGTGCTCCTTCGCCTGGAGAAAGGCATTGCTTTCATGACCGTGTTCCAGGCGTACGCCGATCTCGTGTTGCTGACGATCCTTATCCACTTCTCCGGCGGCATCGAAAACCCGCTCATCCTGTTGATGATCTTCCACGTGATCATTGCAGGGATCATGCTTTCGCGGAGACAATGTTTTATGGTCGCTGTGACAGCTACGACATTGTTTGCCCTGCTGGCCTGGGCGGAAGCGACGGGATTACTGGAGCATTACACGTTGCGATTGGTGCCTCACTACGAAGAACAGGGGGGGACTGCTCATGCGGCGCACGACCCGCTCTACGCCGCCGTCTTCGTCGGCTTGCAGGGCATCATCCTGCTGCTGACGGCCTTCTTCGTAACCAGCCTTTCGGAGCAGCGCAAGCGTATGAGTAATGCGCTCTGGGAACAGGCGCAAATCATCGATCAGGTTCACGATACCGTCATTGTGACCGATCTGGACGGTGCCGTCACCTTCTGGAATAAGGGGGCGGAGACCATGTATGGATACACGCAGGACGAAGTGCTGGGCCGTCACCTCTCCTTTGTGTATCCCGAAGCACAGCATGCTTTTCTCGAAGACGAGATCATCCAGTCTCTCCTGGAACAAGGGGCTCACAACGTTGAAGTGTGGGGCAGGAGGAAGTCGGGCGAAGCATTCTATACGCATCAGTCGTTTTCGCTGCGTCGAAACCGGGGGGGTGCCAACACCGGAATGATTGTATATGGGTTGGATGTCACCCGGCGTAAGGAGGCTGAAGACGCGGCTCGGCGGCTCGAGACATTCTACCATGAAATCCTTGACGAATTACCGCTTCAAGTGGCCATTTTTGATCTGGATGAACGCTTCATCTACGTCAATCCGGCCGGTCTCTCAAGTCTGGAAGCACGCCAATGGATCATCGGTAAGACCGAAGAGGCCTATCTCGAAAAGACAGGCCGGGATCCCTCCATTGCCCGGAATCGGCAGATACACCGGCGGCGTGCCGTTGCGGAACGGACGACCGTTAGCTTTGAGGAAGTATTCCCAACACAGGTCGGGACGCAGCGCATCTTTTTTCACGGCTTTTGTCCCATGATGGGGCCGGAGGGGGAGATCTCGAAGGTACTCGGGTATCGCTTCGACATCACCGAGCACAAGCGGGCGGAAAAAGCGTTGCAGCGATACAATGAACGCCTGAAAGCCCTTCGTCAGATCGACCAGGTCATCCTCGCTGCGCTGTCGCCGGAAGACGTGGCCCAGGTGGCCCTTCGTCATTTACTCCAGATGATCCCTGCCCGTCAGGCCCATGTCACCCTGTTTGATTTCGACGCCAACCAGGCCCGCATGCTCACGGCGTATCGGGATGGAACGGCCCCGACGGAAGCCTCCTACCCGCTTCATCAATTCCGTATCCTGTTGGAGTTGCTGCGTAGCGACGTCAACAACACCACGTCGGGAAACGGGGAAGAGCCTGGGCAACGGGCGCAAGAGCCCGACGCCCTGGAGTATTCGGAACTCACGTATCTTGATGTGCCCCTGCTCGTGCAGGGAACCCTTATCGGGGCATTAAGCCTGGTCACGGACGGTAGCATAGAGTTTGATGAGGAAGAGGGGGACATTGCCCGAGACGTTGCCGGGCCGCTGGCTATCGCCATTCAGAACGCGCAACTGTTTGAGCAGGTAGGGGCGAGTCGTGAGCGACTCAGGGCGTTGTCGCGCCGCCTGGTAGAAGTGCAGGAAGCGGAACGGCGTACCATGGCCCGGGAACTGCATGATGAGATCGGACAGGCCCTTACCGGCCTGAAACTCGCGCTGGATACCTGCGACTATCTGGCCGAAGATCCTGTGCAAGAACCCTTGCGCGAAGCGCAGGCCATCGTGCTTCAGTTACTGGGGCGAGTCCGAGAGCTGTCGCTCGACCTTCGCCCCGCCATGCTGGACGACCTGGGCCTGGTCCCCGCGCTCCTGTGGCTGATCGACCGGTATACCCGGCAGACCGGTATCCAGGTTGATTTCAAACATTCGGATCTGCAGCGCTTATATCCGGACGTAGAGACGGCGGCGTACCGGATCGTGCAGGAAGCGCTCACCAACGTGGCCCGCCATGCCGGGGTCTCCGAGGTAACCGTCTGGTTGATTGCCACCTCCGGCCTCCTTATCGTGAAGGTGAAAGACCAGGGGGCCGGATTCAACCAACAGGAAGTGATGAAGCAAGGCACCTCCAGCGGACTCTCCGGGATGCAGGAGCGCGTGGGGTTGTTGAACGGCTTGCTTACCATCGAGACGAGTCCCGGACAGGGAACCACGCTGACCGCCGAGTTGCCTTTGACGGCTCTCCCAGGCGAGATTCAACCGGAAATAGTATGATCGAGATCGTATTGGCAGACGACCACCATGTAGTCCGGCAGGGGCTGCGCAAACTGCTGGAAGCGGAAGCTGATCTGTCGGTGGTGGCCGAGGCCAGCGATGGGATCGAAACCGTACGGCTCGTGGAAGAGGTGCAGCCTGATGTGCTGGTGGTGGACCTGATGATGCCGGGGTTGAACGGTCTCGCCGTGACGCGCCAGGTAAGCCAGCACGTGTCGAAGACCCGCGTGGTCGTTCTGTCCATGCATGCCGACGACGCGTATGTGCTGCAGGCCCTCCGGAACGGCGCTATCGGATACGTTCTCAAAGATTCGGACTCGGGAGACCTGGTGGAAGCGGTTCGAAAGGCAGCGGTTGGACGCCGCTATTTCAGTGCCCCGCTCTCTGAGCGCGCCATGGATGCCTACGTTCAGAAAGCGCAGAGTGCCCCCATTGATGTGTATGAGATGCTTACCGAGCGCGAGCAGGAAATTCTGCAGTTGACGGCGGAAGGACACACCAGTACACAGATTGCGGATCGGTTGTCCATCAGTCCTCGTACGGTGGAGACGCACCGGTCTAATCTGATGCGCAAACTCGGATTGCACGGCCAGGCGGACGTGATTCGCTACGCCTTGCAACGCGGCATTATTTCCAAAATAAGCACATCGTTTCCCGGAGAGAGCAGCGCCGACATCTGATCATCTCACCGGCAGAAGCAGATCGCTGCGTGTTATACCAGGATCATTTACGTACCGCTTCCTCGCTCATCTACGTACATCTTCGGATACCGCGGCGGCCCGGCATTTAAGACATTGATCCCGTTCCAATCCGTTCGATGGATACTCCGCCTATCCGGCCTGCGTCATGGGTGCCCTGTCCATTGTGCTCGTAGGAGATAGCGCTCCATTTCAAAAAAAGCTCACGGCTTTTCTTGAGAGGCACCTTCGCTTCGAAGTAGTGGGCAAGACGGCGAACGGCAACGAAGCCCTGGCGCTGGCCTCTACGCGGCGTCCGGACCTGATTCTGTGCGACCTGTCGATATCCGGCCTCTCAGGCATGGAAATCATCAAACAGTTACGCGCTACATTGCCGGCGACACGCATTATTGCGTTCACCCTGTACGACAATATCTACTACCAACAGGCCGCCTTGCAGGCCGGTGCCGATGCGTTCGTCTCCAAGATTGAGCTTGGAAGCGAGATGGTGGCATCGATTCGGCGATTATGCCCGGACGCACAGGTATCAGAGACATCCGGCAAATCATAAGTCATCTACATAGGGAGTTGGTTTCGATTTACGTAGGCTCAGGCATCATAATTACGCGGATCTACGGATAGTATCCCAGGCAGGATGGAGCGGACATTATTACCGATGCCATCAGTAGGTGGTTTTCCTGCACAAGGGTGCTATGTGCAGAGCAATTTCATACAACCCGCAAGGAGGTGCGATATGTCATGATGATACGCACAAACAGATTATGCAAAGGGGCTTTCCTAACGCTCCTGCTGATCGCTGTTGCATGTATGGTGCCAACGAGGGGGGAAGCGCAGAGTTTGATGCTCACCGGGTATGCTGATTTTGAGGCCATGTTGAACAACCCTGCCGGAGAGGGGGATTCCCAATTCTACTTCGACAACCACCACTTCAACCTGGTGGGTATGGGGCAGATCTATGGCGGTCTTTTCGCTGCGGCTGAAGTGGAGTATGAACACGCAGGCGAAGAAATTGCCCTTGAGTATGGCTACATCGGCTATACGGGTATTAAGAACCTCCGCATCATGGCTGGGAAGTTCATTGTGCCTTTCGGACGGTTCAACAAAGATTTGCACCCGAGTTGGATCAACAAGATGGTGGACCGGCCCCACGGATTTAAAAACATCCTGCCGCAGACCTACAGTGACGTTGGGATATGGGTGTCCGGGGTCGGCCCGTTGAGCAACGGGACCAGCTTTGTCTACGATGCCTTTGTCCTCAACGGCCTGTTGGGATCCGACGGCGGCGATATTCGCGGGATGCGCGACAACGACCGCGAGAAGCGCGAAGGAGAACGCGATAAGAACAAGGCGCTGGGTGGCCGAATAGGGCTGGAACTGGCTCCGCAGGGGTTCGACATCGGCGGATCGGTCTACTACGGAAACTACTCCGACGTTGCCGATACGGACCTGAAGCTGTTTATGGTGGGAGCCGACGCTGCGTTCCGCAAGGCCGGGTTTGAGATTCGCGGCGAAGTTATCCACGCCAATCAGGAAGCCACCGAAGGGGATCTGAAGAAGACGGGCGGATATGTGCAGGCTGCCTATCTGGTCAGGCCGCAAATCGAGCCGGTGGTGCGCTTCAGTGCCCGCAACATGCCCGGCGACAATCAGGACCAGAAGCGGCTCTCGTTCGGAATAAACGTGTATGTAGCAGCCTCATCGGCTGTGCGTCTCAACTATCACGTCAATATCGAGAAGTCCGACTTCGAAAAAGACAACGACGTGGTGGCCTTGCAATTCAACGTGTCGTTCTAGGAGGAAAGGAACCATGAAAGGAATCAGATACTGTTGGCTTATAGGCTTGTTGCTTGCGCTGTCTCTGCCCGCGACGGCACAGAACCAGCGCACCGGTGTTGAGGTGTGGGCACAAACATGCGGGAATTGCCACATCAATCAGCCTGCGGCCCGTTACACGGCCGAACGGTGGGAGTCGATCATGACCCATATGAAGATCTATGCCCGCATTACGGATGAAGAGTCCGACGCCGTGCTACAGTTCTTGCAGGGCGGGGCCAAGAGCCTGCTCATCGGGGCGAACACCTCGGCTGAGACGGCAGGCGGGTCAGAATCATCTCTGCTTGCATCGGCCATGCTCCTCTCTCCCAATGCGGCCGCATTCACGCCGGAAGAGGACTTCAGCAACTACTGTGTCGCGTGCCACGGCGCGAAGGGCAAAGGAAACGGCCCGGCGGCGGTAGCGCTCACCCCACGACCTGCCGACCTGACGGATCCTGCGATCCAGGAAGCGCGCACGGACGAGGATTTTCTCAAGGCGATTACGGACGGGAAGGGCTCTATGCCGGGCTTCAAGGCGCAGTTGACTGCCGAGCAGATCCAGGCACTGGTGGGGTATATCCGTACCCTGAAGAAAGAGCAATAATCATAATCCGACTATAGCCGGGTCGGCTGAAACGCCGGTCCGGTCGGAGAAAGCTACGAGCAGGTCACCGGCTTCTGGGTGCGACCGATGTAGCGGTCGCTGCTCGCGAAACAAGCTGCGGGGGCCTGCTCGTGGCTTATTAACGGCAAGGCGTTCGAGTCCGGCGAAACCGTAGCGGCGGCGACGCTGAGGTGCCGGCCGCTATGGCCGCGTCTGTCCGTTTACGTTGTTCTGCACCAGATTCCTCAGAAACACCTCGAATTCGCCTTTCCAGTCATTCAGGGCCGCTTGGTGGGTGGATTCCAGCGAAGCACACTGCTCGGCGT
>JBHHWM010000202.1:0-9232 GCA_046756545.1 Rhodothermales bacterium | reverse complement strand
CCACCGTCGTGCCGGTCGAATCCATCAGGTACCGACCGACCGTGTCGCTGGAATTAGCCAGTCCGTTCGGGAACAGGGTCGACTTCGAGTTGAGCAGCAGACGCGCCGATTCACAGGCACTCGCCGCCAACACTACGATGCGCGCCTGCACCTGATACTCCTGCATATCCTGGGTATTGACGTAGGACACACCTGTTGCCAGACCGTCTTCGTTGGTCGTCACCTCGCGCGCCATCGCGTGGGGGATGATTTCGACGTTACCGGTGTCGATGGCCGGACGAAGCAGAACCGACGGGGCGGAAAAGTTCGAATTCGTGCCACAGCCCCGGTTGCACTGCCCGCAATAATGACAGGCCGGGCGTCCGTTATGCGGCCTCGTAAGGATGGAGAGCCTGGAAGGAATGACCGGGATGTCCATCTTCACGGCAGCCTGCTTGACCAGCAACTCATAACACCGGGGTTTGGGCGGCGGCAAAAAGATACCGTCCGGCTCGTTGTACATCCCTTCGTTGCTTCCAAACACACCGATCAAGCGATCAACCCGGTCGTAATAGGGCGAGATGTCTTCATAATTGATGGGCCAGTCATCCCCCTGTCCGTCTTTGCTTCGCCCCTTGAAGTCGTCGGGGCCGAATCGGAGCGAGATACGACCCCAATGATGAGTTCGGCCACCGAGCATACGCGCGCGGAACCAGTTCCACTGGGTGCCCTCGGCACGCGTGTAGGGTTCTCCTTCCAGGCTCCATCCGCCCAGGCAGGCATCAAACTCGCCAAAATGACGCTGAGGAGTCGAGGCACCACGACGAGGCGAGTCGTAGCTCCACTTGAACATGTCGCCATGTGTTTCGGAGTAAAACGTGGGACCCGCTTCTAGCACCACCACATCGGCACCGGCTTCGGAGAGAACCTTGGCCGCCATACTGCCCCCGGCACCGGACCCGACAATACACACATCGTACTCCTTCCTTCTGCGAATACTGGGCATCAGCTACCTCTATCAGCTATTGAAATGCGCGCTCCGGCGATGAACCCTGTTCAACGGCCCCGAGCACCTCCAGAATTTCTGCCTCAATGTACTACAAGCGGCACACGTAATAAAGGCTCACGGTTCAACATCTCATCTACGCACGATGCGCATAAGGCCGACCGTCAAGAGCGGCAGCGCAAACAGAATAAGAAAGCCGTAGGCCATGGCTGCATACCCCTTCGCAACCAGGGCAATCAGGCCGACGCGAGAAAGAACGGCTGCGAGGATCAACAAACCTACTGAGAAGAATCCGGCCTGCCAAGGAGTGAGTTCAGGGCGGCCCATCTCTTGAATATGAGCATCGATACGACGTAGGACGGCATGGATCAATCCGGTACAGGTCTCGACTAACGTCCACAAAATAACGACAGCGTACACACTGACCAGGCCGGCCCCACCCACTTTACCAAGCATGACCAGCCAGGGCACCTCGGCGGTGAGCACCTCTTCATCGGGATAGAATCCCAGGACGGCAAGATAAGTGAGGATGAAAGGAAGCGTCGCTAACAGCCCGCTGATCAGGCCGGCCCACACGGCATGGCGACGTTGGGTCTGATAATCAAGAACGAAGAACGTTGAGGGAAGAACAGCCAGATTATAGCCTACATACAGGACACCGATAAACAGGACATGACCCATGGAAGCCTCACCCACGAAGCTGGTATCTCTGCTAACGAGCACTTCTTCGACGCCATTCCACGTCTGAAACAGAACGAGACCCGAAAACACAACAAACCCTCCATAGAGCATCACCGACCCCACTACCTTGAACCCTTCGATGAGCTTCCGCCCTCCCGCCATGAGCAGACCGACGACGGCAATCACGAGGCCCACCCCTACCCAGTAGGACCACCCCAAGACCTCTTCAACGACTCGGCCGGACGCCGCATTTACCACGGCGATGATGATGATCACCATCACAACGAAAAGCGCGTCGAACAGCGGCCACAGCGGACCAATCAGCTTCTTGACAAAGCCCCGGTAGTCATAGACCCGAAACACCCGCGCAAACTCATAGGCACACATAGCCATGATGGAGAAACCTGCACCGATGGCGACTATGCTCCATACACCCATGGCTCCAAACCGGGCACCATACTCCACGATCTCTCTGCCGGTCGCATACGCCCCCCCGATCAATACCGATTGGAAGATGATTCCGGGCAGGATGTATTGTCTGAATCGTTCCTTAATGGCGTGACCCTTCAAGCTATCCGAGTTGCGTTCCCTGGTGTACCTCTTCGAATGTCGGATAATACAACCCTGGAGGCCAGGGCCTCAAGCCCTAATGAGCCGGAACGGTCCGTTCTTTTGCCCAGGCGCGTAGATAGGCAATGTGTTCGGCCATAACAACTGACAGAGGACGCGTACGACGTATCTCTTCCAGTACGTGCTGCGTGTCGAGTCGGCCCGATTCGCGGAGGACAGAGTACAGGCTGGATACCACGGCCTGTTCGATCTCCGACCCGGAGAACCCACTGCTTGCCTCAGCCAGTGCTTCCAGATCGAACGCATCAGGAGACAGGTCCCGCTTGGCAAGGTGGATAGAGAAGATGCTTTTCCTCGTCTCGGTATCGGGGAGGTCTACAAAGAATACTTCGTCGAGCCGCCCTTTGCGCAACAGTTCCGGCGGCAGGGTTTTTATGTCGTTGGCAGTGGCCACGATGAACACCGACGCCTTGCGCTCCGCCATCCAGGTCAACAGGGTTCCGAGCACACGCCGCGAGGTGCCGTGCTCGCTACTGTCGGTGGTAATGCCTTTTTCGATCTCATCCATCCAGAGCACACAGGGCACCATGATCTCGGCCATCTTCAGCGCTTCCCGCGTTCTCCGCTCCGTCTCGCCCACATATTTGTCGTAGAGGATGCCGAAGTCCAGGCGCAACAGAGGGACCCTCCAGGTTCCGGCAACGGCTTTTGCCGCAAGGCTTTTACCGCCGCCTTGCACGCCGAGCAGCATGATGCCTTTCGGCGGTTCCAGGCCGGGTACGGAATGGTCGCCCTTGAACACTGCTTCGCGCTCGCTCAACCAATGTTTGAATCGCTGCAGCCCCCCCACGTCGGAAAGGTGCGCGGTGTCGTACTCGAAGGAGAGCACGTCATCCTGGTTGAGCAATTCGTACTTGGCCCGGGTAATGGCCGGCACATCGTCGGCCGTGATGGCTCCGTCATCATAAATGGCGGTACGGGCCAAGCGGGCCGCTTCCGTGGCCGAGAGTCCCTGAAGATTCTTTACGAGCATCTTGAATGCGTCGGAATGGGCCGCCACTTGCCGTCCCTGTTTTTCCACCATCCATTGCTTCGCCACACGAGACACTATACGCGTCAACGCCGCCTCGTCGGGCAGCCGAAGTTCGAACCGCCCCGCCAGGTGATCTAATTCCGCCGGCATGCGAATCTGGTGGCTCAGAAACACCAGCGTCTGACGATACGTCTCCGCATGTAGACACACCTCCTTGATGATGCGGATATGAACGGGGTCGTCCAGGTACGGATGATAATCCAACAGTAAATAGATACCGGCCAGTTTGAGCGTCCATATGTGACGGAGCACTTCGTTGGGGTCTCGATTGGCTCCATGTTGCTCCCCATGTCCGACGCGGCTCATCCCCTCAGCTACGTTCCACTTGTATAGCGGGATCTGAAGTTTATCTGCCACGCGGGCCAATAAATCGATCACCCGCAACTCCTCTCGTGACTCGATGACGACAATGGGCATCCGCGACTTGAGGAGCATCACAAGATCATGCACTTCAGGCATAAGAACCGCTCAGATGTCTATCGCAGCATTGTTTATAGCTGGTCGCCGTTCATGGAGGACTGACCGTTCCCCTCCGGCGGAGCCGGCATCGTACCCCATTGTTCGTCCCGGAGATAGACGGTCCGTGTCGGGAAGGCCATTTCCAACATGTGTTCCTCGACGAGTTGCATGATGCGCAGCATGATGTCTTCTTGCGCGTTCATAAAGTCCGCCCACTCCGTGGAACGTGTAAAGGACTGTACCATCACGTTGAGGCTGGAATCACCGTATTCGTTAAAATAGACCGCATTGGAGTCCGGGTCCAGCGCCGGGTGTTGCTGTAACACGTCGCGCACGGCTTCGACGAATGCGCGCAACTGATCGGGGGTCGTTTCATAGGAAAGCCCGACGGTTAGCTTGAGCCGTCGCTTCGGTCGCTTCGAATGATTTACGAGGGTGGTGTTGGTGAACGTTTGATTCGGCACCGTCGCAAGCGACTGGTCGAATCGGCGTACCCGTGTCGTGCGCATGCCTACTTCTTCTACGACCCCCTCTACGCTGCCGAACTCGACCCAATCCCCCACGTGGAACGGTTGATCGGTAAAGACGACCAGCGAGCCGAAAAAGTTAGCGACCGTATCGCGCGCGGCCAGCGCCAGCGCCAGACCCCCGATGCCCAGGCTGGCAATCAGGCTGGTCACCGAATAGCCCAGTTCTTGAACGACGGAAATCGCCACAATCACCGCCAGGAACACCTTGAGCGTCTTCCGCATGAGGGGGATGAGCTGGTCGTCGAGGCGCGTCTCCGTTTTCGCCGCGGCACGCTCCATCACGCGCCCCAACACGTCGAGCAGGCGAAACACGACCCACGTGACCGCAACGGCAAGCGCCACGAGCAACCCCTGGAACACAAACGAGCGAATGTTTACCGGTTGTTCGGGAAGAACCAGGACGGCAGCCGCTCCATAGGCCAGCAGCACCTTCACAATCAAGGCTGCCGGAGACGGAATCAGCTCGATCAAGTCATCGTCCCACAACACGCTTGTTTTTCCTACCCGGCGTTTGAGGAAGCCATTGAAAAAGGCCGTGAGGACGCGGCGGCTCAGGAAGCCCAAGAAAATGAGGAGGAAGGCTGCAATCAGCCGCCAGACTGCAACTCCCCACAGGACCTGGTCACTCAGAAATCCTAGATCCAGATTATTCATTGTACAATGCAGAAAAGGGTCTCGGAAGAAGGCTACTTGCTCAAAGGTACAGCCGACAGCGGTTGATCTCCACTTCGTCCCTATCCTTATTCAGTGTACACTTCCAGGTGGATGCCGGAACTCAGAATCGACTTTGCTTCGGGACCATAGTTGAAGAGGAGATCGAAGGTGCTCATGCCTGCTTCGAACCCGTCAAAGTTTTGCCGGTAGTGAGGGTGCTCATAGCGAAGAAGGTGAAGCGTATGCACAGATTGCGCATCGTAGGACGCCGAGGTCGAGGGAACAACGAGTGGAAGAGACCCGCCCTGTTCCATCAATTCGACAAGCGTACCCGGTTGCCCTTCCAGGGTAGATGCTCTGAGCAACGGCGTACTTAGACCGAGTAAACGATGCAAGAGTTCGACGGTAGCGCACGTCAAATCGGCCAGGCTCGTCCAGGCGTGTCTAAACAGGGGAGAGAACTCGGATTCATAGTACTCGAAATACGGCGTGGCCCGGTAGTTATAGTGAAACGCCCGCCAGTGCCGACGCTGCCATCCTGCTACCTGGCGGATCGTTACCTGGAACACAGGCCGCCCATGCTGTCCCCCCTTCAGCGGCACCGACACCCATTGCCAGCCCTGCGGATTGCGGACCTTCGTACGGTTCTGAAACGACTGACGACTGTACTGAAACGTATCGGCCATAATAAAGCAATCGGCGACCAGCATAAGGGCAGCATATTCCAGGCGAGGGAAATATTCGGGGGGACGAATGGCAATCATACCGGGGCATCCACGATGAAAAAAATCACGAAGAACACGGAAGGAGACCACTGGTCGACAGTTTTCCATGTATATTTTTTTAAGACGCTTGATAGTGTCTCGCGGGCTCCCGGTTCCATTGCAGGATCTCGTGCCTGTCCATCTACGATGCAATTCGCGCTCCAAGCGCTATGATTTATGTGCTCGCCCTGCTCCACCTGGGGCTTTTTCTTATCCTGCTGGGTAATCTCTTCTACCTGCGCCGGAGACGGCGACCTGTCGCGCCGGATGGACATCCTGTGGTCTCTATCCTCATCCCTGCACGCAACGAAGAAGATAACCTGAGACGGCTGATCCCTTCGCTCCTCTCCCAGGATTATCCCGGCTTTGAGATCATTATTTACGACGACGGCTCGGAAGATAACACGTGGAACGTCATCCAGTCGCTGGCAGACGAGCGTGTTAAAGCGATCAAGGGATCGGGACCGCCGCCGGGTTGGGTGGGAAAAGTTCATGCGCTCTACCAGGCAACACGCCGGGCAACGGGGTCTCTTTTCCTTTTCCTCGACGCCGATGCCGAGTTGCTCCATCCGGAGGCTCTTCGGAACCTGGTAGGTCGCTTCCAATCGCTCCCCCCCCACTCTGTGATGACCGGCATGGTTCGTTTGCTCGGAGGTGCAAAGCTGCTCGTGAGCCTCGTACCGAACGCCATTCTTACCGGCCTGCCCTGGCCGCTCGTGCGCCGCTTGCCGTTCCGAGCCCTGGGAGCCCTCAACGGACAATGCTGGCTCATCGACCGAGCCGCATACAGGCGCTTCGAACCCCATCTTCATCACAAAGACGAAGTACTGGAAGATGTCGTAATTGGGCGTTATCTGAAAGACAAAGGCATTACGCCCGTCTTGTTTGATCTCAAGCAAGACGTGTCCGTTTACATGTACCGCACCCTGGGCGAGGCGTGGCACGGCTTTCGAAAAAACGCCTACCTCATTCTCGGTGGGCACCCCCTCCTCTTCTTTTTGTTTTCCACGCAATATTTTTTGACCTACATCCTCGCTCCGTTCATCTCTCCATGGCTGCTCCTCTCGGTGTATCTACTCAAAGCGTTCACCGACCGCATCACCGTCTTCCCGCCATGGGTAACACTGCTCACCCCACTCTCCTACCTCCTGGGCCTCCTCCTCCAATTCGACTCCGCTCTGAGCCACTGGACCGGCAGAGTCTCCTGGAAAGGAAGACGGGTGGGATAACGTCCGGTCGTAGGGCATGAGCGAGGAGATTTTTTCCCCCTGGAGGTTATATTTTTCAATTTTCTGTGTCTTAATGGATATACACTACGCATACCGATACAACACCAGTGTATATGGGGACGGGATGTCGATTTTTTGTACTGGATGCAAAGTTTTTCCCCACTGTTGCAAGGAGTATAGCGTGCAGGCAGTGCACCGATACTGTCGGTTGTTTGCATTCTGGGATTTCCTTTGCATAACCCAAACATAATGGCCACCCTCACTCCGATTGAAATAGATCCTGCGACCTTTCTCTACGAACACTGTTCGCTCCCGGCGCTGCCGGCCATCGCACGCCGGTATCAGGAACTGGTGCAGTCTGCCGATGTGAGCATTGGAGCAGCGGCCAAACTACTCTCCACCGATGCAGGTCTGGTTGCAGAGATTCTTAAGGTGGTCAACTCCGCCTATTTCGGACTCCCTCACGAGATTCGCTCCATCAAGACCGCCGTCGGTTTTCTCGGTATCCGTGAAATCGACCGGATCGTCCTTACTAATTCCGTATTCAAGGCGCTGAGTTCACGTCATGCTGAGGAATTTCGCAATCTGTTCCATCATTCCATCCTCACGGCACTCGCCGCACAATTCATCGCCAGAGAATTTGACCACCACCTGCATCACGGCGAACTCTGGACGGCAGCCCTCCTCCATGACATCGGCAAGCTGGTCTATCTCAAGTTTTTTCCGGAGCATTATCTAGCTGCGAGCAAACTCCGGAAAGAAACAGGTTGTCTGCACCACGAAGCCGAACAACTGGTAGACATCCCTCCCAGTTCGTATCTGGGGACCCTTCTCTGTGATCGTTGGCGATTACCACGCCTTGTAAAGGGTGTTTGTGCCTCTCACAGCCTCATAGATCTCATCTCGGCAGACATTCAGCTTTCGCCCCTGGAACGAGTCATCGCCCTCGCAAACCTGCTAAGCCTTCTGGTTTCTGAGTGGCTCTCGGAGTCGGCGGAACGTCGAATCAGCGAGACGGTGAGAAGCGAATTGACTTTGACGGAGAATGAGTTTCAGCTTCTCTTTGCCGAGATATTCACCCTCAAGGACGAGGCGGATCGGCTCGCCTCGTAGTCGATCAGGGCTTATCTCTCTAGCCGCCGGATGCTTTCATAGTTCGCGCCTCTTCCCGAGGTGCCATCCCACCAGTACGTAACCCCTACCTCGCGTACGAGCGTCATCGTCTTGCCCGTCATACGACCGAAGCCTGCAAAAAGCAGCGTGTCTACGGTCACCGTATCCTGTGTCTCAGGAGGATATTTCCACTGTATTTGCGGTAATTCGTCCGTGTATCTAGACAGATGCAAGACGCGCTCTGCTAATATAGCCCGAAATGAATCACTCCAGGCCGCGGAATCCTCCGTCGTATGACCATCTCCACGCCGGTGCGACGTTGTGCCTTCGAAATCCTCGTGGATCTCCAGTTGAATCCATCCTTGAGAAGCAACTGAATCCGCCACCGTCCACGTAAGGATTCCCTCCGTGATATCTCGCCCTCCGAATGCCTCGTCTTCCCTCTCTTTTCGGTACGCATACGTCCAGGTTGTCCCCACGCGAACAGGAAAATAGAGCACCTCGTCCTCAATAACCGGTGGCGGTTCTATCGTCGTGTCGCAGGCGGCCCCCAGGAACGTCAACACGAGGGCAAACAGGGAAGAACCGTACGTCGTCTTGGACACAGATCAGGGCGTCTTGCTTCACACAACAGCTTCCTCCTCGCATTACACACGGGCACCGGTTGATGACCAAAAATGCCGAATGCCGCACTTATCTCGGTCCTCGCTTCTTCCGTGATAGCCTCTGGGCAGCTACTGTTTCTCTTTGTTGGACCCGTTGAGATAAGAAAGGAAGTTCATCAGCGCGAAACAGGATAGAACCAAAAATGCAACGATGATCACAAACCCGAACTGTACGAACGCCCACTCCTGTGTAAGGTCACCTTCTCCATGGAATATGTCGGTGAGCGCAAGATGGCTCATCAGGATGGCTACGAGCGTGAGCCCCCCTAGCACAAGTGTAAGCCGGATGCGAAGTCTCAGTGCTTTCATTATACGGCCCAGCCTGATTGGATACCTTTCCGATCAGAAGGATAACGCTACGTGCTCAACGGAGATCCTCCTGCACATCTCGGGCTCAGCGGTCCACCACAGCCAGGGTCAGGCGGCTGACGGCGACCAGACGGTTCTGCTCGTCATGAATACGTATGTCCCAGACCTGCGTACGCCGTC
>JBHHWM010000201.1:0-9326 GCA_046756545.1 Rhodothermales bacterium | reverse complement strand
ACCAGTCGATCCGCGCCGCCCTCACCGACCCGGTCAACGCCCTGCGCTATGAATAACGCCTTCAGCGATCCGGTGCCAGCAGCCAGCCTCGTGCCGGCGCAGGCCGGCCGCTGAGCCCCCAAACCGAAGGCCGACTCCCATGATCAAAAACTATCTCAAAGTCGCACTGCGGAATCTGCGCAAGTACAAAGGGTATGCCTTTATCAACGTCTTCGGGCTGGCCCTCGGTATTGCCTGCTGCCTGCTGATTATCCTCTTCGTTCAGGATGAGTTGGGCTATGACCGGTTCCATGAAAAGGCCGACCGCATCTATCGCCTGGCGATGGAGACGGAGTCGAGCGATCGGCGCTTTCAGTACCCGAGTGTCGGCGGGGGCTGGGCCGCCGCGTTCGTCACCGATTTTCCGGCGGTCGAGCAGGCCACGCGCCTCTTCAAGCCGTTCGGCCAGGTGTGGCTGGTGAAAGACGACCAGCGCTTTGACGAAGACCGGTTCTTCTGGGCCGACTCGACGGTCTTCGAGGTGTTTACCTTTTCTTTTTTGAAAGGCACTCCGGAGGCCGCACTTCAGGAGCCGAACACGGTGGTGCTCACCGAAGCATCGGCCCGGAAGTTTTTCGGCACTACGGACGTGCTGGACCGCACGCTGGGTATCGAATTCGGCACCAACGTCGTCGATTTCAAGATTGTCGGCGTCCTGGAAAACACACCGGAGAACGCGCACTTTCATTTCGATTTTCTGGGCTCCCTGCCCACCCTTCGCGAGCAATTCGGCCCCCAGGCCAATGCCTTCCTCAACAACTTTACCTTCACGGCCTTCTACACCTACCTCGTCGTGCAGGAAGGCTACGACATCGTGCAGCTTGAGGAGCAACTCCCCTCCTTCTTTGAGAAATACGCGGGCGACCAGGAGTTCGTCAAGAGCCTGTTCATCCAGCCGCTCACGGACATCCATCTGCGCTCGCATCTCTTGAACGAGATCGAAACCAACGGCAACGTTTCCTACATCTATGTGTTTTCGGCCATCGCGCTGCTGACGCTGGTGATTGCCTGCATCAACTTTATGAATCTCTCCACGGCACGGTCGGCGAACCGGGCGCGCGAAGTGGGGATGCGCAAAGTGGTAGGCGCCGAACGCAAAGACCTCATCAAGCAGTTTCTGGGCGAGTCGCTGCTGCTGGCGTTCGTCGCGCTGATCGTGGGGGTGCTCATCGCCGAAGCCTTTTTGCCCCTGT
This sequence comes from Rhodothermales bacterium, assembly GCA_046756545.1. Lineage (GTDB taxonomy): Bacteria > Bacteroidota > Rhodothermia > Rhodothermales > JBHHWM01 > JBHHWM01. The sequence goes on along the minus strand of JBHHWM010000201.1, from coordinate 8,094 downwards.
TTAACACGCTGTCCGGAAAATCATTGGACATCGGGTACGTCTCGAACCCGTTCGTGACGGTCAGCCTCCTCGGCATTGCCCTGTTTGTCGGCGTGTTCTCCGGAAGCTATCCGGCGTTGTTCCTCTCGGCGTTTCAACCGATGGTGGTGCTGCGCGGAAAGTTCCAGGCGGGAGCCCGGAGCGCCCTGCTGCGCAAAATCCTCGTCATCACGCAGTTTGCCGTGTCGATCTTCTTCCTCGTCGGCAGCGGCGTCATCTACAGCCAGCTCGACTTCATCCGGACGGCCCCCGTCGGCTTCGAGCGGCAACAGCGCGTGGTGATCCCCATCCCCCTGCCCAACGACGATAACCTGCGCGTGCGGACCATCGAGTTGCTGAAACAGGAATACCTTCAGCACCCCGACATCGTGAACGTCGCCGCCGCCTCGAACGTGCCCGGCCAGCTACGCGGCATCACCCGCGTCCGCACGACCGACATGCCGGAAGACCAGTTCCAGGAAACGACCACCGTTTCCATCGACCACGATTACGTCCGGACGATGGGCATCGACGTGGTGGAGGGCCGCGTCTTTAACGCTGCCCTGTCGACCGACTCGACCGAGGCCTTCCTGCTCAACGAAGCCGCCGCCGCCTTGCTGAACCTGGACGACCCGGTGGGGCAGCCGCTGGAATGGCGCAACGGCCTCCAGGACACCCCCAACACGCAGGTGATCGACGGCACCATTATCGGGGTGTTCAAAAACCTGTACTTCGAGCCGATGTACCGCGAGATCGCGCCGATGCTGTTCCGCATCAATCCACCCAATTACTTCAACCTGATCGCCGAAGTCGATCCAAGGAATCCGGCGGCAGCGATCTCGTTCATGGAGCAGACGTGGCGGACGCTGATCCCGAATCGCCCCTTCCAATACACGTTCCTCGACGACGACCTGGCCGAGATCTACCAGGCCGAGCAGCAACTGAGCGACGTCGTGAAGTATCTGACGATGCTGGCCATCTTCATCGCGTGCTTGGGGTTGTTCGGGCTGGCCTCGTTCACCGCCGAGCAGCGCACCAAGGAAATCGGCGTGCGCAAAACGCTGGGCGCGTCGGTGCCCGGTATCGTGCTGCTGCTCTCGAAGGAGTTCACAAAGCTGGTGGTAGCCGCCTTTGTCGTGGCCGCCCCCATCGGCTACATTGCGATGTCGAAGTGGCTGGAGAATTTCGCGTATCACGTGGACATCTCCTGGGGCATCTTCCTCTTAGCCGGCGGGCTGGCGCTCATCATCGCGTGGCTGACGGTGAGCTACCAGTCGATCCGCGCCGCCCTGACGAACCCCGTCGAAGCGCTGCGCTACGAGTAGCCTTCCCCGTATACCGCGCCCGAATTCCCAACCCAACATGGCCCAACCTGCCGCCACACGATTCATCCAGCCGGAGGTGCTTTCCCGCATCTCGAACCTGGAATTGTTGGCGCGCGCCGTGGTCGAAGGGTTCATCTCCGGCCTGCACCGAAGCCCCTACAAAGGCTTCAGTGTCGATTTTATGGAGTATCGTCCCTACATCCCCGGCGATGATCCGCTGCGGATCGACTGGAAGCTCTTTGCCCGGACGGACCGCCTCTTCGTCAAAGAATTCGAGGACGAGACGAACACCCGCCTCAACCTCCTCGTCGACGTCAGCCACTCGATGGGCTACACCTCGACGGGCCTGACGAAGATGGACTACGGCCTGTACCTGGCCGCCTCGCTGGCCTACATGATGGTCCGGCAGCGCGACGCCGTGGGCGTCACGTTTTTTGACGATGAGATCATCGACCGCATCCCGCCGCGCAGCACCAAGGGCCACCTGCACACGATGCTGACCCACATGGAGCAGATGGAACTGGGGGCCCAAACCGCCATCGGCAAGCCGCTGCACGAACTGGCCGAACAGCAACGCAAACGCGGCTTTATGATCCTGATCTCGGACCTGCTCGACGATCCGGACGCGCTCCTCGACGGGCTGAAACACTTCCGGTTCAACAGCCACGAAGTAGTAGTATTCCACATCCTCGATCCGCAGGAAGTCCGTTTCGACTTCAAGGACGTGGTGGAATTCGAAGACATGGAGACCGGCGAGAAAATGCTGGTCGAGGCGGAGACGGCGCAAGCCATTTACCAGGAAAACCTGGAACGCTTTCGGGCCAGGCTCAGGAAAGAGTGCGGCCTGCTCGGCATCGACTACACGATGCTCACGACGGACCAGCCGCTCGATTTTGCCCTGTTCAACTACCTGGCCTCAAGGAGACGAAAAGGATGAGGAGCGTGACGGAGGAAATGGTTCATAGAAATGGGAAAAGGGTGTCTTGGGCCCCAACCCATAACCCTTTCCCATTTTCCATTTCCCAACACCCCCTTTCCCATTAACCATCCCGTGTCGTTCATCAACTCCATATTCCTCTTTGCGATGGGCGCGGCGGTTCTGCCGGTGCTCTTCCACTTCGTGCGCAAAATGCGAGCGAAGAAGGTACCCTTCGGTTCGCTGATGTTTTTGAAGGCCACACCCAGGGAGTTGATCAAAAAGCGCCGCCTCAAAGACCTGCTGCTGATGGCGCTCAGGGCGGCCATCTTCGGCTTGCTCGCGCTCGTCTTCGCCCGGCCTTTCATCCCCGAGGAGCACCTGCCGTTCATCTCCCAGCGCGAGGATCAGTCGGTTGTGATGCTGATCGACAATTCCTACAGCATGCAAGTCGGCGATCTGTTCGAGCGGGCCCGGCAGGAGGCGCTCGACCGGCTCGACGACGCCGGACGCGACGACGAATTCTCGATCATTGCTTTTGCCGACGAGGCGCAGCAACTGACCCCCCTGAGCCGCGACCTGGCCCTGCACCGCAACGTCGTCACCGGCACCCTCGCCGTCAGCAACCGTCCTACGGATTTTTACGACCCGCTCCGCCTGGCCGCCGACGTCTTGCAAGACGCCCGCCACGACGACCGCACCATCGTGCTGATCTCCGACTTCCAGCGCAACGGATGGACGGGCTCGCTCGAAAACTGGACCCTCGCCGAAAACATTCGCTTCGTCCCGGTCAAAGTGACGGCGGGCGGGGTGAGCAATGCCTATGTAGAGGCCTTCAACCTCGGCACCAAGCGCACGGGAAACGACGTGGCCATCCGCTACGATGCGCGGATCAAGGCGCAGGGCCGGAGCACATCGCAGCCCACCGTGGCCCGCCTCGACATCGACGGGCAGGAGGTGGAGCAAAAAACGCTGCCGGCGCTGCCGACGACCCAGGTCTCGTTTCAGCGGATAGCCCCCCGCGAGGGCTTCTATCAGGGCACGCTCGCGCTCGGCACCGACGACCTGCCCGTCGATAACCGCTACTATTTCACGTACCCGGTCGCCGGGCGGCCTTCGATTCTCGTAGTGGACGAAGGGGAGCGCGGCTCGTTGCGTGATGCGTTCTTCCTGCAAAATGCGTTCGCCCTGGGCGAGACGGCGCTGTACGAATTCACCACGGGAAATCGGCAACGGCTCAGCCGGAGCGAACTGCGCAACCACGAAGTGGTCTTCCTGGCCAACGTCGCATCGCTGACCGGGGTGCAACTCGGCACCCTCCGGGCCTACGTCGAAAACGGCGGCAGCGCGGTGATCTCGTTCGGCGAGGACGTCAACCTGCCGATGTTTTCCAACCACCTCCGCGCGCTCGGGGTGGGCCGGGCCGACCGCACCATGACGACGACCGCCGAACAGGGAACCGAGGCCATCATCGGGCAGGTCGATCTACGCCATCCCGTCTTCGAACTCTTCGCGGCCTCCGGCATGGGCGCTATCCTGCGTCCCAGGTTCCGGCGGTACGCACGCGTCGTGCCCGACAGCGGAGCCGCCGTCATCGGGACCTACGACACCGATGATCCGTTCTTGATTGAACGGCGGCTGGGCCGGGGCAAGGTGCTGGTCTATACGTCCACCTTCAGCACGAGCTGGACCGACTTTCCGATCAATGAGCTGTACGTGCCGTTCGTCTATCAACTGGTGAAATACGCGATCAGCCGTTCGGACGACCGGCACCAATACACCGTCGGCGAGGTGGTGGCGATCCAAGGTCGGCCCGGAGAAGAATGGGACGTGCAAGCCCCCGGCAACCGGCTCTACAAGGTACCTATCGATGCCTCCGGCACCGGCTTTTTCCGCGAGACGGAAGCGCCCGGTCAGTATGTGGCGGCGCGGGGTCGCGCGGTCTTTCCCTTCTCGGTCAACATCGATGCGCACGAGTCGGTGCTGGCCTCGCGGGACGAAGAGGAAGCGTATGTAGCTGTGGTCGGCACGTCGGAAAACGTTGCGACGACACCGGAGGCCGCTGCGGAACTGGTCGTGGAAGACGAAGAGAAGAAACAAAAACTCTGGCGCTATGTCCTCCTGCTGGTCGTCGGGTTGTTCGCGTTGGAGACGGTGCTCGCCCATCGCCGGGTGACGAGCGTGAGAAAACGAAAACCATGAGGGCGCACCATGAACGCCTCCAGGCACACGGTCAAAGGACTGGTTAGCGACATCCGGAAGCGGTGGCGTCGCCGCGCGCTGATTCAGGGCGGCGCATTGACGCTGCTCACCCTGCTATTCTTTGCTACGGTGTTGCTGCTGTTATACACCTCGGTGACGTTGAAACCGCCGCACCTGCTCATCGGCGTTGGGGTGGCGGCCGCAGCGGTGCTGGGCGTGCTGGCGCTGTTCGTCTTCCGGCCCGGCCTGCGGCGGCTCAGCGACCGGCAAATCGCGCTGTTCGTAGAGGAGAAAATCCCGGAACTGGAAGACCGGCTCAACAGCGCCGTCGAGGTCAACGACGAGGACGCGCTGCGGAAAGAGCATAGTGCCCTTATCGACCAGCTTATCGACGACGCGGCGCGCCAAACGCGGGCGATCCCGATGACGACCGTGGTAGACCGCAAGCGCGAGCGGCTGCTTACCTATACCGCCGCCGGCTTCCTCGGTGCTTTCCTCCTCTTCGGCTATACCACCCTCGACAAGATTCAATTCACCGCGTCGGGGGTCGATTTGTCGGCGCTGACCGAGGCCGCCCGGCCCTTCATGACCGTCTCGCCCGGCAGCGTTGAGATCGAGAAGGGAGCGTCGCAGGAAATCATCGTGACGCTCCGCGACGACACGGACGACGACGTGGTGCTCGTCTACAAAGAGGGAGACGGCGAATGGAAAAAAGAGGCCATGCAACGCGGCCTCGACGACCCGACCTTCCTCCAGGAATTTTTCGACATCCAGGAGCCGATCCAGTATTACGTCGAATTCGGCGAGACGCGCTCCGAACCGTACCTGCTTTCGCTCTACGAATTCCCTGAAGTGGGCCGGATCGACCTGGCCTACACCTATCCCGACTATACGGGCCTGGCACCCCGCACGGAAGAAGACACCGGCGACATTCGCGGGCTGAAGGGTTCGACCGTAGCCATCACCCTCCGGACCACCGGCACGGTGGAAACCGCCGAACTCGTCCTCAACGACGAACGCACGCTGCTCCTGGAGCCGCTGGGCGAGGGACGATTCCGGGGCCGGCTCACGCTCGACGAACCCGGCTACTACGTCGCGCACCTCACCGATGCCGCTGGTAAAAATAACAAGTTTCCCGACGAATACCGGATCGAGCCGGTGGAGGACGAGAAGCCGTACATCACCATCACCGACCCGCAGCGCGACGTGCGGGCCAATGCCATCGAGGAAGTACTGGTGGCTGCCTCGGTGCAAGACGATTACGGCGTCAAGGATCTGCGCCTCACCTTTTCGGTCAACGGCGACGACGAACAGACCCTCCGCCTGATGGATCAGGCGACGGAACGCCCGTTGGAAACCGCGGGCGAGCACCTCTTCTATCTCGAAGATTACAGCCTGGTACCGGGCGACGTCATCTCGTACTACCTGGAAGCCGAGGACTACTTCCACACCGACGCGCCCGAAGCCACCGACATGTACTTCATCGAAGTCATCCCCTTCGACCAGAAGTTTTCGCAGGTCAACAACACGGGCGGCATGCAGGGGGGGCAGCCGAGCGGCATCGTCCTGAGCCAGCAGCAGATCATTGCCGCCACCTGGAAGCTGCACCGCGAACGCAGCGAGATGGAAGGAGCCGAGGTCGAAGAGGCGCTAGACGGGCTCGTGCAGGCACAATCCAACCTGAAAAACAACATCGAGGAGCGCATCAACTCGACGGCATTCTCGCTGGAACTACGCAACAACGAAGACCAGCAACAAGTGGTCGAGTGGCTGCGCCAGGCGACCGGGGAAATGGACCGGGCGCGGATCGACCTCCGCGCGGATCGGCTCAAGAAGGCGCTGACACCGGAACGCAAAGCCCTCAACTACCTGCTCCGCGCCGACGCGTTGAACAAGGAACAGCAGGTGACGATGAACCGGGGCGGCGGCGGCCAGTCGGCTACTGAAGAACGCATGACCGAGTTGATGGACCTCGAACTCGACATCTCGAAGGACAAGTACGAGATGCAGCAGCAACGCGCCCAGCAGCAACAGGATCAGCAACTCGACGAAACGCTGAACAAACTCCGAGAACTGGCCCGGCGGCAGCAAAACCTGGCCAACCAGAACCGTCCGGAAGACCTCGAAGGCGAGGACAAAAAACGGTTCATCGACAAGCTGAAGCGCGACCAGGACGAACTCCGCCGGCAATCCGAGCAACTCGCCGACAACATGCGCCAGATGGCGCGCAACAACGACCAGATTTCGCAGCAGATGCAGCAACGCATGGAACGCATCGCCGAGAACATGCGAGAGGCGGAGCAGGCCCTTCGCCGGAACGACCCGCAACGCGCGATGGCACGCCAGCAACAGGCCCTGAACGAACTGCAGCGGTTAGAGCAGGAGATGCGCCTGTCCTCGACCGACAACTCGCGGGAGATGATCGAAGACCTCGCGCAGCAGTTCGACCAGTTCCGCGACCAGGAACGCCAGCTTGGCCGCGATATCGAAGAAGCGGCGGAAGAGGCCCGCCTCCGCCAGGGACGAACCGATCAGGAAACCGTAGATCGCCTCCAGCAGAAGCGGCAACAGATGCTCGACAACCTGGAGCGCCTGATGGATCAGGCCGAGGCCGTCCAGGAACGCATCCAGCAAGACGACCCCGAACTGGCCAGAACGGTGCGTAATATCCTCCAACAAGTGCGGCGCGAGCGGCTCGAAGAGAACATGCGCAACTCGGAAGAAGCCATCGAAGAAGGCTGGCTCGATTACGCCGAACGCATGGAAGATGAGATCCTGGCCACCATCGAACGCCTGGAGACCCAGCGGCGTGCTTTCGAACAAAGCCTCCCGCTGACCGACGAAGAGCAACTGACCCGGTCGCTGGAAGAGATACGGAACCTGATGCGACAGTTCGAGCAGATGCAAAACCAGGCCCAGGCCGGGCAGCAAGGCAACCCGAACGAACAGCAAAATCAGCAGCAAGGCCAGCAGCAGGGCCGAGCCGGATCTCCCTCGGACCGGCAGGCCCGCGCCGACGCCGCCCGGATGCAACGCCAGCTCGAGCGCGCCCAGGAAACGCTGGAACGCTTGCAGCGCGACCTCGGCAACAACCCCGCCGCGCAGAACCAGATCCGCCGGCTCCAAAACCTCATGAACCGGGCCGACAACACCGGCATCCTGCTGGAAGGCGACGCCGCTAAAGCCTTCTTCAACGACCGCGTCTACGACCCGCTGTCGCAACTCGAACTGGAAGTGGCTCGCCAGTTGGACCTGATCGAGATGGAGAAGAAACTCTACGGCGGGCGCAAAACCGACGTCCCTGCCGAGTACCGCGACCTCGTCGAAAAATATTACGAGTCGCTGGCCAAGACGAGAGAGCGACAACGCTGAGAGGTGTGGGGAATTGGGAAATAGTGAGGTGAAGAAGATGGACCTTGGACTACACGATGTGGAGGAGATGGTGCACGACGACTCCCTGGAAGGGATGGTTCAGGAGCTGGCAGAGAGATGGGATACGGAACGGCAGATCCAATCCTTTGAAGATCTGCATGTGTGGCAATATTGCCGAGACGTGCGGCTCGAGCTGATGAAGCTTGCGCGAGCGTTGCCGCCCGAGGAAACATTCAGATTAAGCGATCAAGTGATCCGGGC
>JBHHWM010000200.1:0-9347 GCA_046756545.1 Rhodothermales bacterium | reverse complement strand
TCCGTTGGTGGCGGCGGTTTGCCGGTCCAGGCCGAGTCGTTCTAAGGCAGACATGATACCGTCTCGCTATTGCGTGTTGCTGCTCATCCCTTCTGTTGAGAAAAGGGGATGCTTACGATTAGAGTAGGCCTCACTGAAGTTGGTGCCGGTACTGCCAGGCAAGATGAGCCTGTCGGCTCCCTCAATGTCGGCGAGGTCCGAAGAAATGGTGCCGATGCATTTAGCGACAAACCCTGTCAACGTCCTGATCTTCATCATCGATTACAACAAGGGGCACATCAACCCACTGTCCCTACCACACGGCACGGAGTCCCGAAAGCCTTGCTGTTGCTAGGGATGTCGTCCAAAACCAGACTATTGGCACCGATTATACAACCATCACCAATAGTAACCCCTTTTGTGATGATTGCGTTCGGGCCGATATAGCATTGATTTCCGACTTTGACAGGTGCTCTTTCGAGATTGGCTTCCCCTCCAGTGATCGCCCACTCGACTGAGTCGTGCGAATAGATCTGTACCCCAGCTGAAATGGAGCAATATTCTCCAATCTTGAGCCCCCCTGAGCCATCCAAAAGGGTGAATGGGCCTACCCAAGTATAACGCCCCACCGACACATCACCAATAACCAAGCTGCTATCATAGATGCTCGCCCCCTCCCCGAAGCCGAGCAGGCGCGCCTTCTCCCACCTATCAACAAAATAGTCGCCAAAGGGAAGTGTGCGACGCCACTGCCGATCTACCTGTGTCCGTAGCAGTCTCCAAAGCTTCTTCAACTCTTTGAAGATCGTCATCTGTCGAGGATCCTGGAACTCCTCTATGATCTGTTCCTCGCTCATTGCAAACGCATATCCCTCCTATGAAATGTCCATCTCCGTGAATTCACGGCGCATAGCTGGTTTGGCCAGTGATTATAGCATACGGCGTCTCCTGATCGCTATCCAAGAACGTCCGCAACCACCACTCTACATTTAGCAGCGACCAGATGAACAATCTGCGATTCTGCTTTCCTTGCAAATGCTCTTCGACCAGACGCTGCACGGCCCTGCGATCCAGGTATTCGTAAATCAGCGCAGGGCCATCTATCAGCTTGCGCCGTACGTAATCTAGACTCTCTCCTCTGAACCAAGAAGCATCTGGTGCTGAAAAGCCCTTCTTTTCGCCCCGTGTCACCTCGGAAGGAATGTATCGCTGCATCATCTTGCGCAATAGCAGCTTTCCATCCTGGGTTTTCCGATAATAGACTTCCATCTTGGGGCGCGGGTCGTTCTCATTGATGTAAATGATCTCGTCGAGCTTCCCTAGCTTGAGCCGTACCGGCAAGCGCATCGCAAAATCGACTAGATCGTTGTCGAGGAAGGGCACGCGTGTCTCCAAGCTATGGGCCATGCTGAGTTTGTCCTCCACCACCAGCAATCCATGCAAGAACGTTTTGGATTCCAGATATAAGGAGTGATTTACGTAGTCCTCAGGCCGGATCAATGTAGGTGCGTGATGGTCGAATACGTCACGAAAGAGATCGCGAGTCCATATGTTCTGCACATCCGACCAGATCGGTTGAAAGACCTGCTGAATGGCCCGGTTGCTAATGAGACGCTGCCAGTAATCGTAGTACTTATCGATATAATCCTCGAAATCGTCATTAACGACGGCCCGGTAGTAGCGCCACGGATAGCCGCCGAAGAGTTCATCGCCCCCAGTTCCGGCAAGTACGACTTTGACGAACTTGCTGGCCAATTGCGCCGCGTAGTAATTCGGGTAACTTTGACCGACGCGGGGTTCTTCGAGATGCCAGGACAGCTTCGGCATGACCCGTTCCATGTCCCCGGCTTTAAGCACCATCTCGTAGTGCTCGGTCTTGAATAGATAGGACATGTACTCGGCTTTCTCGCGCTCGTCGAACCCCAATTCCAGACCCGACGCCGACCGCAAGTCGAACCCGCAAGTAAAAGTCTTCAAGTAAGGGAGTTTTGCTGCGGCCACCGCTGTGATGGAACCCGAATCCATCCCACCGCTGAGATAGGCCCCCACTTCCACATCGCTGACAAGTTGCCGCTTGACCGCCTGGCTAAAGAGTCGGTCGAGTTCTTCCAGATAGGCCTGTTCGTCATCTGGACTTTCAGGTTCTTCGAATTGAAAATCCCAGTAGCGCACAGGAGCGGGATCTGCGGCATCCTGCAACGATCGCGTCATCCAGCATCCTGCTGGGAGCAGGCAAACCCCAGCGAACAGCGTCCGGTCTGTAAATAGATTCTGGAACGTAAAATACTCCAGCAGCGCCTCCTTATCGACAGCAGCGTGGAATGCAGGATGGGCCAGGATTGTCTTCACCTCAGACCCAAAAGCGAACGTCTGTCCCTGCTGCGCATAGTAGAGCGGCTTGATACCGTAGCGATCACGCGCCAGAAAAAGCTGCTTGCGAGGCCGGTCCCAGAGGGCGAAAGCGAACATGCCATTGAAGCGGTGAACACAGACCTCACCCCATTCTTCGTAGGCATGCACCACCATTTCGGCATCAGTGCGGGAACGGAAGCTATGTCCCAATGCTTCCAGTTCTTTTCGAAGTTCCTGGAAATTGTAAATCTCGCCGTTATAGACAAGAAAGATTTCCTCCGTCTCATTAGTCATCGGCTGACGGCCAGCCTCTGAAAGATCGATGATAGCAAGCCGCCGGTGTGCCAAACCAACAGCACCGTCAGAGAAAAATCCTTCCCCATCAGGCCCACGGTGCGCTATACGATCAGCCATGTGTTTGAGCACCATGACCGATACTGGGTCCCCGTTCAGGTTGCAAATCCCCGCAATGCCACACATGATGCTCTAGCTTCTTAGCTTCTCAAGTTCGTCTCGACAGCGTCTGTAGACCCTCGGGCAAATACCAGCGCGCTGCCGGGCGGACATAGCCACGTACTTGCTCGGTAGGATAGTGATCGCGTCCGCTGCTTGCCACGGGCAACACGTCGAAGCTGAGCACATCCTCAATATAATCTATTGTTTTCCCATTCGAGTGATGCAGCCCCAGGATGAGTGAATACTGCCGCGGCAGCAACACCATCTCCAGGTCCACACTCACCGTGTGATGCCCTTTCGAAAAATGCTGTAAAGGACGGCCTCCATCTATGCTGAGTGCCTGGACAATATGACTCCCATCTCGCCCGGCTATGCTCACCTCTATAATGGCGTCAGGGATCGGTTTCAGGGCTTCAAAGCTGAATGAGATACGAAAAGAGCTACCCAGGTACAATTGCGAGGTACGCTGCCCTGTTCCATTGGCAAGCTCAACAGATTGGATAATAGCTTCCCCGGTCCCCACGCGTGGTGCCGCAAGAGGAATAATGCCATCCTGTGCGATGTCTTCGCCGGCACTCAAGTAGGCATCGACCACATGATCACTATCACCTTCCAATGCTAAGCGTCCGTTCTCCATCAAGAGCACCCGGTTACACAACGACTTGATAGAAGCCATGACATGACTGACAAAGAGCACGGTGCGACCCTGCTGAGTTATATCATGCATCTTCCCCAAACACTTCTTCTGGAACGCGGCATCCCCAACCGAAAGTACTTCGTCGATAAGAAGGATTTCGGGGTCGAGGTGGGCGGCAACAGCAAAAGCAAGCCGAACTCGCATCCCGCTCGAATAGCGTTTTACCGGCGTGTCAATAAATTTTTCCACACCGGAGAAGTCCACGATCTCATCGAATTTGTGATCGATCTCTGGCTTCGACATGCCAAGCACGGTACCGTTCAGATATATGTTTTCCCGGCCCGTCAACTCAGGATGAAAGCCGGTCCCAACTTCTAAAAGACTGGCCACTCGACCGTGAATGATGGCTCTCCCAGATGTCGGTTCGGTAATACGCGAAAGGATTTTAAGCAACGTACTCTTCCCTGCCCCATTACGACCAATGATCCCCAACACTTCTCCCTGCTCAACTTCAAACGACACATCTTTGACAGCCCATATGACGTCTTCCGTACCCTCTTCTTCATCGAATTTGCTTAGCCTCTGCAATCGACTAAAGTTTGAAAGCGGCGACATCAGCCAGGACATCGCCGCGCCTGCCAGCGTATCATGCTGCTCCTCTTTGAGGCCAATACGATAACGTTTGCTTAGGTTTTCGACCCTTACGGCAATATCACTCATCCTTGTCCCTTAAGCCACATCCGCAAAGACCCGCTCCATCCGTCGAAAATAGAACGCACCCGAAAGCGCCAGCAGCACAGCGCTCAACGTGCCCATGCCGAGGAGATCCCAGGGCATCGCCGTCGTGCCTAGCAGGGCCGCCCGAAACCCCTCAATGACGCCCGCCATGGGATACAGGCCGTAGACGAGCCGAATCGTCTCGCCCCACTCGGGAAACTTCTCCGTAATCAACGAAACGGGCCATACAACCGGCGCCGCATACATCAACAGCTGGGCCAGAAACGTCATGGCATGCTTGATGTCGCGGTATTGAATAGCGAGCGCGGAAAGCCACATCCCAATGCCGGAAGCTGTAAGAACCATCAGGAGCACGAGGAAGGGAAGGAGCAAAATATAAATTGTCGGAGCAATGCCGAACCACGCCATCAAAGCAGCCAGCACCAGGGAGGCAATGCCGAAATCGACCAGGCCCGCCAGTACCGGCGTCATGGGAATTACGAGGCGGGGGAAATACACCTTGGTCAACATGTTCACATTCCCAACCAGGCTCGCCGTCGACTTTGTCATAGCCGTCGAGAAGTAGGTCCAGGGAAGTAACGCAGCGTACGAAAACACCGGATAGGGTACTCCATCGCTGGGCACGCTGGCTAACCCCCCAAAAACCACAGAGAAAACGATCATGCTGAACACGGGGCGAATGATGGCCCAGCTAAACCCCAGGACGGTCTGCTTGTAGAGAACCTTGATATCCCGCAACACCAGGAAATAAAACAGGTCCCTGTACTCCACCAACTCGCGCCAGTTGAGGAGTTGCCAGCCGGAGCGGGACTCAATGACCGTCTGATGATGTGTCGGAGCAGACATACCGGCTAGTTCGTCCTTATTTTCATAGCCCACTCTCGATTCGCCTGATACCACACGGCTAGACAGTCCACACCGTCTTCAAATGCGTGCTCGGGCTGCCATCCCAGCAATTCCTTCGCCTTTTCGATGCCTGCCCAGGTTGCCGTCACGTCGGCAGGGTGACGTGGCTGAAATTCAAGGCATGCCTTTTTCCCCACGGCCTCCTCGATCATACGGATCGTGTCGGTGAGAACAATAGGGGTGTCCGAACCGAGGTTGACGATTTCGTAGCCGAGCGGTTTGAGCCCTGCGATGGTGCCGCGCGCGATGTCGTCCACGTAGGTGAAATCGCGAGATTGTGTGCCATCACCATAGACCAGCACGGGCCGTCCCTCGCTGATCCACTGCGTGAAGCGGAACAGGCTCATGTCGGGGCGACCGGCAGGCCCATAGACAGTGAAGTAGCGCAGCACCGTAACGTCGAGGCCGTAGAGGTAGTGATAGGTATAGCACAGCGTTTCGGCAGCTTTCTTCGAGGCGGCATACGGCGAGAGGGGATGGTCGGTGTTTTGATCTTCCCGGTACGGCATCGGGCTTCCATTGCCGTACAGGCTGGACGTGGATGCCAGCACAAACTTGGGAATATCGTGCGTACGACAAAGCTCCAGCAGGTTGAGCGTGCCGGTGACGTTGGTCTCCTGATACACCCACGGATCCGCCACCGACTGGCGCACCCCTGCCCGTGCCGCCAGGTTGAGGACCGCGTCGAAACGGCGCTGGACGAATAGCGGCTCCAGCGCTGCCTTGTCGCAGATGTTGATCTGGTTAAATGCAAAACCCGTTTGATCCTTGATCTGCTCCAATCGCCAATGTTTCAGACGCACGTCGTAGGCGTCGTTCAGGCTGTCGATACCCACTACCGTGTGCCCGTCGGTCAGCAGCATCTCGGCCACTTTCGAGCCGATGAAGCCCGCGGCACCGGTCACGAGAAAGCAGCCCATCAGGCCGTCACGGGTTGGATGGCAATGTCAGGCCGAGATCGTCGCATGTTCGAGAGGAGCAGATTGCTCGATGCGTTGTAACCACGAGGGCAGCGGCCAGGGAGCAGGTTGGAGAAGTAGATGACAGCGTCCTCGATGCCGAATCATCTCAGGTCCTTCCAGCATCACGTGCTCCTTCAAGTACCAGGCTCGATAGTTCACCGACTTACACCAAGAAAGTACATCGGCAGCATTCTCCGACATGCTCAGGTCCTGATTGGAATGCATTTCCACTAAAAAGCGCGTCTTCTCATGACGAGCGCAGGCCGCGCTTCCAGCTAAAACTTCTCGTTCCGCCCCTTCCACATCAACCTTTACGAAATCGGGCAATAAACCGTACTCCTCACTCAGATAATCTACGGTCACGGTGGACACGGAGACGTGCGATGCGTGCTTGCTAGCCGTCTGTGCATGGCTCGCATACATACTCCCGGCAGCCCCTTTCCCCACGGTCCAGAAGGTGACGACATCATGAACACTATCTGCCACAAAGGCCCGGACAAAACGTGCTTTTCTACCAACTCCGTTTCGGATCAGGTTTTCGGCTGCAGCAGAGAGAGCCACAGCATTGGCATCCACGAGTACGACCTGATCTACGTTCCCCTGGCGTGCGGCCAACAAAGCATTGTATCCGACATTGGCTCCTATATCGAAGATGATGCGGGCATGAAGCGCACAGGCAAGAAACCAGGCATCATCATAGTCGGGTTGAGGCCGGACGGTCCCTCTACGAACATGGTAAACACGTCCTAATATCTCCTCCTCCACGAGCGACTCCCGAAGCGCAAGTAGATGTCGAGCCCTCGCCTTGACGCCACGGAACAGGCGGCCCATCAAGCGATCACGGGTTGCGTTTTACGAAGGGCGGCGCGGGTATCGACCAGGAGGTGCGCCTGCTGCTGAATCCTGTCCCAGTCATAGGCGGAATGGTCGGCAGCAATGACAACACAATCAGCCTCCGCCAGGGCATCGTCCAGATCGGAGACCGACACCATTTCGAGGCCGTCGTGCTGGAAGTCGGGCACGTGGGGATCGTGATAGCTCGTTTGTGCTCCTTTCTCTCGGAGCAGCAGAATGATGTCGAGCGCCGGCGACTCGCGGAGGTCGCTCACGTCTTTCTTATACGCCACGCCCAACACCAGCACGTTGCTCCCGTTGACCGGCTTGCCGGCCTCGTTGAGGGCGTCTTGCACCTTGCGTACCCAGTAGCGCGGCATGGACGTGTTGACTTCGCTGGCCAGTTCGATGAAGCGTGCGTTGTAATTGAGCGTCTTGAGCTTCCAGGACAGGTAGAGCGGATCGATGGGGATGCAATGCCCCCCCAGTCCCGGACCCGGCGTGAACTTCATGAAACCGAACGGCTTCGTCGCCGCCGCTTCGATGACCTCCCAGGCATCCAGCCCCAGCTTGTCGCAAATCAAGAGCACTTCGTTGGCCAGGCCGATGTTGACGGCCCGGAACGTGTTTTCCAGCAGCTTGACCATCTCCGCCGCCTCGGTCGAAGACACGGGCACAATCGTTTCGATAGCCGAGCCGTAGAGCGCGGCCCCTCGTTCCAGGCAGCGCGGCGTAACGCCCCCCATCACTTTGGGCGTGTTCACCGTCGTCCAGTCCCGGCGTCCCGGATCGACGCGCTCGGGCGAGAAGCACAGGAAGAAGTCCTCTCCCACCTGAAGCCGGGCACCGTTCTGCTGCAAACGAGGCAAAATAACCTCGGTCGTGGTGCCGGGATACGTGGTGCTTTCGAGCACAATCAGCATGCCGGGATGCAGATGCTGTGCGATGGCGTCGGCGGCGCTGAGGATATACGAAATATCCGGGTCGCGCGTCTTGCGCAACGGTGTCGGCACGCAGATGCTCACGGCATCACACCCGTCGAGCACCGCAAAATCGGTGGTGGCCGACAGCAACCCTTGCTGCACCAGCGCCTCCACACGCGCCGAAGGAATATCCTCGACGTACGACGTGCCCTCGTTGAGCGCACGCACTTTACGGTCGTCCACATCCACGCCGACGACCCGAAACCCTGCCTCGGCAAAGACGGTGGCCAATGGCAGGCCCACGTACCCGAGTCCGATCACACCGACGCGCGCCGATCTATCCGCGATGCATTCGAGCAAGCGATGTGTATTCTCCTTCGTCATCCTCTATCTAAAACCCTCCCTGATTATCATCTATGCGGCAGGCACGCTGCGATCCGTTTGCACCCACGCCGCCGGCACATTCACCCGAACCGCCTGCCGGATGGCCGTGACACGCAGAATGATGTGGGTCTGACTGCGATGCTGCATGACCTCGCCGCAAAGTCCCCGAAGCGGTCCTTCTGTGACCGTGACCCTCGCGCCCAGCTTCGGCAACGGGTAGTCGATGACGAGGAGCCGCTTGGGATCATTCTGTGCAATCTTGAGCTGTTCGATTTCCGCCTCGGACACCGTGGCCGGGTTCCCCCCGAAGCTGACACAACGCACAATACCCGGCGTCCGCAGTACACGCAAGCGTTCGTGCTCATCGACCTGGGCAAAGAGGTAGTTCTTGAAGAGCGGTTCGACGACTTTCTTCTTTCGATCCTTCCACTGCCGCACGACGACACACTTCGGCAAAAACACCTCGACCCGGCGCTGTTGCAGCCGTTCTTCGCATTTTTTCTCCGCACGCGGCGTGGTGTAAAAAACCCGCCAGATACGCGCCGGACTCGCTATGGAGGAACTGCCGCTCATGCTCGGTTACAGGGTTTCGTTATGCCGGTCATCTATAGCTCCGCCCCGTCAGTTACATGCGTTCTTTTGAACCCATGCACATATTTCTAGGCCTACCGGCCATCCGTTAAGGTACAAACAGCCGGTCTGTGTTTCTTAAACTACACCGCTTCGAACGAGCGTATGTGTGGCGTTGACCTTTGAAAACAGAACAACGATGAGGAACCCTCACGTCCCTGTATGCACATATCGTCCGAAGGCCGGCAAATGTGTACCCGTGCCCGGCATGAAGGGTTCTGCACCCAACCGGGCTGTAGGCGCGGCCTTGTCACCAACGCAGCAGGGATTTCTCCTTCCCCCCTTGGAGAGATGAATCGGCCTTTCGTCAAACGTCCTTGCGCGTCTGCCGAGGTACCAGGCGAATAACGGGCATGAAAATATCTGCCCTGTACGAAGAGGTCAAGTAAATACGGTGCTTCGTGGAATAAAATTTACGTATCCAGGGCCAATGTAGCGAGCCCGGTGTGCCCCTTATCTCAGAGGACTCCAGATTCACCGTCCTCAATCAACCAGATAGCCCAGTTCGTGGAGTTTTGCCAGGACTTTCTCCGCGCTCTCTTCCAC
>JBHHWM010000199.1:0-9379 GCA_046756545.1 Rhodothermales bacterium | reverse complement strand
TCCTCAATCGCGCCCAGGTAGTCGTCGAAGCGAATGCCGAAGTTCGGGTCGTGCCAGGCAACGACGGTCCGTGGCGGCTTGTTTTTGAGGATGAACCGCAGATCCTCGGTCAACGGTCCGAATTCCAGGGTTTGATAGGGCACCAGGGCGTCGATGCAAAAACTGCATGTGTAGGGGCAACCCAGACTACCGACCATGGGAATGACCCTCATGAGCGGGGCTTTTTCCAGGATGGGTTGCATGAACTTCCAGCGTTGCACCACGCCGGGCAGGCTCGACGGCTGTTGATCGGCGGTGAGGAATTGTCCCTGGGGCCGGTAGGGGGAACAGTCCTGTAGGATATCGCGGAGGAGTTCCTTGTCGCAGAAGCCCACGGCATAATCGAAGTACTTGACCGTGTCGTCCGGGTAGGAGCGCGAGTGGGGGCCGCCGAGCGCGGTCACGGCCCCCTTCGACCGATAGTAGTTGCTCAGGGCATAGGCCAGCATCGCGTTTTGCGAAAAGGCATTGATGAAGACGAGGTCCACGTCGTCGGGGATGGACCCGAGCAAGGGGTCGGGGCCGTCGTAGTACACCATCGAAACGTCGTGACCTAATTCCTCGCACCATACGGCCACAATCTGTGGCATGATGCTCTGGTTATTGGGACGCGAATAGCGCGAATACGCTTTTCTGCTCGCTGACTTACCCAGAATGTCTACGATGCCGACTTTGAGTTTTCGCATAGATGTACGGGCCTATTGCAGCAAGGGTATGTAACGGCATTATAAGCAACAGGCTGGATATCCGACATTCCGTCTAGAAATAACCTGATGTCATGGACGAGGCGAGGAACGATGAAGTGCCTCTTTTCATGTTTTCGTTTTACTTTTATTGGAGCAGGGCAGGGAACTCCCATTGTGAAGATCGCTGTTGAGTATAACTGGTTTAAAGAGTGAAAACACATGCGCGTCTGCCTGACAGGTATGGTCCTTTTGTGGTTTGGCGTTGTCGGAAGCTCAGGCGTGTGGGCCTATCCTTCGATGCAAGGGGCGCAACGGCTGCCTCCATCACAACCAGTACACAAATCCAAGGCCCAGGATTTCAGCCGTGCGCTGGCCCTCTTCGAGCAGGCAGCGTTTGTGGGAGAACCGCTGACCGGGGACGGTACGGGGGCCGTGCATGTTTTCCTTCGGGATGCCCTCACCGGCACCTGGATCCATCGCCAGGCCCTGCGTGCTTCAGATGAAACGCTCGGCAACGCCTTCGGCCAGTCTCTGGCCGTCGATGGTCCTCGCCTGGTTGTCGGAGCACCCATGGCAGATGGTGGTACAGGGGCGGCCTACATATTTCACCGCGAGGCGGACGGCACCTGGGTCGAGGAAGCCCGTCTCACCGCCTCCGACGGGCAGCCGGGCGACCGGCTCGGAGAAGCCGTGGCCCTCAACCAGGACCATGCCGTACTTGCGGCTCCCCTGGCCTCAGACGAGACGGGTGCAGCCTACGTGTTTCGCCGCGAGGGAGACGGTACCTGGATCGAAGAAGCCCGTCTCACCGCCTCCGACGGCCAGGCCCGGGATCAACTGGGAGAAGCCGTTGCAGTGAGCGGTGACTACATCGCGCTCGGGGCTCCGTTCATGGATAACAGGGTCGGCAGCGTCTACGTGTTCCGGCAGGACAGTACCAGTGGCCTCTGGGTGGAAGAGCAAAAACTGGTCGGGCAGCCCGTAGGCGTACCGACTGACAACTTCGGCGTGGCGCTGGATATGGTGGGGATCGAACTGTTGGTAGGGGCCAGTTCCCACAATGCGACGGGTGCCGTATATGTTTTTCGCCGTGATGCATCCACGAATCGCTGGATTCAAACGCAACGGATGACCGGCGGCACCAATGATAATTTCGGCTTCGACCTGGATGCCACGAACGAGGCATTGATCGTCAGCGCGATAGGGGCGCACGATTTCTTAGGGGCTGCCGTCGTCTTTAGGCGAGATGGAAATGGGCATCGTTGGATCGAAGAAGCTACGCTTAACGCCGACAGGGCACGGCGAGAGGATGGGTTCGGAAGACCGGTGGCTATCCAGGGGGGGCAAGCCCTCGTCGGGGCACCGGGCGATGCGTTCGTATCGGGGGCCGCCTATCTCTTCGAACGCAGGACCGGCACCGAAATCTGGGACGAACGGACCCGGCTGACGAGTCCTACGGGAGACCTGAACGCTATCGTCGGGAGCAAACGGTCGTGTGATGAGGGGATTGTAGAAGTGTTCCAATGTCGCAACGTGAGCCTGCTGTCTTTCCTGCCGATTCGGGATATCGGAGGACCGGGTACGCTCAACGACGTATGGGGCTGGACCGATCCACTGACGGGAAAAGAGTATGCACTCGTGGGGCGCAACGACGGGACGGCTTTTGTGGATGTTAGCGATCCGGTCAACCCGGTGTACCTGGGGCTTCTGCCCACCCAGTCATCCTCATCGAGTACACGCGACGTGAAAGTGTACCGCGACCATGTATTCATCGTGGCCGATCTGGTCGGGGACCACGGCATGCAGGTATTCGATCTGAAGCAGCTTCGCGGGCTAACCGGCACCCCTGTTCGCTTCGAGCCTACGACTCTGTATTCCGGGATCGGTAGCGCGCATAACCTGGCGATTAATGAAGACACCGGCTATGCCTACATCGTCGGGGGCAGCGAGGGCGGCACGACCTGCGGCGGCGGGCTGCACATGGTGGACGTGCGTGACCCGTTGACCCCCGCCTTCGTCGGGTGTTTCACCGACATCAGAACGGGCCGGGGCTACACCCACGATGCGCAATGCGTCGTCTACCGGGGTCCTGATTCATCGTATGGAGGACGAGAAATCTGTATCGGCTCGAACGCCCAGGCCATCGGGCTCGTCGATGTGACCGACAAGGCTCATCCCATCCCCATCTCGACGGCCCAGTATCCTCGCGTGGGCTATGTGCATCAGGGATGGCTGACCGAGGATCATCGCTACTTTTTCCAAAACGATGAAGGCGACGAGTTCGCCTTCGGGATGCCGACGCGCACGCTGATCTGGGATTTTTCCGACCTCGATAATCCGGTGCTGTTGACCGAGTACTTCGCCGATACACAATCGACCGATCACAACCTGTATATCCGGGGGGACCTTCTCTTTGAGACCAATTACACGAGCGGTCTACGGATCCTCGATATCACCGACGTGGCTCATCCCATAGAACTTGCTTTTCTGGATACCACTCCGGGCGACGTAGGATTTGGTACCTGGAGCAATTACCCCTTTTTCGAGAGCGGCACTATCGCGGTCAGCAGCATCACGGAGGGGCTGTTTTTGGTGGAGATGGCCGAGCAGCCGGTGGCCCTGGAAGCCGCCCCGGAACCGGCAGGATTCATACTGGCCCCGGCCTTTCCGAATCCCTTCACGCAGACCAGCCACCTGACATTGACCGTGCCGGTGGGGCAGCCGATGACGGTCGCGGCCTATGATATGTTGGGGCGTCGGGTAGCGGTTCTGCACGAGGGATTTCTCGTGGCAGGAACCCATCGGCTCGATTTTGAGGCGGGCCGGTTAACCGACGGATTCTATATCATTAAAGTAAGGGGGACTACCGGAAGCCGGACCCGATCCGTGTTACTCCTCCGG
The DNA here is from genome assembly GCA_046756545.1 of Rhodothermales bacterium. Lineage (GTDB taxonomy): Bacteria > Bacteroidota > Rhodothermia > Rhodothermales > JBHHWM01 > JBHHWM01. Next base: position 5,753 of record JBHHWM010000199.1, on the reverse strand, counting down.
TGAGTCATCGGGGACGCCCGGTGGGGAGGAACGGCCGATCAAAAATATTTCAGCAGCAGGTCGATGAGCTTCTGCGTGGTCCGGGTATAGGGCGGGTAGAATTTTTTGAAGGGGCCGTTCTTCAGCTTTTGCCGCAGCACCGGGCGTTCGTTCGAGAAGGCGAGAAACCCGTAGTAGCCGTGGCCCTGACCGATCCCGCTCGTGTTTACGCCCCCGAAGGGCAGGTCGGGGTGTAAAAAATGCAGGAGCGTGTCGTTGATGCAGGTGCCGCCGGCCGACGTGTTTCGGAGCACGTGCTCGATGGCCGCATTACTGGAACTGAACACGTAGAGCGCCAACGGTTTCGGTTTGCTGTTGATGGTCTCGATGGCTTCGTCCAGCGTCTTGAATCTAAGGATCGGGAGCACCGGCCCGAAGATTTCCTCCTGCATGAGCCGGGTGTCCGGGGGCACCTCGGTCAGCACGGTGGGGTCGATGAAGCGCTCGGCGTCCTCACTGGTGCCGCCCGTCACGGCCTGCGCGCCTCGGTCGAGGGCTTCCTGGTAGAGATGCCGCACGCGCCGGTGGTGTTTGTCGCTGACGATGCGGGCGTAGTCGGGCGTGGCGCTTCGTGCGGCAGCATCGTCACCGTAGAACCCCTGGATATGCTTCCGGAGGGCGTTGACAAAGCCATCGTGTACCCGTTCGTGGACGTACACGTAGTCCGGCGCGATGCACGTCTGGCCGTTGTTGGCGAACTTTCCAAACGCGATCTTCTGGGCCGCATCGTCGATATCGGCGGTTTCATCGACGATAGTGGGCGATTTCCCGCCCAGTTCGAGCGTCACGGACGAGAGGTGCTCCGCGGCGGCACGCATGACGATCTGGCCGACGGCGGGGCTTCCGGTAAAAAAGATATGATCGAACGGGTGGCGCAGCAGGGCCTGAGAGACGGTGTAATCCCCCTCGAAGACGGCGACCTCGTCTTCTTCGAACAGCGAGGAGAGTATCTTGCTTAGCAGCCGGGAGGTATGGGGTGTATACTCGGAGGGCTTGATGATCGCGCAGCATCCTGCCGCTATGGCACCTACCAGGGGCGTCAGCGTGAGTTCGACCGGATAATTCCACGGGGAGATGATGAGGCCCACTCCCTTGGGTTCGTAGCGAATCTCGGAGCGGGTGCCGAACAGGATCAGCGGCGTGCCGACCCTCTTCGGTTTCATCCACCGCTTCAGGTGCTTTATGGTGTAGCCTATCTCCAGCGACACCGGCAGGATTTCAGTCAGATCGACCTCCTCGGGCGGTTTACGAAAGTCGGCGTGCAGGGCGTCGCGGATGGCCTGCCGGTGTTCGAACAGGGCGGCGCGAAGGCGCTTGAGTTTTGCGACACGCTCTGCTGCCGTCGTCTGTCCGATGCGTTGCCGGTTAGCTTGCTGGAGCATAATAATACGCGCAATGTCGGCCTCGACGGAGGCAGCATGGTTCTCAGCGACGTGCGGTACCGGGGAGGTGTGTACGTCCATCGTGAATAAAGACGGGTTGCGTAGACCGGAAAGAGAAGGAAGATACCCAACCTACAAAACGCGTGGGAATAAAGATGTTTCTGAACGAGACGCGTGTTTCGAAGTTGAAGCGTTCAGGGCCGACGAAGGATAAAGAACGCAGATCGGGCATGGCGTATAGCGTCAAGGAGATATATTACACGCTCCAGGGAGAGGGGGCGCAGACGGGGCGCCCGGCGGTGTTCCTCCGCTTTGCCGGATGTAACCTGTGGACGGGCCGGGAAGAGGATCGCGCTACGGCCGCCTGTTCGTTCTGCGACACGGACTTCGTCGGGACGGACGGACCGGGCGGAGGCACGTTTCGCACAGCGGAGACCCTGGCAGCCGCCGTAGCCGGACAGTGGCCCGAAGCGCCGGGAGGTCTTGCGCGTCCGTACGTGGTCTGTACCGGCGGAGAACCGCTTCTTCAACTCAATGCGCCGCTCGTGGATGCCCTACACGCCCTTCGCTTCGAAGTAGGGGTAGAGACGAACGGGACGAAGCTGCCTCCCCCCGGCCTCGATTGGATCTGCGTGAGCCCCAAGGCCGGGGCGGATCTCGTGCTCACCCGGGGGCACGAACTCAAGCTGGTCTACCCACAGCCCGGCGCGATGCCCGAACACTTCACGGATCTCGACTTCGAGCACTTTTTGTTACAGCCGATGGACGGGCCGGATCGAGCGTCCAACACGAATCTGGCGCTGGCCTATTGCCTGAAACACCCCCGGTGGCGGCTCAGCCTCCAGACGCACAAAATCCTGGCGATTCCCTGATGCTGCGGGCCGTAGGTCGTCAGTCTCCCAGGCTCTTGAAGCGTTCGAAGGCGGCGGCTTCCAGGGCTTCCCGGTGGTCGGGATGGGCGATGTTGATGAGGGCGCGGGCGCGTTGCCGCAGGTTCTTGCCATACAGGTTGGCGACCCCGTATTCGGTCACGACGTAATGCACGTGGGCCCGGGTGGTCACCACGCCGGCTCCTTGTTTCAGGTAGGCGGCAATACGCGAATCGCCGCGACGTGTGGCCGAGGGGAGTGCGATGATCGGCTTGCCTCCTTCCGAAAGCGAAGCCCCCCGGATGAAGTCCATCTGACCACCTACCCCGGAATACAGGCGTGTGCCTATCGAATCGGCGCACACCTGACCCGTCAAGTCTACTTCGATGGCGCTGTTTATGGCGGTGACTTTCGGGTTCTGGCGAATGACCCTGGTGTCGTTGACGTAGCTGGCGTCGAGCATGACGACCTGGGGGTTGTCGTCCACGAAATCGTAGAGACGCCGGGTACCCATCAAAAAACTGCCGACAACCTTGCCGGGATGCTTGCTCTTTTTCGCCCCGTTGATCACTCCACTTTTCACCAGGTCGATGATGCCGTCCGAGAACATCTCGGTGTGGATGCCCAGGTCTTGATGCTGGTCGAGAGCCGCCAGCACGGCGTCGGGGATGGCACCGATGCCCATTTGCAACGTGGCTCCGTTTTCGATCAGGTCGGCACAATGGCGTCCTATCGCGCGCTCAACCTCGGTCAGTGGGGGAGGGCCGAGTTCAGGCAGGGGTTCATCGACGGAAACGGCGCAGTCGATTTGATCGACATGGATGAGTCCGTCTCCGTGGGTACGCGGCATTTGAGGGTTGACCTGCGCGATGACATACCGGGCGGATTGCACGGCGGCCAGGGAGGCATCCACCGAGACGCCGAGCGAGCAGAAGCCGTGCTTATCGGGTGGAGAGACCTGGATCAGCGCCGCTTGCAGGGGCAGAATCCCCCGGCGGAAGAGGGCCGGCACCTCGCTTAAGAAAACGGGAATGTAATCGGCCTCGCCGGTAGCGACGGCGTTCCGAACGTTCCCTCCCACAAACAAAGCGTTGGTTCGGAAGCTATCGGTGTGCTCGGGAGCGGCGTAGGGTGCAACGCCCTCGGTATGCAGGTGCACCACTTCTACCCGGCGCAAAGACGGGGCGCGGGCCGTCATCGCCCGGACGAGCGCCTGGGGCGCGGCAATGGCTGTATGAATGAATACGCGGTCGCCCGATTGAATGATCGAGACGGCTTCCTCGGCATCTGCCCACTTCAACATATTCCAGGTAAACAAGAATGGATGGTTTCAGAAAGGTCTATAAGATAGCGGTCCCTTGTGCCGCCTCCACGAAGAGTCAGAGAAAAGCCGATCTGAAAAACGTAAAGATGCGAGGGGTCGGAACAGCTTTGAGCGTTCAGGTGGTCTCTGCTTCGACGGTCGTTTTTCGGGGGAGGGTGAAGCAAAAGGTAGAGCCTTTCCCCAGTCCGTCGGATTCGACCCAGATGCGGCCTCCATGCACTTCCACGATCCGCTTGGCCAGGGCCAGGCCCACCCCGGCACCGCCACTTTCTGTATCGAGCAGTTCGAAGATTCGGAAGACTCTCTCGTGATAGCGGGGTTCGATCCCGATGCCGTTATCCTGGATGTAGAACACCGGGGCTGCGTTGCCGAGCCGGGCTCCGATCTCGATGCGAGGCTCCGGCTGGTCGCCCATGAATCGGGTGGCGTTGTCTAAAAGAAACATGAGCACTTCTGAAAGGCGGCGACGGTCTCCGAAGACGACGGGCAGGCCGGGGTCGATGTCGACGACGATGCCCCGGTCGGTAATCCTGGCATCCAGGAGGCAAATCGTTTCTTCAACCAGTTCAGCCAATGAAACCTCTTCCGGCGGGTTGGCCACCCTGCCGATCCGAGAGATTTCAAGCAACTCGTTCAGCAGCTTGTTGATGGTTTCGGTGGCAGCTTTTATTTCCCCGGTATAGCGCTCCAGATGGGCCGTTTTACCGGCGACGGCATCTTGCTCCATCAGTCCCAAAAAGCCCGTGATGGTGAAGAGAGGGTTCTTGAGATCGTGAGAAATCGTATAGGCGAACCGTTCAAGTTCCGCGTTGCGCGCCTCCAGTTCTTTGAAGAAACGTTCTCGATCTCGTTCGACCTGTTTCCGCTCGGTCACATCGTGCCCTATCCAGAGCAGACACATACGCCCGTCGAGTTCCAGCGTATCGACCGATCCCCGCAAGTCACGTATCTCGCCTGATTTAGCGACGAATTGCAATTCAAAGTCGTGCAGTGAACCCCCCTTTTGCATTATGTGAGAGAGTAGTTCGTTTCGTTGTTCGGGAGTGGGCCAGAGGTTGATCTCCGTGGCCGTTTTTCCAAGCAATTCGTCGCGTGTATAGCCCAGGATTTCAAAAAAGCGCTCGTTGGATTCAATGAAGCGCCCTTCGTCGAGGGTGGTAATCGAGACGGCGATGGGGCTGGCGTGAAAGATCTTGGCGAAGCGTTCTTCGCTCAACTGCAACTCGGCGGTGCGTTCCTTAACTCGTTGCTCCAGGGCGATATTCGCATTTTTTAGCCGCTTCTGGAGATGGCGGATCGTCAGGTGATTTTCGACGCGCAGGAGTACTTCTTCGAGTTGAAACGGCTTGGTGATGTAATCGATGCCGCCGACCGAGAACGCCTTCACTTTGTCGATGACTTCATGGGCGGCGCTGATAAAAATGACTGGAATGTCGACGGTTTGCTCGTTGGTTTTCAACGCCCGGCAAACTTCGTAGCCCGACATCTCCGGCATGTTGATGTCGAGCAAAATCAAGTCGGGTGGGGCGGCGTGTGCGGCTTCTAGGGCCATGGGGCCGCTGGGTACACCCCGGGCTTTATGCCCTTGCTTGATCAGCATGGCGCGGAGGAGGCGCAGGTTGGGCAGCGTGTCGTCAACAATGAGAATGTCGCCTCTAATAGCGTGTATCTCACCTGTGCTGTACGTCATCAGATCCGGGCGTCGTTTATGTTGAACTCATTTCGTCTGCTGAATGCCAACGGGTCAGGTCGGTAATCCGGTCGAACATAAAGTGGTCGACCAGGTGTGTTAACTGCCGAGCCAGGGCGGCCTGTTCGGGCTCGATTTGTGTGATCAATGCCTGTAGTGTTTCGCTGTCGGCCTGCATGGCGGCGGCCTGTAACGCCGACAGCCAGTCGCTCGGCCTCTTGTGCAATGCCTCGACCATATGATTTTCCCCTCCTGCGCTTTCCGGCCTCATAGCCGTTTCGGGCACCTCCGCATATTCGTAGCGAATATCTACGTGCTTGGCCATAACCTCGAAGAGGTCGGCTTCACGGAAGGGCTTGCGAACAAAGTCGTCGCACCCCGCCGAAAGCACCATCGTGCGGTCCTCCTCGAAGGCACTCGCCGTCAGCGCGATGATGACTGTGGCCTGC
>JBHHWM010000198.1:0-9409 GCA_046756545.1 Rhodothermales bacterium | reverse complement strand
GAAGGGGAAATCCCTCGATTACATATAGAGTGTTTGCTCCGGATGAGCCGGTGAGCCGGCGAGTTTTAAGGAACCGGGTTTTTCCTTGTTGCCCGGAGGCAGTAGCCCTGCAGGCAGCGGTGAAGCGAGGAGCGTCTCAGATGCGGGATCGAGGGTTGCAGGGCGTAGAGGCAGTCAGAGCATCGTCGATCGGGGTCGCTTCGGTCCCATGGACGTGTCTTCGACCGAAGTGTGGCTGCGCCACTTGGCGATAGTCTTTCGATTGACATTATGCTCGATGTGGTCCCAAGACAGATAGACCGCTACACTTCTTTGCGAAGGCCGCCGAGCAAACCAGGCGTCGTTGACTCAACCGAGATCATGCCCTGACACACTTAATGGAACGCTACCCCTCATTCTTTCCGAAGCGTTATAGGCAGGTTAAAGCCTGGCTCCAAGTAGCGCCCGGTTATCACCCTGCCGTCTGCTGAAAGCGTTCCCTCTATGGCCGCATGGGCGAGAAGTGCTTCAGGAACAAGTGTGAATTCCACGATATCTGGAAGTTCATATGTTCCACTCAGTCTTAACGTAATCAAGACGTCCTCAGGAAAAATATAGCTGCCTTTGCCAGAAATGAGATCTGCCGAGGGAGTCACGACGACATCTTCTACATTCAACTCAATGGTTATACTCACCCCGTCAGCGAGAACCCCGCCTGTCCACGTACCGTCAAGGATGTGTGGTACTTCCTCCTCTTCTTCGCTCACGTCATTGCTGTCGCAGCCGACTAGTGAAACCGAGAAGAGCACAAGAAAGCAAAGGGTGAGAATCATCTTTTTCATGACATCCTCCGTGTTTAATTGCCAAGAGGAAAGAGGATTCCTCCCATCACCTGCACCCCCGATCCATCATGGAATTCCAAGGATTCGAAATCAGGTATTGGAAAACCTGGTGTTTGCCGAGGGTGAAGCGTCCCTCGACAAAGGGACGTATCCCCTGTAGATCCATCATTACACCGCCGATGAGGTTGACGCCGAGATTCACGTGGCTCGACTTGAATACGTCGCCGAGTCTGTTGGTAGAGAGCTCGAACGTTGCGGCAAGCCCCCGCCGACAAACGGCGTAAGGCCACATTCTCCAGTCCGACAGGATAAAGCCCATTCATGCTCACCTAGAGTGCTGGAATATCGAGTTCTCCGTTGAAGAAGTAGTCGAGGGTGTGGTTGATGATGAGCGGGATTGATTCTGGGCGAATGTGGACATGGAGCCCGAGTACCGGAGCACCATTCGGGTTCTCATTGTCCAGATTTCGGTAGTTGAGCACGTCAAAGTTGTACCCGGCGTGTAGCCCTATTGCGGCTTGAGCCCGTGCAGGCGGAGGCTTGAAGGACATGAGCGCAGGTAGTGTTACATAAAGTGTGTCAGGGCATGATCTCGCTTGGTATCTCGACTTGGCTCGAAGCTAGCCTTTGGGTTCATTATAGCCACGATTCCATTCTCCTGTTTTCTTGGAGTGATTTGTGACGACCAGTGGCCGAGCAACAACCGAAATGCATCTTCGTCTTAGCATCAGAACAACCCTTACCGAAAGAATCGAGACACATGCACAACGGACCGATTTTGCAGTGTAATCGCCGGCTGACTTTTTCGGTATGGCGGGAATCCGCTCTTTTTAGATCAGTCGTTCCTTGGTACTAAAACAGAGGTAAGGTCACCAGAACTGGAGAAGCAGAAGATCAACGTTTTCATCGTTCGCATGGCGCTACCTCATCAATTGCGAGGAGGATGAATGGTTTCGGTGTCTTATTGTATGTGCGTCAACACGGGTAGGCTCAAACTGAGGTCTTTCTCGGGAAGATAGGTGCTGGCTTCCTGGATCAGCATGTAAACCTCACTCAATATACCCTCTCGATACGCGTCATTGACTCGGATAGCTGCCTCTTCTGCACGGAATCGATTGCCCTTATAGTAGCGCCACCAGAGTCCTGTTATCAACAGGATCGCATTTCTGGGAGATCCATTTGCAATAGCTCTTTGGACGAGATAGGTGGTGCCTGTATTGAGCGCGAGTGCGTTGAGACCGTTCCAGATACGCCCGGCATAGATTTGTCCGCCTCCAGGCAAAACCGTGGAGATCCACTTCGCCGTTCGAGGGGATTTTATCCGCGGTTTCCTGCTGAGCGTTTCCAGCAGCGCCTCCACAGCCTGCATCTTCTCTTGGAGTGGTTCGTTTTGTCGATGTAGCTGGGCAGCGCGTCGGAATGCTTTCCGCGCTTGATCCCACTCGTACAGATAGGTATGTATCACCCCGAGCAGAATATTTGAATTTGTGATAGACGCGGTATCTCTAGAGGTGAGCGCCAGTTGAAACAACTCAATCTTGGCGAGATCGAGTTGATATTGGGAGAGCAACGTAACAGCGAGTCTGTATTTAATGCGTCGTCGCAGATCTTCAGTCGGGGCGTGGTTGGCGGCGGCCCGGAACCATTGTATGCTTTCTGCCAAGTTGCCTGAATGAGACTCTGCCATCCCGGCTCTGTAATAGGCATAGTAAACGAACGGATGATCTTCGGCGAAGTGCATAAAGCGTAGGCATTCGGTTACGCAAGCATCATAGTTTTCGAACTTGCAGTACTGATCGGCCATGCGTAACAGCACGGTAGGGTCGGGCTGTGCGTTGAGCCCCTCTGCCGGAATCAGCACAACAAGACTAAAAATGAGTCGATATCCGAATCTGTGCCTGTATATCATTGAGCAACGTATTTTCAGTGCTTTTGTTGTAGAGGCGAACGGCGACTACCGATCCGTAAATATTCCCCACATAAAAGACAGCCCCAATAGTCCCGAACAACCATCCCTTGAAGCTGGAAACGCCTTTGTCGCGAAACCCTTCATAGGCTAGCCAGGCATTCCCTCCAATAAGGATGAGGGAATAGAGTCCATCAGATATACGGCCGGCATAGAGTTTGCCTGTTCCTGGAATAAGGGTGGACAGCGTGGCTGCCGCCCAGGTCGATTTGCGCGGTAAGTTTTGGCCGCGAAGGGCTAGGTTGAACAGGTCTGGTTTTGTTTTATAATCTCCAGAGTTCGATGCATTATTCAGGACGTCGATAGCTTTCCCCCACTTCTTCTGCTTCAGGAAATAGAGGACCTTCAGTTTGAGGAGGCGTTGCTGGAGTTCCGTTGAGTAGAGATGCACCGCAATGGTATCGATAGCTCTCAGAAAAGGCTCGCTTTGGTCCGCCACGAGTAAGGCCGCAACGTGGGCCACACGCATAGAATCTTTAAAAGCCGGCTGCGTTGCATGGCCGGCTGCCTGGGCAAAATAGCCTGCTGCCCTATCGGGATTACCCGTTCGAAGATAACAGCGGCCCAACTGGTAGCAGGCATAGGAGCGTTTGCCGACTCTTGTGCTGAAGAGATAGCGCTGATACTCATCAATCGCCCGCGGGTAATCGTTCTGACGCCAGAGAAAGTCAGCAAATGAGAGGATATTATCTGGTGAAAAGAAGACGGACGACCTGGCGCGGAGCGAGTCGGACTGAGCCTTTGCCTGATTACATACGGCGAACAAGCAGAGCAGGCTAATCAGGCGAATTGACTTTGTCATGCTCGTTATCATTAGCGCGTGAAGGAATGGCAATATATTTATCGAGAGGATCTAAAAATCTACTCGTTTTAGGATCAAAGGGATAATACCTGGGAAAATCTGGCATGCCATTGTCACGCATGAGCCGGTCACTTGTCAAGAGGATTCCCTTCAGTCCAGCATGATGGAGGGCTGCCGCCCCGAAGCGAGAGCAACTCGGCGTAAAATTGCACCGATGCGTATCCTGGGAAGAAATTGTGGTTTGATAGAGGAAGATGGTGGCCAGGAAAAGCGTCTCAAGCTCAGAGACCCGTTCGATCTGAAGGGGGGTAGGAGCGTCTTCCTGGTGCAGCAGATAGGATGCAGGTATCGGCCGGTGTTCAAGGAGCCGTTTCAGATCGTTCTGAAACGTTTGCGCCTGGGCGAGCAGGGGTAGCCCAGCGACAACGAAAACAGCGAGCACCGTGGATAGCACGCTGCAGCGTAGCTTAGAGTTTCTTCTTCTCGATAACAGCATCGTCAGGTATCTTGAATTCAGAGACGCGGACCGGAATGTCGGGGTTGACACGTATGTTCTTGAGCCAGAGGATCTCTTGCGCTTTTTTCGCCATATTCACGTTTTCCGTGCGAATCTTAGAAGGAAAGATATAACTGCCTATGGGTTTAAATTCCTCGAACGTAGTGCGAATCGCACCGTCGGTGTCGGGCGGTTCGTACACGGCATACGACAAGCGTTCACCCGCCTTTGCCAGGCGAAAACGGCCCAGTTCTTCGCCGCCGACCGGATGGTGCCAGAAGGTAAAGAGCGTGTCGCCTCGCACGTTCTGATCGTAGATCTGAAAGCCGAGGTTCGTCAGGCCGTAGTCGGGCCGAATCGCGGCAGTAATTGCGGGTACTAGCGGCAGGATCGCCGGGCTCTTTCCTTCGAGGATGAAGCCCCGATGGCGGTCCGGATAATAAATCGTTATAACGTTGTGATGCACCAGCAGGACTTGATTGAGTGGGTGCACAATCTCGAAATAGATCCGCCCTTGACCCAGGTAATAAAACGACCCTTCAAGCGAGTCGCTACGGTTTCCTTCTACGAGGACGCGGAGGAATTCCCCATACAGGGTTTCTTGCTTCCCTATGGCTGCTTTACTGCTAAGCAGGCTTTGCTGAGCGCGGGCAGAACCCGTGACCATACAACAGGCAACGAGAAGCAAGACAACGGCAATTCTATTACACATAAAGGATGTTCTGTTACTAATAATAATATGGGTTCGATGCCGCGGCAGCGAAATAAAGTACGATTAACAGGCCGTATGCACCAGCACCGATCAGGCAACCGGTCAGCGCTTTATTGGTCCTTCTCTTTTTCGCTGCGCGCTTATAGCAGTCCGTGTAGGTGGCGACATATTCCGGTGGTTGTCCGAGCAATGCGCTAGCAGGCGGCTTCGGCTCCATCACTTGCGCGGCAATGAGCGTCAGCACGGTAGCCAGGCACCCTCCAATCATCCAGACGGTGCTGTTCGTATCGTTTCTGGCTTGCAACTCGGCGTCAGAGCATGCATTCTGAGGGTCTACATCGTCAACATGGCTTTGTTGTTCTTCGCCGAAGCCAACCGACACAAAGGCGGCTGCCGGAGTGACCACAAGCAGGGTCGAAAGCAACAGAACAACGCTCATGAAGATGATTTTTGGAAGCTTACGTAGGTTCATAATCAGTCTGTGTTTGGTCCATGGACGTTGTTCGATAAAGTATAGTCATGATCGCGAACACCGGATTGAGTTGCAGTTTACTCGCCGGCTGACTTTACTGGTATGGCGGGAATCCGCTCTTTTTAGATCAGTCGTTCCTTGAGTGCTTTGGCGACGGCTTCCAGGCCGGAACGGACATGCAGTTTCTCGTAGATGTGGCGGACATGGTTGTCGACGGTGTGGGGGCTGATAGAGAGCGCGTCAGCGATTTGTTTCTGTGCCAGGCCGGTGCTCATCAGGCAGAGGACCTGGGTCTCGCGTTGTGTCAGACCATAGTTTGTTTGCGGAGGTTCTTCGGAGAAGAACTGGAGCACTTTGCTCGCTACAGGTTCGGGCAAGAGGGTACCGCCGCGCACGGCGGCTCGTATCGCGGCAATCGCCTCGTCGAGATGTGTTTCTTTGAGGAGATAACCGGAGGCACCGGCCTTGAGGGCTTCGAAAATGATTTCCGGTTCATCCTTGCCGGTCAGCATGAGGATGGGTACTTCGGGCAATCGTGTTTTCAAGTATCGTGCTCCTTCGATACCGTCGCGGCCGGGTAGGCCAATGTCGAGGAGGACTACAGCCGGAGGATCCCAGGGCTTTTCACCTTCGAGGAGGTCTTGCAGTTCTTCGAAGGTGAAGAAGACGTGGTCGCATCGAAACCCGGTGGTGTGGTTTAACAGATAGGCTATGGTCTGCCGGTACCGGCTGTCATCTTCGACGAGCCAGATGGAGATTCGGGAATCAGGGCTATGACTATTGGGAATGTTCATACATGAGTAGCCAGGATACGTCAAACATACGGCGTACGGGCCTGCGTTGTTATGACGCGATCGCGCCATGCTGCAAGCAGGCACCATCACGGCGATGACGGCGGCTGTTACCCATTCAGTTTTGCCTGAAGCCGCACGGTTGTTCCTTCCCCTTTTCGGCTCTTGATCGTCAAGGAGCCGCCCACGTTTCCGGCGCGGTTGTGCAGCGTTTGGAGCCCGCGTCCCTGGCGGGCCGTTTCGACATCGAATCCGGTGCCGTTGTCTTCGATGGTGATGGTCAGCGTTTCATCCATTAGCGCGATGTGCACGTCCAGGCGGGTTGCCTGTGCGTGCCGGACCGCGTTGTGGAGGGCTTCTTTGTAGATAAGAAAGACGCAGCGGCGCCAGGTCATGTCCAGCGGAATCGCCGGTACCTCGCCGGGCACCTCGAAGCGAAGCCCAGGAGCAGCAAACATTTGCCGGGCTGTTTGCCGCATACGGTTGAGAAGGGCAGGGAGGTGATCCTGCCCGGCGTCGACGATCCAGACGGTATCGCGGAGGTCCTGTGCGAGTTGACGTGCTGAGGAGGCGTGATTTTGAAGTTGACGCCGGTCCTCATCCACTAACCGTTCTTTTTTACCGGCATAGTCGAGAAACATAGCGAGGCTGCCGATTTTGCTGCCGATGTCGTCGTGCAAGTCGTCGGCGATCCGCTGGCGATCTTGTTCGAACTGGAGGAGCAGATGCTGTTTGCGGAGCCAGTACGCGCCTACGAGGACAGCTACCAGCAGTCCGATTATGAGCAGCGTAAACCACGGCGTTTGCGAGAAATAGGGGGTGAGGTAGACCTCGATGGAAGCGCCTTCCTCATTCCAGACGCCATCATTATTTGCACCAAGGACACGAAACGTATACCTACCCGGATCAAGATTGGTATAGTACGCGACGCGACGATCATGTGCTTCTATCCAGTCTCGGTCATAGCCTTCCAACGTGTACCTGTACTGGTTCTTTTCCGGAGAAAGATAGCTCAGCGCGGCATAGCGAAATTCCAGGTTGCGAGTCCCCGGTGGCAGACGGGACGCCTGATCGCGATTTATAGGCACGCCATCAGCCACCACGGTCTCAATATGTACTTCTGGAGGTTCCATATTGACGGGTAAATGATTCGGTTCTACAATGGCTACCCCCTCGATGGTAGAAATCCAGAGCTGGCCGTTTTGCAAGCGCCATCCTCCTGGGGTACATTCCGCGCTAGGCATACCCTCTGCCTCCGCAAACACAACCGACGAGACCCGTTCTTTGCGGCCTGCTGCAATATCGTTGAGGTCCTGTTTGCTGACCCGGAACAGCCCGGTATCGGAATTCATCCAGAAGTTTCCCTGGTCATCCTCCAGAATCCGCCACACGCCATCGCTGTGAAGGCCGTGCTCAGTGGTGTAGACAAAGAACCGGCCGTCCTTGAAGCGGTTTAGACCGCCGCCATGGGTTGTGAACCAGAGTGTGCCGTCGTGCTCCTCGTGGATGGCTGCCGTAAAATTGCTCGACAGGCCATCTTGCACAGTGTACAGACGCCACTGGTCGTCCTCCAGGCTCAGCAGCCCGTTTTGTGCGGTAGCCCAGAGCCGCCCGTGACGGTCTTCGTGGATGTCTCTTACCTGACGCAGTTCCGGCGGTAGCTTTCTTGCTTTGAGTTCCCCGTGGAGGTTGTATTCCAGGAGGTAGAGGCCGTCTTCAGCCCCGAACCACATCCTGTTCCGGCGGTCCTCGTGAAGCGAGTACACCCAGGGGATAGCGGAAACAGATTCGATGGTGCTTCCACGCAGCCTGGAGACCCCTTCACTGGTTCCTATCCAGAGATCCCCGGCGTGGTTCTCGTGGAGCGCCCGAACGAAGTCACTTGCAAGGCCGTCACCGGTATTCAATACGGTGACCCGGCCATCCTGAAGCCGGTTCAGACCTGCTCCCCAGGTGCCGATCCAGATGCTTCCGTCTCGTGTCTGAAGAATAGGGAAAATGTAGTTATGGGAGAGCCCGTGTTGCTGGGCAAGGGCCTTCACTTTCCGGGGCGTCAGGTTGAGCAGGCCAGTGTTCGTACCTACCCAGACGTTTCCCTCTTTCCCCTCAGCAATCGCTGTAATCTTTTCGAAATCGAGATACCGGCGAATATCTTCGGTGAAGAATGTTCCCTCGGCGTATTGACCGAACAGATAGCGCTTTATCCGGAAATAGACTCTCTTGGGCTGATGCGCAATAATGCCGAAGGATTCATCAGTCGCGTCGCGTAGCGGCATGAAGGGCTCCAGGGCTCCATCCTTCCAGGTAACCAGCCCTTGCTTCGAGGTGATCCAGAGCATGCCGGTGGCATCTCGTTGTAACTGGGTGATCTGTAGGTCTTGCAGCGTCTCCGGTACAGGCAGGCTTTCCCCGCCGGACCGGAGCCATAGCAGGCCGGAGTCACCGAAATGAAGCCACCAGGTATCGGTCTCGGGGAGATAGGCTAAGACATCACCTTCCACTAGCTTATAAGGGGGTCCCACGGCTACGAAACGATCGTTTTCCAGACGGGCCAGCGAGACGTCGGTAGCGACGGTGAGATCGCCCCTGGGGTTTAGCCCCAGCCCCGTGACGAGATTGCTGGGCAGGCCGTCGGCGGTGGTGAAGGTTCGGGCCTGTCCATCCATCAACCGTACCAGCCCCGTGTGTGTGGCGATCCACAGCGCTCCCGTTTCGAGCTCCAGCCAAGTCAAAACATCACCGATGGGCGAGCCGTCTTCCCGGGTGAAAGAAGTGAACTGCCCGTCTCGATAGTGGGCGAGGCCCTGGACGACAGACGTAAACCACAACGTCCCGTCGCGGCCTTTGTAGAGTTGGTGGGCGAAGCTCGTGGTCCAGCCGGGAAAGTCGTCCGCTGTAAAAACGCGAAAGTCGAACCCGTTGAAGCGGACGAGGCCACCGCCGGTGGACAACCAAACGTATCCGTCCTCGGTTTGTAGGATTTGAACGATGTGATTGCCGGGGAGGCCGTCGGCGGTCGTCCAGGTCTGGACGTTGAAGTGGTTCGGGTTTGTTGGGAGCGACGGAGAGATAGCGGAGAGGTTTTGAGCGAGGGCAACGCCACCCCATACTCCCCAGGCGATGCCGATAATAAGAGATGTACCTGCGACTATCCGGGAGGCGTGATTGCGAAAGATATTCACGGTACTGCGAATCTGAAGGATAGAAGGTGCACGGGAGGGGCATCTCGGTCAGCTTCAAACATAAGTAAAATAGCGGAGGGGCTCGGCAATCTCAATACGTGTTGAGTGACTGCGCATAGTACACGACAAAAGAGGAGATGGAACGCGACATGGTATGGGCGTGTGGG
>JBHHWM010000197.1:0-9459 GCA_046756545.1 Rhodothermales bacterium | reverse complement strand
AGCGGGAATAGCTCAGTTGGTAGAGCATCAGCTTCCCAAGCTGAGGGTCGCGGGTTCGAGTCCCGTTTCCCGCTCCGTCAGACGTGGATTTTAGAGGGCGGCATGCGGACGGTATACCAGCCGCGTTTCCATCGCCTGTCTAAAATCCATCTGTGTTTGGGGCGGTTAGCTCAGTTGGTTTAGAGCGCCTGCCTTACAAGCAGGAGGTCACTGGTTCGAATCCAGTACCGCCCACCCCGGCCCTGAGAACCGCCGACCGCAGCCCTCTCAGGGCTTTTTCTATGCCCGCTGCTGGGCCCTGAGGGTATCACCCTGGCTGGATGCTACAACTCGCCTTCCGGTAGCGACACCGGAACACGGGGGGGCACGTCGTCGAGGACGAGTTGCATGAGGGCTACATCCCGCCACTGCCCGTTGATGTAGCCGATCTTCTTTTGAATGCCGACGACCTCGTAGCCGAAATTGCGGTTGTAGGCGATGCTGGCGGTGTTGGAGGCCCAGATCCGGGCAACGAGGTGATGGTAGCCGTAGGCCCTGCACCGGTCGATCACGGCACGCTTGAGACGCGAGCCGTAGCCTTTGCCGACCTCTGCACGGCGTAGGAAGACCGACGTTTCGCAGCAATAGCGGTACACCCGGCCTTCACCGTAGCCTTTGATCACCCCCCAGCCCACCACGTACCCCTCGCGCTCCAGGAGCAGGTACCCCTCGCGCCCGGTAAACTCCTCGATGTGGTGCCGGATGTCCGCTGCCGTCCGGGGTTCGATCACCATCGTCGAGTCGCCGGCGAGAATCGACTCGTTGTAGATCTCGGCGATGACGGCGGCATCATCCAGCGTCGCGTCGCGGATAGTCAGGGTGCCGTTCATGAGTTGTTACGTTCTAGCAGGGGGCGCCTGCGGTGCGGGTCGCTCAAGCCGGAGGACGCGTCCCGGCATTTTTTCGTACACCGTGCCCTGTTCCAGCATCAGCGTGCCGTTGACCCACACGTACTCGGTGCCTTCACTAAACCGGCGGGGATCGGCGAAGGTGGCCTTTTCGCGCACACGGGCCGGATCGAGCAACACCAGGTCGGCAAAATAGCCCTCGGCGATGCGACCCCGAAGCGGCAGCTTCAACCACCGGGCCGGATACGAGGTAATTTTGCGTATGGCCCGGCCGAAGGACATGCGCGGGCGCTTGAGAGCGTACTGTTCCAGAAAACGCGTGAAGGCCCCGTACGTTCGGGGATGGGGATGGCCGATCTGCCGGGGCGCGTTGACGGGGTAACTCCACGAGTCGCTGCAAATGATCGAAGCGTCCCAGAGGACGGCGGCATCCACGTCGGCCTCATCCATGCAGTGATAGATGATCCAGGTGTCGGGGTCGCGCAGGAGGAGATCCACGACCATGTGGGCGGGATCCTGCTCGTAGGCTTCGGCCACCTGCTGAATGCTCCGCCCCGCTGCATCGGGTACCGGCTCGGTGATGAGCACCATCGCGTCGAAGTCGGTTCCGCGTGCCCGGAGCCAGTCCACGCTCCGCTGCCGCCACGGCTCGGCTCGCAGCTTCTCAGTCATCCCGGCCACGCCGTCGCTGAGGACGGCTTTGGGGATGAACGTCCGCAGTTTCGTGGACGTGGCGGTGTAGGGATACACTTCGAAGGTAATCGGGAGGCCTTCGGTCCGCGCCGCCTCGATGCGTTCGATCACGCGGGGGATTTTGCCCCAGTTGGGCCGTTCGGCGGCCTTGAGATGGCTCACCAGGACGGGCACCCGGGCAGCCCTCCCTATCTCGATGGCCTCATCGATGGCCGCTTCCAGCTCTTGCCGTTCGTCGCGGATGTGGCTGACATAAAGGCCCCCGTGCCGCGCGACGACCCTCGCCAGGTCCATGATTTCCCGGGTCTCGGCGAAGCTGCCGGGGGCGTAGACCAGGCCGGTAGAAAGCCCCAGCGCGCCGTCCTGCATCGCCTGATCGACCATTGCACCCATCCGGTCGATGTCGTTCCGGGTGACCTGCTGCATGTCGGTACAGACGCCGCCCCGTAGCGTGCTGTGCCCGACGAACGTCCCCACGCTGAAGGGCAGTCCGTAGGCCTCGACGCGGTCGAACCATTCGCCGAGCGTGCGCCAATCGAAGGAAAAACCGATCTGCTCGGCCAGGCGCTGCATCGTGGGCACCAGCCGCTCCCCGACCGGCCCCGTGGACGTTCCGCAATTGCCAATGATCTCGGTGGTGACGCCCTGAAACAGCTTGTTGTCCCCTGCATGGGGAAATCGGTAGCCGAGGCCGGTCGAGGCGTGGGTGTCGATGAAGCCGGGGCAAAGGAAGCACTCCGGGGCATGAATCACCCGCTCGGCCGCCGACGTGCTAAGCAGCGGGCCCACGTAGGCGATGCGCTCGCCCTTGATCCCTACTGAAAGCCGTCGGGGGGCATCCGTTACACCGTCGTACACCGTCGCCCCGGTAATCAGATAGTCGAGCATGGTTGGGAAATGGGAAATGGGAATTGGAAAATGGGAAATGGGGGGAGGGAGTCCTGAACCAATAACCAAAATTCATTTTCTGTTATCCAATATCCAGGCGACTACGTTTTCGTCAGGGTGATCTGCCGCCGGAATAGGCGCTCCATGATCGCCTCGTCGAGCACTACGGGACGGTCGTCGTCGAAGTGGATATAGCCCTCGGCATCCATTTCTACAGGCTGCCGGACCACATCGACCGTGAAGTAGCGGCGCGACGGGCTCAGGTCATGCGCCCTGGCCGCCGGCAGGCGGGCCGCCACCCGCAGGTTGGCGGCGCGTCCGATGCCCGTCTCGAACATCCCGCCGACCCAGGCCGGAAGCTGGTGCTCGGCGCAATACTCTATGATACGAAGCGCCTCCAGAAGCCCCCCGACCCGTCCGGGCTTGAGGTTCACCTCGTCCAGGGCCCCCAGGCGATGCGCCGAAACCAGAGCGCCGAACCCGTCGAGGCTTTCATCCAGGCAGATGCACAGATCGGGCCGGCGTTCTTTGAGCGCGGCGCTCAGGTCGATCCGTCCCGGAGCAAACGGCTGTTCGAACAGGGCCGGGCGAAAAGCGGCCAGCGTGTCCACGAACGGCAGGTCGTCTTCGGTGAGGGTACCGTTGGCGTCGAAGCCCAGGTGGACCGCCGGGAAGGCGCTCCGGACGGCGGCTATCGTGTCGAGGTTCATGTCCGGTGCCACTTTCATCTTGATGCGATGATAGCCCGCCTCGTCCGCCCGCCCGACGCGTTGCACGGCGGCCTCGGGCGTCTCGAAAAGCCCCAGCGAGATACCGGCGGGAATACGGGTCAGCGGCACCACAGGCCAGCGATCCAAGGCATCGGTCCCGCCTTTACGGCGCATCAGGTCGAACACGGCATCGAGCACCGCCGAATTCGTGAAGTTCCAGCCGCGCACCTTCGCCAGCGTGGCCGCTACGTCGCGGAGGGTACCCCGGCAGGGAAGAAGGGGAAAGACGTAGTCGCGCAGCACACAAAGGGCACCGTCAACGAACTCCCCGTTGAAATAGGGATCGGGCCGGCACGAGCACTCGCCCACCCCCCAGTCGCCCTCCTGATCGGTCCAGCGCACCCATACCGCCTGCCGCTCGCGGCGCGCACCGATAGCCGAGCGAAAGGGCTCCGCCAGGGGGACGACCCCTTCGAGCAAGGTCAGTTCCTTCAAGCTGATGGGCGTAGATAATATCCCGTCCGGGTCGATCATCGCATCTTCCGGAGCCAGTCAGAGGCCGCGCTATCATGTTCCATGGAGGAGAATATACGGCCCTTTCGGCGCTTCGGGGTTCGAGGCCGTCGCTGGACAGTTCAGGAATGGTCATAAGGTGTCGAGATGCAAGACGGCATTGCCGCGTCCATTCTCGATTTGGGACTCCTTCTCGCGCTCTATACGGGAACACAACCTGCAAAATCGGCTCGATTCAGCCATTTTCAGCCGATTCAACACCCTGGCACGCTCGTTGATGAGGGCACCGTTACCCTCCCTGAGGCTGGCCCTCCCCCTGCCATAGTAGGCTCACACGTACCTCATACCAGAGATGATATCCCAGCATCCGTACAAAAACGAACCCCTCTTCAACCGCATTGCCGCCCTCACGCGAGAAGTCACGCGCCTTCCGCGATCCGGAGCCGGTTCCTATCAACGCGAGCAGATCGAGTGGGAACTGGTGCGGCTCCGCAGACGCCTCGGCAGCGGCACAAGTGATACTCTACACCGGCATCCCGTCCTAGCCCAAATGTGGCATGCCGTAGAGGCGCATGTAGATGATACATTGGTCCGTGAGCGCATCAAACAATCCTGGCTTAATATCCGCGTGTGAGCATGAAGCGAGACACGAGCGAGGCTAGGCGGATGCGGCATATCGCTCGATGACAGCCCTCAGGTCAGCTATTTTGACGGGCTTGCTGATATAGTCGTCCATGCCGGCTTCTAGGCACGCCTCGCGGTCACCCGGCATGGCGTTGGCCGTCATGGCAATAATCCGGGGGCCTCTGTCCGTGAATTGCTTTCGCACCTGACGGGTAGCCTCGAAGCCGTCCATCTCCGGCATATGCACATCCATGAGCACGACGTGGTAGTCGGCCAGCCGGAGGGCTTCGAGTACCTCCAGTCCGTTCGCGGCCAGGTCTGCCTGATACCCAAGGCGCCGTAACATGTGCAGGGCCACTTTCTGGTTGACTACATTGTCTTCGGCCAGCAGGATTCGGAGTGAGTAATCTGCACCATTGGTGCCCACGCCCCCCTCGCCCGGTTTCTCTTCCGAAACAATGAACCGCGCTGCCTCCGGGGTGCGCGCTACCGAGGCAGGCGGCGAAGTCTCTGTTACAATCTCGACGAGCGCGTCGAACAAGTGCGATTGTTTCACCGGCTTTTTTAACTGCATTGTGCCCGGATCCGCTTCCGTATCGGGATCACGTCCGACGGGGCGGATCACGACCAGCGGAAAGAGGGACGCCTGCGAACGACGCCTGATCTCACGTGCCACGTCAACCTTGTCCTGTTCCTGTACGTGTTCGTCGATCACGCCTACGTCGAAGCACGCGCCCTGGTCGATCAGGCGAAGAGCTTCGGGGCCGTCGGCCACCGTATGGACCTGCATGCCCCAGCGTTGCAAGAGCGCAGGCAGAATGCGACGGCCCGCCGGGCTTCCGGCTACGACGAGGGCGCGCTTGCCAGCGAGCGTAACAGAATCCGAGGTCTCCAGACGAGGAACGGCCTCCGATAACGCCTGCATCACCACCGTGAAATGGAACGCAGACCCTTCGCCCAGCGTGCTTTCGGCCCAGACCGTTCCCCCCATCAGTTCCACGAGTCGCTTGCAGATGGTGAGGCCCAGCCCGGTACCTCCGTATTTTCGCGTGGTAGAGGCATCTCCCTGCGTGAACGCTTCGAAGAGATGCGGCAGCCGGTCTTGAGGAATGCCGATGCCGGTATCCTGCACCACCGCATGGATCTCGTAGCGCCCCTGGTCCATCGAACGCGCCTCGACGTAGACCACCACGTCGCCCCACTCGGTGAACTTCACCGCATTCGAGAGCAGATTGACCAGCACCTGGCGAAGCCGCGTCACATCGCCCATCAACGTGAGCGGCACGTTTTCTTCGATTAGATAGGCCAGTTCCAGCCCCTTGGCTGCTGCCTTTCCGGCCAGCAAATCCAGGGCTTCTTCGACGCATTGATGCATCGAAAAGGGCTGCTCTTCCAGATCGATGCGCCGGGCTTCGATCTTGGAGAAATCGAGGATGTCGTTGATGATGGTGAGCAGGCTGTCGCCGCTCGTGCGGATAATGTTGACGTACTCGCGCTGCGGGTCGGTGAGGGGCGTGTCGAGTAGCACACCGGTCATGCCGATGACGCCGTTCATGGGCGTGCGGATCTCATGGCTCATATTGGCCAGGAATTCGCTCTTGGCGCGGGTAGCTGCTTCGGCGTCCTCTTTCGCTTCTTTGAGCGCCGCCTCTGCTTCCTTTTGCTCGGTGATGTCCTGAAAGGTCCCCAACACTTTGAGCACCCTACCCTCGACGCGCTGTGCCTCCCCGATGGCGCGCACCCAGCGCCGCCGTCCCCGGGCGGTAATCAACGTGAGTTCCTTGTCGAAACCCTCGCCGTGCCCGATGGCGCGCTCGACGGCCTCGCTGATGATGGGAATGGATTCGGGAGCATAATAATGGATGGCTTCCGCTACATTCGGCTCGTAATCGAGGGGAAGTTCGTGAATGCGATAGACCTCCTCGGTCCACGAGAGCGTGTTTTCCTCCAGGTCGATCTCCCACCCGCCCACGTGGGCCATTTCCTGGGTCTTGTCCAGGAGCACCTTGTTTTTCCGCAACTCCTGTTCGGCCTCCTTGCGCTCGGTGATGTCCGTAATGTGCATCAGATGCAGATTCTGTTGGGCCAGGTGAATTTCTCGAACGACAACGTCGCCCCAGAACGGCGTCCCGGCGTAGGTAAACAGTTCCGCCTCTGCGTGCCAGGCTTCCCGGTCCGTCGTCTCTGTGGACTCCCTACCGGCTTGCAACACCGGAATACCCGACTGGGAAAAGGCCGAGGGCAGCAGCGTGGTGATTCCTTCGACGGTTTCGACCATGAACAGCGCCAGCGCGCGATTATTGCACGTCGTAACCCGGCCTGTCTGGGGATCGACCAGGAGCAGCGCATCGGCCGACTCGTTGAAAATCGAACTCATGATGGCTTCGCTGTCGGCCAGGTCCTTTTGAATCTTCAGGCGAGATCGCAGGGAAAAAAACACAATCAGGCTGATGCTGAAAAGCGCACTGATATAGAAGGGCGGGTTTACCTCCGGCTCTGGGACCAGGAGCACGGCTACCGAAATCGTCAGAAGCAAGCCGCCTAAATACAAGACGAGAGCCCGGGGGGTCTTGAACGCCAGGCTGCACGCAACCAGCAGGATGATCAGGCCGAAGGCCGAGTTGTAGGAAAAACCGGTGAGATAAGACAGATGGGTCAGCCAAAGACTGACCACACAGATCATGAGCGTGGCCCAGCGTTGCGGGTGGGCCCGCACCCTCGCGCTGAAATACGTAGCGGCATAGTAGCCCAGGCAAACGGCGGCGGCGAGAAAACGCTCCAGTAAAGGATCGACCGTATCAGGATTTGCGATGTGCCGGACGATGCCAAAGGACAAAATCACGAGTCCTCCTACAAGGCCCAGAATGCGAGACAGTTTCAGATTTCGTTCAACGGGTTGCATTTATTTCCGCCGCGTAACGCACATTTTTCCCCCGACCCTCCCGGAGAGTACCCGGGGGTTGTTTTCCAACAGCACAAGGCGCGTCCGCCGGAAGGCCCAAAAGTCATGCCGCCGAATCGCCTCCGGGGTGTGCGACTGCGAACTGTTGGCGAGAATGGAATGAATCACGGCGTTCACAGGTCAAAGAAAAGAACGAGACTCCTTCCTGCCGGACGGATTCACCATCCGAGATAGATCAACGCGTGATTGAGGAGGCGACAACGCATGCACGACCCCCTATCGCTGTGACGCCGAGCGATGAGGAGTTACTCGACCGTGCGCGCAGGGGAGATCATCGGGCCTTTCAATACCTCGTCGAACGCTACGAGGCCCAGGTAGCCGCCACGGTGGTCGGTATGCTGGGACAGGGCCCGGAGGCCGAAGATGTGGGACAGGAAACGTTCATCCGCTTTTACAGCGCACTGCATACCTTTAGAGGGGATGCCCGGCTCGGCACGTACCTGACGCGCATCGCCATCAATGAGTCGATCAAAGCGCTCCGGCGGCGGCAACGCCGGGTGCGCCGTTTCCTTCGCCGAGACGCCGAAGAGACACCCCTCGACCTGTCGGCGATAGAACACGGACACACCATCGACGACCGTGAACGCGCCGAGATGGTACATAAGGCCCTGAAAACCCTGAACCCGGCTCACCGGGCCGTCGTCGTACTGCGCATGCTCGAAGGATATTCGACCCGGGAGACGGCGGCGTTGCTGAACGTCCCCGAAGGCACAGTGATGTCGCGCCTGTCGCGCGCGCTGGATAAGCTGGAACGCATCCTGGGGCCTATCCTGGGAGAATGACCCGCCAACACAATGATCCACAACCGCCTGCCCTTAAGAGGTTGCCATGAACGAAGAGCGCGAACGGCTATTGCGCCTGCTCCGTGACGAACTGCCGGAGGCCCAGGCCGAAGCCCTGCGCCGACGCCTGGCACACGATCCGGCATTGCGCGCCCGGCTGGACCGCCTGCGCGCGCTAGACACGACGCTCGGAGCCGGCACAATGGATGCTTTTGCTCCTTACTTCAGCGAGCGCGTGATGCGTCGCCTCCGCCGTGTCGAGGAGCCGTCGTGGGCCGCTGCATCCTTCTACGAATCGCTACAGGGGCTCTTCGTGCGCGTGGCCGTAGCCGGCCTGCTGGTGGCTATCGGACTCGGCACCCTGAACGCCCTGGACCCCGACGGCATGGCCCTGGCCTCCTCGACGCTGGAAGCCGTATTCGGCCTGCCATCGACGACACTCGACACGCTCTTCTTCCTCGAAGGCATTTAGAGACTGTTTGGTAAGATGACTTGGAACTACGCACAGCTCTTTTTCGCCCCACATCGCCCGCTGCCCTCGCCTTCCGGCTCGGTTTTTCGGTCCGTAGCGCTGCTGCGAACCTCAAAAGTCGTGCACTGTGGGACAAAAATCGCTCGTGCTCGTCTGCCAACGGACGTACCAAACAGTCTCTTAGCGTCTCACATGCACTCTACCACTTCAGATGTATCGCCATGACCCCGCGCACAAAATCGATCCTTCTGCTGGGCGGCACCATCCTGATCGGGATGCTGCTCGGCGCGTTGATAAATGGGATGGTCATGAGGCAGCGCCTCGAACAGATCGGCGAACTCGGCACACCCTCCGGCCTCTTTTTCGTGCTGGAAGATGCGGTTCGACTGGAAGACGAAGCGCAACGCCGGGCGATCCGGGCCGTCCTCGAAGAGGCCGCTGCGCGCGCCATGGACATCCGGGAGCACTCCCGCCGGGAGATGCACAACCTCCGCGACTCCATCCGGGCCGAGTTGGTGCCTCTCCTGAGCGAAGATCAGCTTGAACGCCTGGAAGCGCGCCTCAACCTGCAAGGTCAACGGCCGTTCTTTAGAAGGTTTCCTCCCACCATGCGCGATGCACTGCGCGAGCGCTGGCGACGCAGGCGGGGAGGCCCTCCCCCTTTCAGGAGACGCAGGCCCGGCATCGGCGACAGCACGCGGTCGGATACAACCCGCTAGCATTTCATAACGCACGGTGTGCCCTCGGGTGGCTCCTTGGAACCGGGGAAACAACAAGACAACGCATTGGCGAACAAGCGAAAACCAACCTCTGAATCAGAATTTCCGCGATTCGTCGTCTCTACCCACCCCGCGTGGTTGCGTGTTCAAAAATAAATTTAAGGTCGGCAAATCACGCAACGATACACGCCTCAGCCTACCCCTAGGCA
>JBHHWM010000196.1:0-9477 GCA_046756545.1 Rhodothermales bacterium | reverse complement strand
GCGTTGCGGATCTCGCGCACGTTGCCCGGCCACCGATACTGTTGCAGCAACTGCATGGCGCGCTCGTCGAGCCGGGGAAAGGAACGGCCGTATTTCTGCGAGAACTGGTGCAGAAAACCCTCGAAGATCGGAAGGATGTCTTCTCGGCGTTCGCGGATCGGGGGAATATGGATCAGCATGGTGCTGAGCCGGTAGTAGAGGTCTTCGCGGAATCGCCCGGCCTCTACTTCGCGTCCCAGGTTCTTATTCGTTGCGGCGATCACGCGCACATCCGTCTTGCGTATCGTGCTGGAGCCGATCCGGCTGAAGGCACCGGTTTCCAGTACACGCAGCAGGCGTACCTGGGCCGCCAGGGGCATCTCCCCGATCTCGTCAAGGAAGATCGTGCCGCCGTCGGCATCTTCGAAAATGCCGCTGCGCTTCTCGGTGGCACCGGTATACGCGCCCTTCTCTGCGCCGAACAACTCCGACTCAATGAGCCCTTCCGGGATCGCGCCGCAGTTGAGAATTTTCAGCGGACCGTGGCGACGCGGGCTTATTTCGTGGATGGCGTGCGCAATCAGTTCCTTGCCCACACCGCTCTCGCCTTCGATGAGAACGGTGATATCGGTTCCGGCTACCTGCCGGGCCTGGTCGATCACATGCCGCAGAGCCGCCGACGTGCCGACGATGCCGAAGCGCTCTTGAACCGCCTGTCGATCCATAAACTAGCTATCGCGTTTGCGCTCTTTGTTCTCTAATACATGCAGAATTGGACTTCTCGGCCTTCCAGCTTCCTCTCACACCGGGCTCATGCACAGGATCCCGAGGCGTCCCTTAATCATTAGGAATTAACGCGGGACGAAGCATTTTGTGCGCCGGAAAAGGCTAGGCAAACGATTCTCGTTCGTAGAGCACACGCCGATCCGCAGAAAAAGAGCCGCCAAAACGATCCAGACCGTCCTGCCGCACGGTGGGCGCGTGGTGTTCGAAATAATGGTTTAGTGGTTGCCAGCTTGCTACCCGGTAATGGATCGTCCAGCGTTGGCGTCCGTCTTCGGGGTCGAGTTGGTACCACGTCGCTCCCTCAAAGCCATCGAAGGCCAGCATGTCCTGTATATGATCGCGCAGCCAGGTCGCCATGTCCTCGGCCACGTCGCCATCTACACACAGGTTGACTTCATAGACCAGCATAGCCCGTTTTTAGATTCTTGATGTTGAAATGTTATCCCTGCCCTGTACCATCCAACAGCTAACATCCTGCCGGCGTTGTGGCACCGAGGGGTTCGCCGAGCAGGGTGGCCGAGGTGCAGTCGGTGATGCGGACCCGGACGTACCGGCCTTTGTCAACATCCCGCCGGTCGAAGACGACCATCTTGTTCGTGTCGGTGCGGCCGCAGAGCCGGGTGTCGCTGCGTTTGCTCGGTCCTTCGACCAGGACGATATGCTCCCGCCCGATCTCGTGCCGGTTGTTTTCGAGCGAGATGCGCGTCTGGAGGTGGATGATCTCACTCAGGCGGCGCTTCTTGACGTCGAGGGGCACGTCGTCCTCGTACTTACGCGCGGCGTGGGTGTCGGGGCGCTCCGAGTACATGAACATGAACGCGTGGTCGAAGCGGACGGCCTCCATCAGCGAGAGCGTGTCGCGATGTTCCTCTTCTGTTTCGCCGCAGAACCCCGCGATGATGTCCGTCGAGAACGAGATGCCGGGACAGATCGTTCGGGCGCGTTCGATGAGGGCGAGGTAGTGATCCCGTGTATAGGTGCGGCGCATGCGCCGGAGCACGTCCGAGTTGCCGTGCTGCACGGGCAGGTGGATGTAGTTGCACACCGTGGGCCGTTCGCGGTGGACGTGCAGCAGTTCGTCCGAGCAGTCCTTCGGGTGGCTTGTCGAGTAGCGGATCCGTAGCTCGGGCGAGATGAGGCTGATGCGGTAGAGCAGTTCGGCGAAGGTGACCGCCGTGCCGTCGTGTTCGTGGAGATACGAGTTGACGTTCTGGCCCAGGACGGTCACTTCCTTGTAGCCCCTCTCGACGAGTTGGGTGCATTCGTCGAGGATGCTCGATACCGGGCGGCTGCGCTCGCGCCCTCGCGTGAAGGGTACCACGCAGAACGAACACATGTTGTCGCAGCCCCGCATGATGGAGACAAAGGCCGAGACCCCGTTCGTGTCGTATCGGACGGGCGCGATGTCGGCATAGGTTTCCTCGCGCGAGAGGTGGACGTTGACGGCGGCCTGCCCCGTTTCGTCCGCTACGCTGAGCAGGCGCGGCAGGTCGCGGTAGGCATCCGGCCCGACGACGATGTCCACGAGCTTTTCCTGTTCCAGCAGCTTATGGCGCAGGCGTTCGGCCATGCAACCCAGCACCCCTATTTGCAGGCGGTCGCGACGCTTGCGCTTCCGGGCCCGGAAGTGGTCGAGGCGGTGGCGCACCTTCTGCTCGGCGTTTTCGCGGACGGCGCACGTGTTGAGAAGCACCACGTCGGCCTCGTCCGGGTTGCGCGTCAGGCCGAAGCCGTGTTGGCGGAGCACCGAGGCCACAATCTCCGAATCCGACACGTTCATCTGGCAGCCGTACGTCTCCAGGTATACCCGGCACGCACCGGGCGTCTCCTCGGCGGTTGTTCGGGGCGCGTCGAGCGCCTGCTCCGGGTTCACTCCGGGGGCGTCGAGGATGGGAAGGTCCGGTATCGGATTCATGAGACTACAGCCCGTAAGCGCATCAGCACATGAGAAAAATAGCGGCAGGGGGGCGATAAACGCAAAAACAGCTGCCGAGTTCACATCGGCTGGCACGGTCCTCTTTTGTAGTGCCCGGACGGGGATCCCTGAATCAGAATCCCTGCTCGCGCAGCCACCCCTCGGTGATCTTCGATCCCGGTGTTTCCCCACCTTCGTTTGCCCGCCGTGCCAGCCAGCCGACGACGTACTTGCCGATCATGTCGAACTCCATGTTGACGCGGGTGCCCGGTGCCCAGGCCGAGATGATGGTGTGCTCGTAGGTGTGCGGGATGATGGCGACGGTGAGTTCGCGCTCGTCGAGGCGGGCCACAGTGAGGCTGACGCCGTCGAGGGCGACGGAGCCGACGGGAATGAGGTAGGGGGCAAACCGCTCGTCGAAGCGGACCCGGTAGAGCCGGCTGGTCGGTTCCTTTTCAACCGCCGTGACGACCCCCGTAGCATCGACGTGGCCCTGCACGAAATGGCCGTCGAGGCGTCCGGTGGGCTGAAGAGCGCGCTCCAGGTTGACCGGCGTGCCCGCCTGGAACGTACCGAGGGTGGTTTTGCGCAGGGTCTCTTCGACGGCTACCACCTCGAACGTGCTCCCCTCGACGGCCACCACGGTCTGACAGGCCCCGTTGACGGCGACGCTCTGGTCGGGCCGCAAGGCAGGAGCCATCCGGGCTTCGATGGTCAGGCGACGGCCTCCGCCAAGGTCCCGCACAGCGGCAATGTGGCCCACCTCCTCAATGATGCCGGTAAACATAGTTTCGCGTCGTTTCTTCGTTTAAGAGCCGGGGGGGCAAGTCGATACAGAACGGGACTCCCAGATGTTTCGACGCCTGACCTGGATCGTAGGGGTAGTATGGGGCCTGCCCGCGATGCCGGTCGAAGTATCCTCCAAGAAGTAAAGTCGATATGTGATGCCTTCATCTGCGGCCATTCCCGATTATATTCACGAAAGTGTTCGCGCTCTTCCCGTTCTGCCTACCGCCGTCAGCCGTCTGTTGACGCTGACGAGAGAAGTGGACGTCAACTTTCGCGAAATCGCGCGCGTCATTGAAACCGATCAGACGCTAACCGCACGCACCTTGCGTGCAGCCAACTCGCCTCTCTATAGTGTCTCCCGTCGGGTGCAAACCGTCCGACAGGCCACCGTGTTGCTCGGCACCGACACCATCGTCAATCTGGTGTTGGGAGTTTCGGTGATGAGCCTGCAAAGCGGATTGCACCGGCAACTGCCGTTCGACCCGGCTCTCTTCGGGCGGCACAGCATCGCCGTCGCCCTGGCGGCCCGCAACCTCGCGCAACATTTCAGGCTGCCGAATCCGGGCGAAGCCTTCGTGGCCGGATTGCTGCACGACATCGGCAAGCTGGTGCTGTTGATGCATTACGGCGAAAAATACGCCTGGTTGATGAAACAGGCCCTCCAGGGAGAGGTGCCGCTGAACCTGCTGGAAGAAGAAGCCTTCGACCTGGATCACGCCCTCGTCGGCCATGCGCTGTGCCTCCACTGGCATTTACCCCCGGCAATGGCCCAGGCCGTGGCCGAGCACCACTCCGAGACGGCCCCCCGCTCCTTGGCCGATATGGTGAGCCGGGCCAACAACCTCGTCAAAACCATCCATATCGGAAACAGCGGCAATTGCTACATCCACCCCGCGTCGGTAAACGGCCAGCCCCGCGACCTGATAGGCCAGGGATGGCTTCGCAAGATGGTCCTGGCCCATCCAGCCGAGACGCTGAAAGCCGAAGAGGCGCTAGGCCGGATCGAGAGCGTAGAAGAACCGGAGGCGCAGGAAACCACCGATCCCCCCTTGGTGCAACTGGAAGTCAGAAGGCCGGCGGAAGAAGAGATGCTGTCGGCCATGCTCTGGTCGATGGGCTATGAACTCGTCGGAACCAACGGAGGGACCACCTCGAACGGCCATCCGGCATCGGGGGCTTCCGTTGCGCTCATCACGGATACGCCCGGCGATCTGGCCGGCCTGGCTTATCGACAGCGGAACGTACCGGTACTCGATTATGGGGCCTGGCGCACGGAACACGACGTGGATGCCGGCGGCGTCAATGTCGTTGCGCTCCGGTCATGGCTTGCCGAAAAGCTCGAGGCAGCCACAACGCAGGCCTGATCAGACCGCGCGCCGGTAGCCGCGAAAGAGCACGTCCCCTTCGATAGTTTCCCAGGAGCCGTCGGCGAACGTGAGGGCCTCGGCCATGCGTTCGACGCCGAGGTCGCAGAGTGTCGGGAGGCCGCTCCCCACGATCTTCGGCGCGATAAAAAGAAAGTATCGATCTACCAGATCCTGCCGGAATAGTGCGCCGGCCAGACCCGGCCCGGCTTCTACCAGCACCGATTGCACCGGCAGCCCGGTGCGGCCTCCATCCTGCCCGAGCCGCAGGAGCAACGCGTCCAGGTCGAGGTGGCCGTCGACTTCAGAGAGGCGCAGCACCCGTCCCCCGGCCTCCAGCAGGGCGTCGGCGTAGGCAGGCGTAGCCGTCTCGTTCACTACGGCGGTGGTGAGATGCCGGAACGCGTCGTTAAAAAGCGTGAGGTGCGCCGGCAGCGATCCGGTGCGGTCCAGCACGAGGCGCACCGGCTGTCGACCTTCGACGTCCCGCACCGTCAGCGCCGGGTTGTCGTTTCGGGCCGTGCCGCTTCCCACGAGTACGGCGTCGAGTTGCGAGCGCCATCGGTGCACCAGCCGCCGCGACGCCGTGCCCGAGATCCAACGCGCATCGCCGCTCCGGGTAGCCACCCGTCCGTCCAGCGTCTGGGCAACCTTCAATGTCACAAGCGGTCGGTGCGTCTGCACATGGTGGACGAACGCCTCGTTGAAACGCCGACATTCCTTTTCGAGCACCCCCACGGTTACGGCGACCCCCTGATCGCGCAGGCGGGCTAGGCCGCGTCCGGCCACCGCCGGAAACGGATCGACCATGCCGACGACAATCCGGGGGATGCGTTTATCCAGAAGGAAATCGGTGCAGGGCGGCGTTTTTCCCTGATGGCTGCACGGTTCCAGGTTCACGTACAGCGTGGCCTCCTGCAACGCGCTCGCGCCATGCCGCTGCTCCGCCTCGGTGACGGCGTGCCGTTCGGCATGCGGGCCGCCATATTCCCGGTGCCATCCTTCGCCCAGCAGCGTACCTTCGGCATCGACGAGCACGGCCCCCACCATCGGGTTCGGACTGACTCGCCCGGCTCCGTGCGCAGCCAGGTTCAGGCAGCGGTGCATCCATCGTTCGTGCTCTTGCTTCATGCCTGGACGGCTCGGCGGTTTCTAGTATCAGTCGGACGACCCGGAACGCGGTTACAAGGTTTTCCCTGAAGCGCCTCGCGCGTTAGCCGACCTCATAGGCGGCATAGGCGGAGAGATCATGAACCTCAAAATAAAACCGGGCTTCCGACCGCGCTTTTTGATACGGCAGGGCAAAATAGCGCACGTCCGCCCGGAGGTGTCGCCGGAACGCAGCGACCAGCGCCTTCTGCATGGGCCGTGCCGAAAAAAAGCTCCAATCGTAACCATGGTGGGCCGGTTCCGGAAAAAACGCGACGTGGGCCTCGTCCAGCAGGCAGCGCAGGGCCGGCACGCTATAGCGTCTATCCTGTCCGATAACCGATGTAACCACGGCTTCGGGTAGCGGGGCGGCCGCACACACGAGGGCCTCGATCCCATTCGGCTTGCGCAAGAGGTGTCCCGCATGCGTGTCATCGACAACCTCGACCGACCCCGTTTGATCACGCAGCATCCAGCAACGGCCTGCGAGCCAGTCCAGCACCGGTTCTGCGAACGCATCCGGTCGGGCGATAGCCGTCGCGCCTACGCGATGGTCGTCGAGGTTTGATCCGGCCAGATAGCCCCGGTAGTAGTGCGGACCGCGTAGCCAGGTCTCCAGCGAGGGTGCCGATCCCGCGCGACGACGGGCGTCCGGGTCGAGGTCCGGCGGCAACGCTTCGAGCAGGGCCGGTTCTTCGTAAAAATACTTGAGGATATCCACGGGGGATCATGTCGTCGGGTTACACGCCGGGCCGGGTGATTTTAACGCGTATCCATGCCGTGTTGCATCCATACGCTGGAGGAGCCCGTAATGAAAGCATCTAGTTTTTCACAGAGCATATAGAACGCGAGGGCTTCGTGCGACGTTTCCCTTCTCACATGCTCTGCTCACCCTTACTGCGAACGGCCACGTCAGGCAAAACATAACCGTTCGGCTGATCCGATGCGCGCTACGCTTCAATCGATCTGGACCTGGAGTGCCATTATGGTGCTCATCGTGCTGTGGTTGCCGCTGCTAGTGGTGGTGCGCACATTCGACCGCGACCCGGCTCGCTACCGCACCGGGCGCTGGTTTCGCCGCCTGGGTATGCTGATCACCAAGGTCAATCCGGCCTGGAAGATCGAGATTTCGGGGGAGACGATTGACAATCCGCGCCTCCCCTACGTTGTCGTCAGCAACCACCTGTCGAACGCCGACATTCCCATCATCAGTTGCCTGCCGTGGGAGATGAAGTGGGTCGCCAAGGCCGAGTTGTTTAAGCTGCCCGTTTCCGGATGGATGATGCAACTGGCCGGCGATATTCCGGTGGATCGAAAGAGCAAGATGAGCCGGGCTAAGATTCTGGTTGTGGCCCGGGAGGTTCTGCGGAAAAAGTGTTCCGTCATGTTTTTTCCTGAAGGCACCCGGTCGCGGGATGGTCGCGTGTATCGCTTCACGGACGGAGCGTTTCATCTGGCCATCAAAACGCAGGTACCTGTATTGCCGCTGGTTATGGACGGATCCCAGAACGCGCTGCCCAAACACAGTTGGAAGTTCGGCAAGGCAGACGAGGTGCGGTTGAAGGTGTTGCCTCCCGTACCGACAACCGGCCTCACCCTCGCCGACACCGCTTCGCTGCGCGAGCAGGTACGCGCCCGGATCATTGCGCAACTGGCCGCCTGGCGCCATATGACCTCTGACGCCCTCGACGGGACGATCCCGCGCCACGAAGATCAAGACTCCGTAAATACCCCCGTCTCGGCGGCTCCATAGGAACCCAAGGTTTGCCAAACGCATTGATGGGGCCGTATTTTCTCCTTCATAAATGCCCTGTAGCTCAATTGGCAGAGCACCTGACTCTGGATCAGGGGGTTTCAGGTTCGAATCCTGACAGGGCAACCAACCAAAAAGCCTCAAAATATGCTATTATTTAGCGTTTTTTGAGGCTTTTCTCTTTGTTTTTCGGTTTCCCGCCGCGTGAACAAAACACACTGATTTTAACCCAAAGTGTCTTGCTGATGTAACAAATGATGTAACAAATGAGTAGGGTTCATGGCGCATCAAGTACTTTTTCCATGACATTCCTTTGAGGGGAGCCTGCGATGGCTAGTCTTCGAAAACGCAATGGCGTCTATTATATCGTCTTCACAAAACGGACTGACAGCGGTCTTCAACAAAAAGCCTTCAGTCTTGGAACCACCCGCAAGAAAACGGCAGAGAGTCTAAAGATCAGCTATCAGGAACGTTACGCACTGGGTGAGATCGATCCCTTCGGCGGATGGTCGCCAAAGCAAGAGATCGAGCAGGCACGGGCTGAGCAGCCTATGGGCACTACTCTTGAAGAAATGGCCGATTTCTTTTTGCAGAGTCGTTCCCATGTGCGCAACGTGACGCGCCATGAATACCGGCGGCTCTTAGATAAGCTCATCGAAGTCTCCGGGCGTACTATGCCCGTCCACCTCATCACAGAGCGGGACATCCGAAGCTTTTGCTTCAAGCCAGACTTCTCCACTGCCACCCAGACGACCTACCTGCGCTTCTGCAAGATGTTTTTTAAATGGCTGTCCGAGTCCGGATTTGTGGAGAAAAATGTCTGTGAACCCATAAAATATCCCAAGAAAGACTATAGGGTCTCGAATAAAATCATTACAGAGACGCAGCTTGAGCAGATTTTTAATGCTTTCAAAACCATGCAGCGTCAACGGATCAGGACAGGCGAGCGACGTGGGCTCCACATATGGTTCAAACCCATGATTGCTACGTTCTTCTATGCGGGGCTACGACGGCGTGAGGGGGTAGGATTGACCTGGGAGAAGGTAGATCTAGACCGAGGCTATCTCTATATCTCGGGCACAAAGTCGGGGCGTGAACGGGTCGTGCCGATTCGCAAGAAGCTAAAGCCCTATCTTGCAGCGTGGTATCGTCTCTGCGGGCGACCAAGCCATGGATTTGTCTTTTTCAAGGATGTTTTCGGAGAGCGCAGGCTGCCGTTGACACCAGGAAATGTCTCAAAGACATTCAAGAAGTACGCCAGAGTGGCCACCCTGCCTGAGACGGTTAATCTGCATGGCCTACGCCACTCTTGCGCTACTGAACTCTTGCGGCTGGGTATGGGTATTAACGAAGTGGCATCAATTTTAGGCCACTCCAGCCTTGAAATTACACGGATCTATGAGCATCTCAGCGAGCGAGATTTAAAACTGAAGATGGAGATGCTTGGTATCTGAAAAATCCATTTCATGGACGACTATGGCTTTTCCACGGAGAAAGCGACAGTATCTAGAGATCGTTGTGGCCCGGCATCTGAAGTTTGCCGAGATGGGTAATCGTGGATTGGGCCATCATATGATGACGGGCACGACGGCACGAAACTATACCAACATGATTGGCGAGTTTGACCTGCATGTACAGTGCGTTGTAGAAGAATATGATGGATTCACCTATGAGCAATTCATGGCAATGGTAGTGTGCCCCAAAATTTGAACCACCCGGTAGGCTAACAGAAGCTATGACCC
>JBHHWM010000195.1:0-9552 GCA_046756545.1 Rhodothermales bacterium | reverse complement strand
GGCGGCGGGAGTGGGGCTGCGGGGACCGGTGGATGATGTCTTCGTAGGTACCGGCCTCAGTGTACGTCTCCCACAGTAGCATCATTTCAAATCAGCACCCCCTTCCCTCGATCCTTCACCCCGAACGGTTATGAAAGACCTCGTAGAACGATGGCTCTCCAGGCGGATCACGCGGCGCGCCTGGTTGCGTGCCGGAGCAACTTTCGGACTTGCCGGACTCACCGGCTCGACAACCCTGTTACGAAACCAGGAGATACCCTCCGGTGAGCAACACGCCGAAGGCGTTGGACTCGCCAGGACCGAACCGCACCGCATGGCCCATAGCGCGATGGGGACGACGGGTGAAGTAGATCACCTGCGTAACGGCTTCGATCCCATGGACCTGCTGACGGATTTCGATTATGGGGAGGTCAGCACGCTCGAAAACGGTCAAACCCTGCGGGAGTACACCTTCATTGCGAAGGACCAGGAAATTGAGATTGCTCCGGGCGTTTTCTTCCCCGCCTGGACGTATAACGGACGCGTTCCCGGCCCTACCATTCGCTGTGTAGAAGGTGATCGGATTCGCATCCGGTTTGTCAACGCAGGCAGCCATCCGCATACCATTCACTTCCACGGCATCCACCCTGCGTCTATGGACGGCGTGCCGAACGTCGGAGCCGGTATGATTGGCAGTGGGGAAAGCACGATCTATGAGTTCGACGCCGAACCCTTCGGATGCCACCTCTATCATTGCCATGCTCTTCCCCTGAAGCGCCACGTGCATAAAGGACTCTACGGCGCTTTTATCGTCGATCCGGATCCGGCGAACTACGAGGGAGCAAGCCGTGAGAAGGCCAGAGCCCGGAACCACCAGTATCCGGAGTGCCAGGCGGTTCACGAGATGATCATGGTCATGAATGGATTCGACTCCAACTTCGACGGCGACAACGAGGTTTACGCGGCCAACACCGTCGCCTTCGCCTACATGAACCGCAAAATCCCGGTCAAAAAGGACCAGTTACAGCGGGTGTACCTGATCAACCTGACCGAGTTCGATCCGATCAACTCGTTTCACCTGCATGCGAACTTCTTCGATTATTACGATCACGGCACCACGCTGGAACCCACCCTTCGAATAGTGGACACCATCATGCAATGCCAGGGGCAACGGGGTATTCTGGAGTTCTCCTTTGATCGCTTCGAGCCCGGCCCCTACATGTTCCATGCCCATCAAAGCGAATTTGCCGAGTTAGGATGGATGGGCTTCTTCGACGTACTCCCCGAGGACCGTCCGGCCACCTGACCTGCCCGATCATGCATACCATGCCTACAAATCCACCTGCCTCCACGGCAGTGCGCATACCCCGATGGCTGCTCGCCGTCTTTCCGCTCATCGTGCTGGGAGGAGCCCTCTGGCTCTTCGTGCAATTTGCCCCGCTCGAGACCTTGACCGGCGCTCACCCCCCCGTGGAAGACCTCTCCATAGAACGGGCCGACCTGAGGGAGGAAGGGATTATTCTCCACGTGATCAACGGGGGCCCGGACCCGGTGACGATTGCCCAGGTCCAGGTAGACGAGGCGTACTGGGCGTTCAGCCTGCATCCTTCCTCCTCGACGATAGCCCGTCTGGGCCGGGCGGAGGTACAGATCCCGTATCCGTGGGTCGAAGGCGAGTTGCACGAGGTGCGGCTGATCAGCAGCACGGGAGTCACGTTCGATCATACCATCGAGGTCGCCACGCAAACGCCCCAGGCCGACGCTTATCACTGGTTTATCTTTGCGCTGATCGGGGCCTTCGTCGGCATCGTGCCGGTGGGCCTGGGCCTGATGTGGTTTCCCTTGCTACAACAGCTCCGCAACAGGGGCCTCCGCTTTATCCTGGCCCTGACCATCGGCTTGCTCCTCTTCCTGCTGGTCGACACCGTGCTGGAAGGGGTCGAAATCGCCGAAACGATACCCGACGTGTTTCATGCCGTCCCGCTGATCTTCTTTGCCGGCATGCTCAGTTTTTTGGCGCTGGTGGCCGTCGGCAGCCGTCAGAGCGTCAGGGATCGTTCTACGCCGGTCGGCCGTCTCTGGATTGCGACCGCCATCGCCATCGGGATCGGTCTGCATAACCTGGGGGAAGGAATGGCTATCGGCGCGGCGACGGCGCTCGGAGAAGCGGCCCTGGGCAGTTTCCTGGTGATCGGATTTGCCCTGCACAACATCACCGAAGGCGTCGGGATCGGAGCGCCTATGGCGAAAGATCGGCCCGGAGCGCTTCGGCTGTTCGGACTCGCTGTGCTGGCCGGCGGCCCGGCTATCATCGGCATCTGGATTGGGGGCTTTTCGTACTCGCCGCTCCTGGCCGTCCTGTTCCTATCCATCGGTGCGGGGGCCATCCTCCAGGTCATTTACGAGGTGGGTCGCCTGCTCATATCCGCCGACACCCGCGAACAGGATGCCGGACAAGAAGCCTTCTCGTGGGTAAATATCAGCGGGGTCACGACCGGCCTGGCAATCATGTACGCGACGGCGTTGCTGGTTACCTAGCTGGGTCCATGGCCACGTCTTTTGTTTCAGGTTCACGTTTTCCGCATCACGCCTCCGGATCTATGCGCAGGATGACAGGTAGTATCCCCCCAAACAGCCCCACCCACCGACAACAGCGACACAGGACGCCCTCCATGCTGAGCCAGGCCGTCGAGGATTATCTGAAGACCATTTACAAACTCCAGGGTACCGGCGTGGTAGCTACGACCGACATCGCCCGCGCACTGGAGGTGTCGTCGGCTTCGGTGACAAACATGATCAAACGCCTCGCGCAGATGAAAATGGTGGAGTACGAGTCGTACAAGGGCGTTCGACTGACCGAAGCGGGCGAAAAAATTGCGCTGGAGATCGTGCGCCACCACCGGCTGCTGGAGACCTATCTGAAAGAGGTCATGGGCTATTCGTGGGACAAGATGCACGAGGAGGCCGAACGCCTGGAGCACCACATCTCGGAAGAGTTTGAAGACAAGATCGACGAGCTTCTGGGCTTCCCGACACACGATCCGCACGGCCATCCGATCCCTACCCGCGAAGGCCACATTCCCCAGACGATCACGGCTCCCCTGGCCCACACCGAGCCGGGCCGCACCGTCGTCATCCACCACGTCTCCGACGACGACCCCGAACTGCTTCTCTATCTGGAAAGCATCAGCCTGCTGCCTCAGACGCCGGTCGAAATCCTCGATAAAGCGCCGTTCAACGGCCCGCTCACGCTCCAAATCGGCGAGCAGCAACAGATCGTAGGCCACGAAATCGCCCGCAACGTGTTCGTGGTATCGGTCGAAAGGAACGCCTAGTGCCTCAATACTCGACGCGGTCTACCTGTGCTCGCCAGGCGTCGAAGGCACGCTGGGCCTCGTTTCGCAGGAGCGGAATCATCGGGATAGAGCGTTCATCGAGCGGACGGGACAATTCTTCGTAGATATGGTCGTCGTCGAAACCGGCAGCGGCGGCATCGGCACGCGTGGCGGCGTAAAAGACGCAGCGGGGACGCGCCCAGTAAATCGCCCCCATGCACATTGGACACGGCTCGCAGGTAGTGTAGAGATCGCAGTCGTCGAGTTGGAACGAGCCCAGATGGGTACAGGCTGCGCGGATGGCGACCACTTCAGCGTGGGCCGTCGGGTCGTTCGTCGCCGTGACACAGTTCACCCCCCGCCCGATCACGTGGCCGTCTTTAACAACGAGGGCGGCGAAGGGACCGCCGCGTCCGGACCGTACGTTTTCGACGGCCCATTCCACAGCTTCCTGCATAAAGCGATCTTCCATACGTTTTATTGCCGAGCGTTGGTCTGTGATGAATATGCTCCAAAGTAAGGCTTTCGACCCATTGCTTCACGACCAGGGTGATCAATCCTGAATGAAGCGAGGAGCAAGAAGCAGGGCCAGGAAAGCGATCCAGCAGAGCGCCTGGAAGATAAAACCCAGCGCCAGATCCCATTCCAGCATGCCTAGACGGGTGAGCATATTGTACCAGTCGTGGCCGTCGAGGTTATCGCCGAGCAGGGGTAAGATGCGTTTGCGTGCATCGGCGGCATAGATGCTGATACCGTTGAAGCTCTGCCCCAGCCAGAGCAGCGAGAGTTGGGTGCCGAGCGTATAGTCGTTGCGGAAAAAATGCCAGACCAGGAACGACGGTAGGATGATCTGCAGCAGCGTCCCTCCGGCAAACATCATGAACGTCCCGAAGAAGTGAAAGAAGAAATGTCCGGCCTCGTGCGTGACCAGCGTCAGGTTGTCGAGCAGGCCGTAGAGGAACGGAATGTCTCGCCGCAGGAAATCCAGTTCCCCCACCGAGGCGAACTGAAAGCACACGGGCAAGAGCACCAGCGACGCGATCCAGGGGCGGAGATGCGCCTGAAAAAAAGCTTTGAAGGTCTGTATGTGTCCTGTCGCTTGCATCATCGTCAGTTCGTCGCCGGGAGGTAGCCTCCACAACGCGGAGGGACTGATTGCGGAGGCTCCTTCGCGTTTGATAGCATCGGCTTTTTGCATAGCATGTTAACTCGTGGCCGAACGGACCTGTAATCTCCATCGCACGAAGCCCGCCGGCAGGTACCCGACGACATTCCTGTGCACTAATGGGGCGGTTCTATAGTATATTTGGTCCATTGCATCAAGCCGTTCGGCAACGCTATACCCTGGCAAAGCCGTGGGTGCCGAACGGCCCGCTCGACCTCTCCCGTCCCGACGGCCTCGTGAGGCGATTTGTAGGTAGACAATGAGGCAGCACGATATGTTATCCTTACCGGATTACGTCATCATCGAGCAGATTCACAAAGGGACGCGCTCCCACCTCTTCCGCGCCCGGCACCTTTCTGATGAATCCACGGTCGTTATCAAGATCCATGCGACCGAGTTCCCCCGCATCGACGACCTTAATCGGTTCCGTCATGAATATGCCGTAGGTAAAGACATCTCCAGCGACCACGTCGTCACGTACTGCGGGCTGGAACTCTACGACCATCGCCTGGCGCTCGTTCTGGAAGACGTTGACGGCGTGCCCCTGGCCGACCTGACACCGGAGGGCGGACTCGAGGTGTTCCTCTTTCTACAGATTGCCCTTCAGCTAGCCCAGGGACTCGGTACCATCCACCGGTTGAACGTCATTCACAAGGACATTCATCCGCGAAACATTCTGTTTAATCCCAACACCTCCAAGATAAAGATCATCGACTTCGGCATTGCCTCACGAGGGCATAAAGAGACACCGGCGACCGTTTATCCCAATCGCCTCGAAGGACGCCTAGCCTACATCTCTCCGGAACAAACCGGGCGGATGAACCGCGTGTTGGATTACCGTACGGATTACTACTCACTGGGCATCACGCTTTATGAACTGTTGACGGGGCGGCTCCCTTTTGAAGCCCGGGACCCGATGGAGCTGGTCCATAGCCACATCGCCAAAACCCCGACGGCGCCGGATCAACGGGATGAACGCATTCCGAGGGCGGTCTCCGGCATCATTATGAAGCTGCTGGAGAAGAACGCGGAAGACCGCTATTTGAGCAGCGAAGGCTTGGTAGCAGACCTCGAACGATGCCTGCACGAACTGGAGACCGGCGATGGCATCTCCGACTTTGCGCCGGGCGCATCCGATTTTTCTCCCACGTTTCGGATTCCCCAAAAACTCTACGGACGAAAGCGCGAGCTTCAGGTGTTGTCCCAAACGCTGGAACGGGCCGGCGGCGGAGACGCTGAAATGCTGCTGGTAACCGGGTATTCCGGCATCGGCAAGTCGGCCCTGGTGAACGAAATCCAGAAACCGACCAGCAGTACGTGGACCTACTTCACCTTCGGGAAATATGATCAACTGAATCGAAACGTTGCCTACAGCGCCATTACCCAGGCGTTTCGAGGCCTGGTGCGGCAGATCCTCGGAGAGAGCGAACAACGCATCGCCCACTGGAAACGTCAACTCTCGACCGCACTAGGCATCAACAGCCAGGTCATTGTCGACGTCGTACCGGAAATAGAGCTTATCATTGGTGAACAGGAACCCGTTCAGGAACTCGGCCCCGCCGAAACCCAGAATCGGTTTCACCAGGTGTTTCAACAGTTCGTGCGTGTTTTTGCCCACGCGGACCATCCCCTCGCCCTGTTTCTGGATGATTTACAGTGGGCGGACCCGGCTTCCCTCAACTTGATCAGCCATCTCTTAGTTGAAAAGACCGTAAAGCACTTGCTGCTCATCGGCGCGTATCGGGATAACGAGGTCGATGCCACACATCCCCTGGCCCTCGCCCTGAAATCGTACAAACAGAACGGAGCCGTCATCCATGAGATTCACCTCAAACCGCTCGACCTCGCGCATCTGACCTCCTTCATTGCCGATACGCTGCATTGCAGCCTTCGACGCGCACGACCGCTGGCCCGGATGATTCGGCAGAAGACGCGAGGTAATCCGTTCTTCGTCAACCAGTTTTTGAAGACGCTGTACCAGGATAAGCTCCTCGTTTTTTCCCTTCCGTCACAGGGGGAGGCGCCGGGCCGATGGGAATGGGACATCGCCGAAATCGAGGCAACGACCATCACCGACAACGTGGTCGATTTGATGGTGAAAAAGATTAAAACGCTTCCTCCTCAAACACAGAAGGCGCTGCGTCTGGCGGCCTGCGTGGGCAACTATTTTGATCTGGACACCCTGTCTATCGTCCACGAAAAGACGGCGGTTCATACGATGGAGGACATCCTGCCGGCCGTGAGAGAAGAATTAATCTTACCCATGTCGGAATCCAACACCGAACGTCAATCTCGTCAATACAAGTTCCTGCACGACCGGGTTCAGCAGGCGGCGTATACGTTGATACCGGATGACAAGAAGCACCGCATTCACCTGAACATCGGGAGACTTCTCCTCAAAGATACTCCCGAAGAAACCCTTGACGACAAACTCTTCAGCATCGTCAATCACCTGAACATCGGACGCCGGTTTGTGACGGAGGCCGACGAACGACTTCGGCTGGCGACGTTGAACCTGCGTGCAGGCAATAAGGCCAAAGAATCCA
The DNA here is from genome assembly GCA_046756545.1 of Rhodothermales bacterium. GTDB lineage: Bacteria > Bacteroidota > Rhodothermia > Rhodothermales > JBHHWM01 > JBHHWM01. The sequence goes on along the minus strand of JBHHWM010000195.1, from coordinate 2,527 downwards.
CCGCCTACCAGGCCGCCATCGGCTACCTGGACGCCGCCCTGGACCTGCTGCCGGAGGACACCTGGCACACGCAGTATGCGTTGACCTACGAGATCCACGTCGGCAAAGCAGAGTGCGCCTACCTGGCGACCAACTTTGACGACACCCTGAGATTGTTCGAGATCATCACCACCCATGCTCGCAGCAAGCTGGAACTGGCGCGCATCTACATCCTCATCATCGTTTTGTACACCAACCTCGGTGAAATGGCGCAAGCCGTCGACTATGGGAGAAAAGCGGTGGCGCTGTTCGGCGTCGAGTTCCCCCGGGACTCCCGGCGGATTCAGCAGGCGGTGACGACCCGGACGGCTCGGATTCAGCGCATCCTTGCAGAGAAAAGCATCGAAAACCTCGTCGGCCTGCCGGAGATGACCGACCCCGAGAAGAAGGCCCTGCTGGACATCCTGGTAAAATGTGTCCCTCCGTCTTACCAGACGCAGCCCGGCCTGGTTCGGCTCATCATTACCACGATGGTCGAAACCTCGCTGGAGTACGGGAACACCTCTTTTTCGGCCTATGGATACGATATGTATGCCATCCTCGTCGGGGAGTTGCTGGAGGAGTACGGGCAGGCGTATCGCCTCGGCCAGGTGGCCATGCAGTTGGTCAATGCCTTTAACGACATCGCCTTGAAAGGAGCGGTATACTTTGTCTTTGCGAACTTCGTCTCGCACTGGGGCAGCCCGTTGCGAGAAAGCTTGGACATTTTTATTCAAGGGTTCAACGCCAGCATCGAGGGCGGGGACCACATCCACACGGGATACTGCGCCTCCCGATTCGTCGTGTACAGCATTTTTCAGGGAGAACGCTTAGATCTTCTGCTTAAGGAAGGTACCCACTACGCCGACTTCCTGGTGGACAAAAAGGACCTGACGTGCTCCCAGATGGTGCTTGCCGGGCTGCAAGTCATTCGCGTCCTTCGAGGAAAAACGGCATCGACTACCTCGCTCGACGGCCCCGACTTCAGCGAACCCTACTTCGAAGAAACGTTCCAGGACAACCTGTTTTCGCTGTCCCACTTCTACGTGCTCAAAGGGATGCTGGCCTACCTGTTCGGCCATCTTGAGCAGGCCCTACAGCAGATCGAACGGGCCGGCGACGTCATGCACGGGACGGTCGGTTCGACGGTAGAGGTGGAGTACAACTTCTACCATTCCCTGGTGTTATGCCGGCACCCTGCCCCGGCAGGCCGCGCCAACCAAGAGAAGATCTCGCAGCAGATTCAGTACAATCAAAGGAAGCTACGCGTATGGGCCGACTGTTGCCCGGCCAACTACCGGCATAAATATCTCCTCATCGAGGCGGAAATAGCCCGCCTCCTGGGGAACGACCTGGATGCACAGGACCTCTATGATCAGGCCGTCGAATCGGCCAGGAACAGTAACTTTCTCCATATCGAAGCGCTGGCTAATGAACTGGCGGCTCGATACTGGTTGGACAAAGGGAAAGGGAAGATTGCCGGAGTCTACCTGCGCGAAGCCCACTACGGATATTCGCTGTGGGGCGCAACGGCCAAGGCCGCTCACCTGGAACGTACCTATCTGCGCCCCTTCTCCCAAACCCTTGCCGACCTGGTATCCTCTGATCTATTTGCCGCCCCGGCGACGACCACGCTCAGTGCGCCGCGCGATGCCTTCCTCGACTTCACAACGGTCACAAAGGCCGCCCAGGCCATCTCCGAGGAGATCGTGCTGGAGAAGCTCCTGCAAAAACTCATGCGCATCGTCATCGAAAATGCCGGAGCCCAGAAAGGGATCCTCATCCTACAACGTGACGACCAACTCCTCATCGAAGCCATCGCCCGGGCCGATTCTTCAGAGGTAGACGTATTACAATCCATCCTGCTGGATGAGTGTCTGGAACTTGCCCAATCCGTCGTCCATTATGCGGTCCGTACCAGGGAAAACCTGGTCTTGCGTGATGCGGTCGAGGCCGACCTGTTTAACGAGGACCCTTACATCGTAACACACCGTCCTCGATCCATCCTGTGCACCCCCATTCATCACAAGGACACTATTCTGGGCATTCTGTACCTGGAGAACAACCTGGCACCCGATGCCTTTACCGAGGATCGAATCGAAGTGATGCACGTCCTTCTGGCCCAGGCAGCCATTTCATTGGAGAACGCATTCTTGTATGAGGACCTCCAACGAGAGATCACCGAACGGAAGCACGCCGAAGCCGAACGCGAAGAGTTAATTACCGAACTGGAGGCCAAGAACACCGAGTTGGAGCGCTTCACCTACACCGTCTCGCACGACCTCAAAAGCCCGCTCGTCACCATCAAAGGCTTCCTGGGGTATCTACGCGAGGACGCCGCCAACGACAACCGGCAACGGATGCATGCCGACATCGAACAGATTGCCTCGGCGGCAGACAAAATGCAGCAGCTCCTGAACGAACTGCTGGAACTCTCTCGCATCGGGCGCCTGGTCAACCCGCCGGAAGCCGTCTCCATGGCAACCCTGGCCCACGAAGCGGTCGATCT
>JBHHWM010000194.1:0-9557 GCA_046756545.1 Rhodothermales bacterium | reverse complement strand
CGGCGCACGTCCTGGTCGACCGACCTCTAGCCTGTATCGACCGAACCGGTGCATGCACCGGCATATGCGTGGTTGGCTCACCCCGATAGCCTGCGGCTACGACGGGGGTCCGTTATCTCTCAATTCAGGATCAGAAGAACGATGCGTTACATTCTATTGCTCGGTGCCCTGCTCTGGGGCGCCCCCGCCATCACTCAGGCACAATCCGTGCAGGGTCGCGTCACGGATAGGAATACCGACGAACCGCTGATCGGGGCGACCCTTTTCATCCCCAGCCTACAACTCGGTACCGTTGCCGACGAGCAAGGCGCGTTCGAGCTATTTATCCCCCAGCCGGGTGCGTATCGGCTCGTCGTCAGCTTTGTTGGGTATCAGAGCGAGAGCCGCACCGTGGACGTGACCGACAGCCCGGCGACGCTGGACGTAGCTTTGCAGCATACGACGCTGAAGGTCCCGGAGGTCACGATCACGGCCAAAGCCCTGGCCTCCGACATCCTCTCAACGCCGCAGGCCGTGGCCGTGCTCGACGGCTCCGCGCTTCTCCGCAATCAGGGCGCGACGGCCTTTGATGCGCTGGATCAGACGGCCGGCGTCCGGTTGCTCCGCAGCGGGCCCGGCCTGGCCAAACCGGTGGTGCGCGGCCTGACCTCGCAGCGGGTGCTCGTTATTCATAACGGCATCCGACAGGAAGGCCAGCAATGGGGCGACGAACATGCACCCGAACTCGACGCGTTCGCCATCGACCGGATCGAAGTCGTTAAAGGACCCGCCAGTTTGCTCTATGGATCGGATGCGCTGGGCGGGGTCATTCAGGCCACCGGCGACGACCTGTTCGCCTACCGGCGTCCGGTAGCCGGACGCCTGACCGTGCAGGGTCTGAGCAACACGCAGCAGGCCGCTACGAACCTGCGCCTGGGAGGACGACGAGGCCGAACGGTCTACGAAGGCGCTTTTACGCTCAGGCAGGCCGGCAGCTTCGATACGCCGCGTGGACGGGTTCCGAACACGGCGTTCCGCGAGGTCAACGGGGCACTGCGCCTGGGACGCTCGTTTGCATGGGGCACGCTCCAGGCCGAATACCAGCACTTCGGCGGGCGGCTCGGGCTGTTCGAGCCGGAGGAGGACGAGCATGCAGAGACGGGCGGACGCTTCGACATCGGTCAGCCCAACCAGCAGGTAGGACACGACCGGGTCAAACTCCATCTCACGCTTCCGATGGACGGACACCGCCTGGAGTGGGCCACGAGCTGGCAACAGAACCGGAGGCGTGAGTTCGAGGAGCATGAAGAAGAACTGGGGGAAGAAGCAACGCTTGCTTCCGCACACCCGGCAGCGAGCCAGGACGAGGAAGCCGCGCTCTTCCTTCGGCTGAACACCGTGACATCCGACCTCCGGTTTCACCACAAACCCCTGGGGCGAATCTTCGGCACCATCGGCCTCAGTGGGTTCTTTCAGCGCAACGAGACGCTGGCGGAAGAGGCCCTGATCCCGGCGGCGCGGACCTGGAACGGAAGCCTATATGTGTCCGAAGAGTGGGTGCTGCCGCAACTCACCGTCAGCGGTGGTCTTCGGCTCGATGCGCGCCGCCACGCAGTGGAACGCAACGAGGCGCTGGACGTCGAGGCGCAGGCGCGCTCCTACACTGCCCTGACGGGCGCCCTGGGGCTGGCCTGGCAACCCCGCCCGGGGCTCTCGCTGGCCCTGAATGCCGGACGCGCCTGGCGGGCTCCCGTCCTCATCGAACTCTTCGGCAACGGAGTGCATGAGGGAACCATCCGATTCGAACAAGGAGATGCCTCGTTGAGACCGGAACAGAGCGTCACGCTCGAAAGCACGCTCCGCTGGCTCCATTCGCACCTCTTCGTCGAAGCCAGCGGGTTCGTCAATCACATCGACCACTTCATCTTTCCCCGGCGCACCGATGCCATCGACTCGGAATCCGGGTTTTTCATCTACAACTACGAACAGGCCGCCGCACGTTTGTGGGGCGGCGAGGTCCGCGTCGATTTCCATCCGCACGTCGTCGAGTGGCTGCGATTGCACCTGGCAGGCGATGTGACGCACACCCGGAACCTCGACACCGACGATCCCCTGCCCTGGTCGCCGCCGGCGCGGCTTACACTGAGCGTCGAGATCGAACAGGAACGGATGGGGCCGGTTCAGAATCTGAGCCTGCACGTCGGGCCTACGTTGGTCGCGCGGCAAACACGCATTGATCCGACCGAGACTCCAACGCCGGGATACACGCTCTGGGATGCGTCGCTCAGCGGCCTGCTGAACTTCGGCGTGGCGAGGTTGACCCCGGTGATAGCCGTCGATAACCTGTTCGACGAAGCGTACATCAACCACCTGAGCCGTTATAAACCCCACGGCGTACTCAACCCCGGGCGCAACATCCGGTTCGAGGTGCAGGTCGCTTTTTGACGGCGTATGCCCGTCAATCCGCCCCGAGAGACGCCCCTGCCATGCCGGATCCATGCGGCCGCCTTGCCGGCACTCCGAACGGGCCTGCGTTGCGGAGTCGCCAAGGCTCTATGGGTATCGACGACCCTCTTTTTGAAGGATAGGCGAATATCGCCGTGCGGCATCGGGAGAAGGTAACCGAAGACGCCTCGGCGCCGTACGCTGTTTGTTTTTTAGCATGACAACGTACAGCGTTTCCCAACTATTCCTCCCGTACCTCGTACGCACCGGCAACTAGTCAATGGGATCTGAGTTTTTCGTCTATCTCCGGCTCGGCTTCGAGCATATTTCCGATCTTAAGGGCTACGACCACATCCTTTTCATCACGGCGTTATGTGCAGTATATCGATGGGACCAGTGGCGACAACTTCTCGGGTTGGTGACGGCCTTCACCGTGGGCCATTCGGTGACGCTGGCGCTGGCCACGCTCAACCTGATCTCCATCAACGACGCCCTGATCGAATTTCTGATTCCGGCAACCATCTTCATAACCAGCATCCTCAACATCGTCGAGGCGCGGCCCGCCGACCGGTTCGTCCTCGAATCGAAGCGGATGTGGGGGGTCAAGTATGCCCTCGCGCTGGGCTTCGGCCTGATTCACGGGATGGGGTTTTCCAACTTTCTGCGTGCCGTGCTGGGCGCGGAAGAGAGCATCGTGCTGCCCCTTTTCGCGTTCAACGTGGGGCTCGAAGCCGGTCAACTGTGCATCCTCCTGGCGGTGTTGCTGCTGTCGCTGATGATGATTCGCCTGGTCGGTATGCAACGCTATGCCTGGATTCTCGTGTTGTCGGGGGCTACCGCCGGCATCGCACTAACCATGATGGTCGAACGGGCCGTCGGTTGAACATAGATCATCCTTCTCTACACTCACTCAAAGCAGTCCTACTATGAACATCACCATACTGCATCGTCTGGGCGCCCCCCTCTTGCTGCTCGTCTGCTTCGCGCTGCTGACCCCGTCCAGAGCTAATGCTCAGAATTGGATCAACAAGGACGACGACACCAAAACCAACCGCTCCATGTTTCGCCTGATGGACGAATGGCCGGACCCCACCGAGTATCGCAATGCCGCCGGATCGCCGGGACCGAAGTACTGGCAACAACAGGTGGACTACGTGATCGAAGCCGAACTCGACACCGTCAATCATGTCGTCAGTGGGTCCGAGCGCATCACGTATCACAACAACTCGCCCGACGTGTTGCGCTACCTCTGGGTGCAATTGGACCAGAACGTCCGTTCGGTGGAGCACAGCCGGAGCTATCAGATGCGGCGGGCGTTGCCCGAGCAGATCAGCCCCCGGTTCCGCCGGTTCGTCGGCGTGGATCTTTTTGACGGCAGGAATGAGATCACCCGCGTCCAACTCGTCGATGACGGCGGCACCCTCGTGGATGCAGACTACCGCATCCGTAACACGATCATGAAGATCAACCTGCCCGAGCCGCTCCAGCCGAACGAACAGCTCGAACTGGAGATCGACTGGAGCTTCGTGATGCCGGACAACGGGCGAGGCGCGAAAGAACTCGTGCGCGACGGCTGGCTCTATGAAATGGCGCAGTGGTTTCCCCGCATGAATGTCTATGACGACGTCAACGGGTGGCAAACCGATCAATTTCTGGGACGCGGGGAGTTTTACCTGAACTTCGGCAACTACGACGTCAAGCTCACGGTGCCGTGGAACCACATCGTCGATGCGACCGGCATGCTGCAAAACCCCGAAGAGGTTCTCACCGACACGCAGCGCGCGCGCCTGGCCCAGGCCTACCAGAGCGAGGAACCGGTCTTCATCATCCGGCCCGAAGAAGTGATGACGCCGGAGAGCCGCCCGCAGCAGAGCGGCACGATGACCTGGCATTTTAAAGCCGAGAATGTGCGCGACTTTGCCTGGGTCTCGTCGAAGACCTACGTGTGGGACGCTGCCGGGTACACCTATCGACCGGGCGACGAGCCCATCGCCGTGCACTCGATCTACCCGCGCGACGCCATGCCGCTGTGGGACAAGGTCTCGACGCGGGCCACGCTGCAGACGCTCAAAACCTACGGGCGTATGTCCTTCGAGTACCCGTATCCGAAAGCCGTCAATGCCCACGGGCCGGTCTTCGGGATGGAATATCCAATGATCTCGTTTTGCGGTGCGCGCCCGGATCCGGAAGGCAACTACAGCGACGGCCTCGAACGCGCCCTCATCGGGGTGACGATCCATGAGGTAGGGCACAACTGGTTCCCGATGATCGTGGCATCGGACGAGCGTAAGTGGACCTGGATGGACGAGGGGCTCAACACCTTCCTCCAGTATTACGGGGAGAATGATTACGCCCGGACCTACGCCGGGACCTACTGGACGCAGACCGACGACGGCACTTGGCCGAAACAATTTCAGCGCGGTCCGGCACCGAACATTGTCAACTATATGCTCGACGAGCGGCAGGTGCCCATCATGACCGAGTCGGACATCATCCAGGCCAACTTCGGCAACAACGGCTACGCCAAGCCCGCCACCGGCCTCGTGATGCTGCGCGAGCACGTGTTAGGCGAGGAAATCTTCGACGAAGCGTTCCGGGATTATTCGCAGAAGTGGATGTTCAAACATCCGCAGCCTGCCGACTTTTTCCGTTCGATGGAAGAGGCCGCCGGGGAGAACCTGGCCTGGTTCTGGCGCGGCTGGTTCTACTCGACGCATGCCAACGACCAGGCCCTCACCAACGTCACGGTGCAGGCGGCCGGCGAGCTTACGGAAAATGCCGACGCCGGGCAGTTTTACTATCGCATCGCGGTCCAGAACGAAGGCGGGTTGTTGATGCCTGTCGAACTGGAGGTGACCTATGATGACGGCACCACCGAGCGTTTCGACCTGCCCGCCGACGTGTGGCGCAGCAACGAGTTGGAGTTCACGAAAGGGTTCTTCAGCAACAAAAACCTGGTTAAGGTAGCACTCGACCCGGATGCGTCTTTCTCCGATGTCGATCCGGAAGATAACGTCTGGGAAGCGCCTGCCGTCGTCGTGGGCGAACAGGCGGAGACCGGCAACAACTAGAACGCATGATACGTTAGTAGGGGCGACGTTGGCGCGTCGCCCCTGCTCGTTTTTGGGCTTTCCACGGATATATCGATGCCAACCCTGTTTGCACTGCTCCTGGTGGGGATGCTTGCCGGTTCCTCCGGACCCGTCGAATCGACCCCTGCGGTTGCTTCTTCGGCGGCCTTGTTTCCCGAGGCCGCGCACGATTTTCATGTGAGCTACGGGCAGATGGCGGTGGAAAAAAACGTGGCCGTGTGCCGGATCCGGTTTTTCAAAAACGACCTCGAAGAAGCGCTGCAGCAGTATTATCAGCAGCCTGATATACGCCTCGACATCAGCCCGCGCATCGATTCGCTCTTTACCAGCTACTTCAACGACAAGTTTAAGCTGGAGGTAGCGTCGGAGCCCCTGGAAGGCGTCATCGTCGGCAGCGGCGAAGACCGGATGGGACGGGAGGAAATGTGGTGGTATTCGATGCAGTTTGAGGCCCCCGAGACCTTACAGACCTTCACTGTCACCAACACGCTGCTCTTCGAACGATTCAACGACCAGAAAAACATTTTCAAGGTTCGCCATTTCCCGGATGAAGAGCAGAAGTTGTATTACTTTGCTGAAGGAGCAGAGGAGTACACGGTTTCCTTTTGACCGGACGAGGCGGCGTATCGTATGGGGGGTATTCTTCGTCAACGACTGACTGCCGGCATGAAGGTAGGGCTTCTCATTCGTCGCGTCCTGTTCATAGGGATCGTTCTTCTTGGGTGCGCCGTGGAGCAGGCAGAGGCGCAGGCCCTGGACCTGGTCCTGCCTACGAGCAACCATGCGCTCTTCGAGGACGACGGCCCGGGCTTCTATCAATACACCGACCGCTACGTAAACAGGAAGCGTTCTCGGTCCTGGCAGGGGGGGCGCTACGGGTTCGTCCGCAATGTCAGAAAGACGCCCTACGGCACCGTTTATAGCCGTTTTCACGAAGGCGTCGATATCAAGCCTCTCTACCGCGACCGTCGCAATGAGCCGCTCGACACTGTTCGTACCATCGACGCCGGAGAAGTGATCTATGTCAACACGGTGGAGAAGCACTCGAATTACGGCAAGTACGTTGTCGTCGAACACTGGTGGGGCGGGTCGCCGTTTTATAGCCTCTATGCCCACCTGAACGCCGTTCACGTCCATGCCGGGCAGCAGGTGGCACAGGGCGATCCACTGGGGCGGATAGGCTATACCGGGCGCGGCATCAACCGCCGTCGTGCCCACGTTCACTTCGAAATCAACCTGCTACTCAACCGCGTCTTCCAACCCTGGTACGACGACTACTTCGAGCCGGACGATCCCAACTACCACGGGATCTACAGCGGGCTCAACCTCGCCGGGCTCGATGTATCCGGGCTCTACCTGGCGCTCCGTGAGGATTCTACCTTGACGATCCAGGAGTTTCTTCAGGACCAGCCGGCGTTTTTCAAGGTGGTGGTGCCGAATCAGGGCATGCTGGATGTGTTATGGCGGTATCCGTGGCTTTCGCCCTCGCTCAATGCCTGGACGATGCTCTATCGGCCCGTAGAACCGATGCCGTCCTGGGAGATCACGTTTGCGCGGTCGGGGTTACCGCTTCTGGTGGAACCCTCCGACCGGGAGGTGACCGAACCTGTCGTAGAGATCATGGAGCGGTCGCCCATCTCCTACCGCTATCTCACCAACGGACTCGTCACCGGGGCCGGCGACTCGTATGCGCTCTCGAAGAACGGTCTCCGATACATCGATCTCCTGACGCGTACCTATCCACCGCGAAAGCCCCAGGTGGACCGGTAGGCGCGGCGCTTCACAAAGATTCTGTAAAGCCGGTGCCGCCGGGATCCCTTCAGCCGGTGTCGTGTTGGTGGGGTGTGTATTGAGATACACACGCAGGTACGTGTTGTCTTGTCCCCCAGGAAACTGATCCATCATGCAGGCCACCGTTCAGAGCGACATCAAGTTGAGTTATTGGGATCGAGTCGGCATAGCGGTGTCCGGCATTTGCGTTGTGCATTGCTTGCTGTTGCCCGTGGCCCTGGCCGTGTTGCCGCTGTGGCCGCTCGGCGAGGCGCTGCACGGCTGGCTCCATCCGGTCTTCGCGCTCCTCCTGGTTCCCACGACGGTGATGGCGGCGGTCTCCGGCTATCGGAAGCACCGGCAGCAGGTGGTGGTCGCGTTGCTCGGCACCGGGCTGGTGGCTATTCTGGTGGCGGGAGGACTGGGCTATGCCCATCCGGGCGTGGCGGTTGAAACGGCGCTGACTCTGTGCGGAAGCGGCCTGCTCATTGCCGGACACTGGCGAAACTGGCGGGCTACGCTTCAAGGCGGGTGTGATCGATCCGAGAGGGACCGACAACTTCAATAATCGTACGGGAAAGCAATGAAACGTCTCAATTTTACGCTAGACGACAGCACCGTTACGTTACTGGAGCGACTCGCGGGGACGTATTACAACGGCAATAAGTCGCAGACGGTGCGGGCGGCGCTCGAAAGCCTGGCTGCCCATGCGGGCCACGACGGCTGGGTCGTTGCAGGCTATACGCCGGTGCGATTGGAGGGTACCGCCGCCTGTCACACGTGCGGCGAGGCCCACCAGCAAGGTGAGGTGCTCTTCCGCCCGGTATTCGAACGCGGCCAGAGCCCGGCCGCCCTGCCGCATATGCCGCTCGAAGTGTGGCTCGACTGTTCGCATTGCGCCGAGCAGCATCTCACAGCCTGACGTTCTCCGATAACGCGATCCTATGGCCGACAATCCTACTCATCGAAGACTCTTCAGCGAGAAAGAGATCAGCGGCATCCTGAAACGGGCTGCCGAATTCCAGGAGGCGACCGGACCGACGGATGCAACCGGCCTCAGCCTCGACGAACTCAAACAGATCGCCGCCGAGGTGGGCATCGATCCGCAGCACGTGGCGGCAGCCGTCGCCGAAATGGAGCAGGGCGGGACCGCTGCCGACAAGCAGTTTCAGTGGCTCGGAGGGCCGGTCTCTTTCAGCGTGGAGCGGGTGGTCGAAGGAGACGTTTCGGAGGAGCAGTGGGAAGAGATGGTAGACGAGATCCGTCGCTCGTTGAACCTCGTCGGTACGTCCGGGCAGGTGGGGCGGTCGCTGGAATGGACGCATCGCAGCCGCCTGCTTCAGATGCAGGTGGCGGTTACTTCGCGGGAGGGACAGACCCGGATTCGCATCTTCTCGCGCTATCCGAAGCAGGCCCTCCTGACGTTTCTCCCCGCCCTGATCATGACGGCACAACTGGTGCTGATTGCCTCGGCGTCGGCGGGCCTTGCACCGTTGGTAGGGTTCGTCGTCGGAATCAATCTTCTGACTGCGCTCTTTTTCCTGCTTCGCTTTGCCTTCCGGGGATTGACCCGGCGGAAGGAGCGCAAAGCGCGGCACCTGCTCGACCGGCTGGAACAGATCATTACCACGACCGACGCCACGCCGGCGCGAACCGCGTTGCCGGAGGAAGTCCGCCTCGATCCCTCGTTGCTGGATCGGGAGGACGAGACGACGGAATCCCCCTCACCCGAGGGAGTCCGCCGGAAGATATCTCATTAATAAACAGCGCGTACTGATGAACAAATGAAACAGACCAAGATTCGCGTCCTGGCTCTCGATCTTGAGGGCACGATCATCTCGGGCGCCGACGGCGTTTTCCCGCGTCCAGGTTTATACGATTTTCTTCAGTGGAGCGGCGAAATGTTCGAACGCATTGTGCTCTTCACCTGTGTGTCTGAGGAGCACGTCAAAGACATCGCACGGCAACTCGTCGAAGAGCAAGCGGCCCCGGAATGGTTTCGGGACGTAGAGTGTGTGGCGTGGGAAGGCACGTACAAGGATCTCACTTTTGTGAAAGATGCTGCACCCGGCGAGATCCTGCTTGTAGACGATAAACGGATCTTCATTTCGCCGCAACAGAAGGAGCAGTGGGTTCCGGTGCCCCGATACCTGCCTCCGTACTCTGACGAGGATGACGAACTGGACAGGCTGCGAGATCGTCTCATTCAGCGCTGCGCACCGGACCGGTAGTGCATGCGATGAGCACGGGATGCTTGCGCAGATACCGGCG
>JBHHWM010000193.1:0-9577 GCA_046756545.1 Rhodothermales bacterium | reverse complement strand
CCCCCTTGCTGTAGATGTCGCCCCCGTAGATCTGGGCCGCCGAGCGCGTGCCGCGCGGCGCGACGGGGATCCGGTTGGCGATGCCCCTCCGCATGTTCTCCATGTAGGCGTGGTACGTCGAATCGCCGTGCAGGGACTCGGCGTAGAGGGCCTGCATGTACGTGCCGAAGCCCTCGTGGAGCCACATGTCGCTCCAGTCGGCATTGGTGACGAGGTTGCCCCACCACTCGTGCGCCAGTTCGTGGTGGTGCAGCGCGTCGAAGCCCCAGTCCCGCCCCCCCGTCATCGAGCCGTTGTCGAAGTTGGCTCCGTAGGCGATGACGGTCTGGTGTTCCATGCCGAGGTGCGGCGTCTGGGCCACGCCGTACTTGTCGGCCCGGAACGGGTAGGGGCCGAGGGTTTCCTCGTAAAAACGCAGGTGATCCAGGATCTCGGGAAAAAGCTGCCGGCCCTTCTCATAATCTTCCCGCAGCACCCAGAACATGACCGGAAAGGAATCGCCCGCAACACTCTCGAAGGTCTCCTCGATGACGCGGTAGGGCGCAATGTTGAGCGCGATATTGTAGGTGCTGATGGGCGTAGAAACGAACCAGTGCGCGGTGCTGGTGCCGTCGGATTGGACCTCGGCCCGTTGGATCATGCCGTTCGTCGCCACCACGAGCGGCTGCGGCACCGTGATGTGCAGCGCCATGGAGTCGGGCTTGTCGGACACGTGATCCTTGACCGGCCACCAGACGTCGGCTCCCTCGCCCTGGCAACTCGTCGCGATCCACGGCGCGCCGGACGGCGTTTCCGCCCAGGTAAACCCGCCGTCCCACGGCGGATTCGGCGCGATGCGCGGGCGTCCGCCATATTTCACCCGGACCGACACGACCTCGCCGGGCTGCTTCATGTAGGGAAAAGCCGCCCAGATTCTCCCCCCTCGCCGTTCGAACGAAAGTGCTTCGTCTGCCCCGGTTTCTGCAACAGCCGCCACCGATGCAACGTCAAGCAGCGGGTCGAGGTCGAGCACGAACCAGGCCGTCGGCGAGACGATGCGGGCCGTAGCCGTCAGCGTGCCGCGAATGGTGCTGTCGGAGGGCTGCACGCGCAGCGCCAGGTCGTAGAACGTCACGTCGTAGGCCGCCTGTTCGGGGAGCAGCGGGCCGCCGGAATCGTAAGGATCGTGCGGCACCTGGGGCGATGCCGACCGGCATCCGTTCCATACAACGAGACCGAGCAGGAGCAAAACAATGAAGCGCATAGGGACCAAACCGGCTTGGATGGGAAGAATACTCGGTCCCAAAGTAGGCCGTTTGAAGGGAAGTTTCACCAGCACGCCGTCCGAACGCCTACTTTTTGGCAACTACGCCCCGGCCCGGCGCGTTAACGATCCATCCTTCCTGCCGACGCATCGTATGTTTATCCGGCTCTCCTTGCTGACGTTGATGCTGGGCGTCGTTCCGGCCCGAGCACAGACCACCATCGCCGGGCGCGTCAACGACCTCGACACCGCCGGGCCGTTGCCGGGCGTGCACGTGATGCTGTGCGCCCCGGATCACCACCCGCTCGACGCACCGCGCCAGACCTGGACCGATGCGCGAGGACGCTTCATCCTGACGGACGTGCCGCCCGGCCGGTGGTGCGTGCAGGCGGTCTACAGGGCACGAAAGGCCAGCTATACGGTGATAAGCCCCGCTCTGCCCGTCGGCGAGCGCCCCCTCCTGCTGCGCTTCGAGATGCCCACCGCCTTGCAAGATCGCCTCCGGCATGCCATGTCGCCTCTGGACGTCAATCCCAAAAGCCTGAGCACGATCACCGGCCTGTTGCAAGACGGCTACGTTACGAATGCCGACGGGGCTCCGCTTCCCGGCGGTCGAAGCTATCTCGAATCCGAAAGCAAGGGCATCCTTCGCGGCATCCTCAGGCGCAACGACCATCCAGCAGACGGTGCCCTCCTCTGGCTACCCGATACCGGCCAGCATACCCGCACCGACGTCGGCGGGCGATTTGAACTGACCGACATTGAACCGGGCACCTATCGCCTGTACATCGTGCACCGATCCGACACCCTGCACATTCCGCCTTTGGAAATAAAAAACGGGCTGAACCCTGTCAACCTTTCCTTCCGTAAGGATGTCCGGAAATAGTGATACGAAGCCGTAAACGTCCTTCGGCGTGGTGCTGTCTAATCTTGAAGGACGGTTCGCTTTATCCCAGTAGCCCGCGAGGTCACCCATGAGAACTGCTCGTTTCCCTTTCCTTGCCTTGTTCATGGTCGTGCTGACGGCCATCCCCTTCTCGACCGCCGCTGCACAACAGGTGCGTATTCTCGAAGATGATCCCTGGTGCGAACGCCACCGGTGGTCCGACGATTGGGACACGGAGCGGTATTGCGAAGTGCATGAAATCACCCTGCAAGCCGGTCGCGACCTTATCGCTATCGACGGTCGGCAGAACGGGGGTATCCGTGTGAAAGGGTGGAATAAGGACGAGATCCTCGTGCGGGCCAGGATCCGGGCAAACGCCCGCTCCGAATCAGCAGCCCGGCGTCTGGCCGAAGAGGTCGAGATCGAAACAGGTCGAACCATCTACGCCGAAGGGCCGGATACGCGAAGGAAAGAATGGATCTCCGTCAGCTACGAAGTGTTTGTGCCGCATCAATCGAACCTGCTGCTGGAGACGCACAACGGCGGCATCCACATCGAAGACGTGGACGGCGATGTGGAGTTCGACGCCCTCAACGGCGGGGTTAGCCTGATCGACCTGGCCGGCGACATCCAGGGCCGGACAACCAACGGGGGGCTCGACATCGAACTCACCGGCACGGAATGGAACGGCGAGGGCATGGACGTAACCACCACCAACGGCGGCATCACGATCATCGTCCCCGACGAGTATTCGGCCCGGCTCGAAACACGCACCGTCAACGGCAGGCTTGAGGTCGATTTTCCGGTGCTCGTGCAGGGCCGCATCGACCGGCGCATCACCACCGAGCTTGGTCGTGGCGGTCGGACGATCCGCGCCGTCACCACCAACGGGGGCGTTGAAGTTCGCAGGGGGTAAGCCCCTGTCCGGCCGGGGTCATCCACCCGCGGGACGCCCGGCCCTCACTCGTACCGAAGCGACTGGACGGGATCGGCCAGGGCGGCGCGGACGGCCTGGTAGCTGATTGTGAGAAAAGCAATCGCCAGCGCCAGCGCCCCGGTGAGCGCAAACACCGGCCACTCTATATCGACGCGATAGGCGAACTCCTCCAGCCACCGGGTCATGGCCCAATAGGCCAGCGGAGCCGCCACGACAAACGCCACGGCGACGAGCTTGAGGAAGTCCCTGGACAGCAACACCAGGATGCCCGGCACCGAAGCACCGAGTACCTTCCGCACGCCGATCTCTTTCGTCCGCTGCTCCGTGGTATACGAGACGAGCCCGAAAAGTCCCAGGCACGCCACGATGATAGCCAGCAGTGTAAACGAGCGGAGGGTCTCGCTGAGCCGCTGCGTATCCTCGTATTCTTCGGCAAAGTCATCATCCATAAAGAGGTACTCAAACGGATACGCCGGGGCAAAGGCAGCCCATTGTTCCTCCAGGAACGCCAGGGTCGAAGAAACATCCTGCGGACGGATGCGAACCACCAGGTACTGCAATTCATCCGGCGCGATCTGAAAAACCAGAGGCGTGATTTCCGTCTGGAGCGAAAGAAAGTTGAAGTCTTTGAGCAGACCGACGACCCGGGTTTCCTCCTCTTCCAGTTGCAACCCTTTACCCAGGGGATCCTCCCAGCCCAGCAACGCCGCCGCCGCCTCATTGATCAACAATGCTTCGGAGGTATCCGTCGGGAAGGCGCGGGAAAAATTGCGCCCGGCGGCCAGTTCCAGTTCCAGGGTTTCCACCAGGTCGTAGTCGATTAAGACGGTGCCGATGCCGACGGTTTCATCGTCGGCGGCACCTTCGGGTAGATAGGACCGGAGCGCATACGTGTTCGAGCCGGGTGTGCTGGAAGCCGCTGCGGCCTTCACGACACCGGGATGCTGCATCAACGTCGTTTTGATCGTCTCGTAGCGCTGTTGCAGCGCCTCATCGCGCAACGGCACGACGACCAACTGCTCCTGGTTAAACCCCAGGTCTTTCTCCGCGAAATAGACCATCTGCGCCGACATGACGACCGAGCCGATGATCAATGCAATAGCAATCGTAAACTGAAAGACGACCAGCCCCTTCCGCAGCAGCGCCGCCGCCACGCCTCGCCGGGCCTGCCCTTTCAACACCTCGACCGGCCGGAACCCCGACAGGACGAATGCCGGATAGGCCCCGGCCACCACCCCTACGAAGAAGGTGACTCCCCCCAACGTCGCGAGCAACAGGCCGTTCTCCCGGTAATTGGCAGCCAGGTTTTTGTCGAGCAAATAATTGAAGCCGGGGATGAGCACTTCGACGAGGGCGATAGCCAGCAGAAGCGAGAGGCCGGCCAGCAACATCGACTCGCCCATAAATTGCCGGATCAATTGACGCCGAAACGCGCCCAGCACTTTTCGCATACCGACTTCGCGCGCGCGCTTCGCCGACCGCGCCGTGGAGAGGTTGATGAAGTTGATCGAAGCAATGAGCAGAATGAGAACGGCAATCGACCCGAAGACGTACAGGTTGGCCCGGTCTCCCACGTCCGCATTGTTATTGGCCAGCCCGTCCCGCAGGTGAATGTCGGTGAGGGGTTGGAGATGCATCGTGATGGCCTCCGCGTTGTCCTCCTCCACGTGGCGCGCGTGGAGTGCATCCAGCTTGGCCGCCACCGTAGCCGGATCGTATTGCGCAGGAACAACCACGTAGGTGTGCGTCGCGCTGATGCTGTCCCATGCCTCCAGATCAAACATCTCCATGTGCTCCAGGCTCACGAACGAGGCCAGAAAATCATACGTGACGTGCGAGGTCGCAGGGAACGGAGCCAGGATGCCCGTAACGGTGAAATCGTGGGCATTGTCCAGCGTCAGCACCTGTCCTACCGGGTCTTCCTCCCCGAAATACTTCCGGGCCGTCTCCTCGGTGAGCACCACGGAAAACGGAGCCGCCAGCGCCGTCGTCGGATCTCCGCGCAGGAGCGGATAGGTGAACACGTCAAAAATCGTCGAATCGGCAAAGTAGAACCGCTCTTCAAAGAAGCGTTTGTCGGCCCGCGCCACCAGATACTCCCCGCCCCGAGACGTGCGGACGGCGTGGGCCACCTCGGGCAGGTCGGCCATCGCTCCCGGAGCCAGCGGAGCCATCGACGAGGCCAGGTGAAACGAAGCGCCGGGGACCTCCAGCTTCATCGTGACGCGATAGATGTCGTCGACCCGTTCGTGATGCCGGTCGAAGCGGAGTTCTTCCTGAATAAACAGAACGATCAGCAGGCAACACGCCATCCCGATGGCGAGGCCCGACACATTGATGAACGAAAAGGCTCGATGCTTCCACAGGTTGCGAAGAGCGATCTTGAGATAATTCTTGAACATGGCCGCGCGGAACACCTTGTTGAGGGGATTCTTGCCGGATAAAACAAAGGATATGCCATTTCACTCATTTTCTTACCAAACAATGCTTTACCTCAAATAGCCCGTACGCCTTTCCAACACCGGGTGTTCGCCCGAGATACACCGGGTGTCCGCCAGCGGACAATGAACGCATAGCATCGACCGCCCCAACGGCAAACAGAAAGGCCGCGCCCCCACAGAGGCACGGCCCTTGCCCGGACGAAACCGCCGCGCTTACACCTCCACCGTCTCGTTACTGAGGAAGTCGCGCAGGACGTAATGCAGGATGCCGCCGTGGCGATAATACTCGACCTCGACGGGCGTATCGAGGCGGCACCGCGTCGTGAACGTGATGGAAGTGCCGTCCGGCTTCGTCGCCGTCACCTCTACGTCTTGCCGGGCCTGAAGACCTTCGTCGATGGGGATGTCGAAGGCCTCCGTGCCGTCGAGGCCGAGCGAGGCGGCGGTGTCACCGTCCCGGTACTGGAGCGGCAGCACCCCCATGCCGATCAAGTTGGAGCGGTGGATGCGTTCGAAGCTCTCGGTGATGACCGCCTTGACGCCGAGCAGGATGGTGCCCTTGGCGGCCCAGTCGCGGCTGGAGCCCATGCCGTAATCCTTCCCCCCGAGCACGACGAGCGGTGTGCCCGCCTCCTGGTACCGCATCGACCCGTCGTAGATCGACGTGACGTCGCCGGTGGGAAGATAGCGAGTGACGCCGCCCTCGGTACCCGGCACGAGCTGGTTCTTGATGCGGATGTTGGCGAACGTGCCGCGCATCATCACCTCGTGGTTGCCGCGCCGTGACCCGAACGAGTTGAATTGCGCCGGCCGAACGCCGCGCTCGATCAGGTACGTCCCGGCGGGCCCGTCCGCTGGAATCGCACCGGCGGGTGAAATATGGTCGGTGGTGGTCGAGTCGCCCGCTTTGACGAGCACGCGCGCGCCCCGGATGGGCCGTATCGTTGGGATCTCCGGCGACAGGTCGATGAAGAACGGCGGCTCCTGCACGTAGGTCGATTCGGAATTCCACGCGTAGATGGAGCCTTCGGGAATAGCGATGGCGTTCCACGTCTCGTTCGACGTTTCGATGCCGTCATACTCCTTCTTGAACATCTCCGGCGTGATGACCGCGTCGACCGTCTGTCGGATCTCTTCGCTGCTCGGCCAGATATTGCGGATAAACACGTCGTTGCCCGCGCGGTCCTGCCCGATGGGATCGTTCAGCAGGTCGATGTCCACCGTACCGGCGAGGGCATAGGCCACCACCAGCGGCGGCGAGGCCAGATAGTTGGCCTGCACGAGCGCATGGATGCGCCCCTCGAAGTTGCGGTTGCCCGAAAGCACACCGGACACCACCAGATCACCCTCCTTGATGGCGTGGGCGACGGGTTCTGGCAGCGGCCCCGAGTTGCCGATGCAGGTGGTGCAGCCGTACCCGACGAGGTTGAACCCCAGTTGATCGAGGTAGGACAGGAGCCCGGCTTCGCGCAAATAATCGGTGACGACCTTCGAGCCGGGGGCCAGGCTCGTCTTGACGTACGGCTTCACCCTCAGCCCGCGCTCGACGGCCTTCCTGGCCAGCAGTCCCGCGCCGATGAGCACGGACGGGTTGCTCGTGTTTGTGCAACTCGTGATGGCGGCGATGGCCACGTCGCCGTTCTTCAGGTCGAATTCGTTGCCCCGGTCGTCCCGGTAGCGGCCCGTGTTCGAGAGGGCCTCGGCGGTGCGCCCGAAGCCTTGCGGCCCGACAGGCCCGGTGAACGAGGTCGAAAAAGCCTGCTTGAGATCCGGCACCTGGATGCGGTCCTGGGGGCGCTTGGGACCGGCGACACTGGGAACCACCTCGGCCAGGTCCAGGTCGAGCACGTCGAGGAATTCCGGTTCGGGCGTGTCTTCCGTGCGGAAGAGGCCCTGCTCTTTGGTATACCGTTCGACCATTTCGACGAGCGCTTCGTCGCGCCCGGTGCGACGCAGGAAGGCCAGCGTCTGCCGATCAATCGGGAAGAAGCCCATCGTCGCGCCGTACTCGGGAGCCATGTTGCTGATCGTGGCACGGTCGGGAACGCTGAGGTTGCCGACTCCCTCCCCGAAGAACTCGACAAAGCGGCCCACGACGCCGTAGGAACGGAGCATCTGGGTGACGGTCAGCACCAGGTCGGTAGCCGTCGCCCCCTCCGCCAGTTCGCCGTTCAGGCGGACGCCTACCACCTCCGGCATCAGCATGTAGATGGGCTGGCCGAGCATCACCGCCTCCGCCTCAATCCCGCCGACGCCCCAGCCGAGCACGCCCAGGCCGTTGATCATCGTCGTGTGGCTGTCGGTGCCGACGAGCGAATCGGGATACACCACCTGGAGGCCGTCTTCCGGGCGCGACCAGGCACAGCGAGCCACGTATTCCAGGTTGACCTGATGGCAAATGCCGCTGGCGGGCGGCACCACCGAGAAATTCTCGAACGCCTGTTGCCCCCACCGCAGAAACTCGTAGCGTTCCCGGTTTCGTTTGAATTCAATGTCGGAGTTGAGTTGGAGCGCTTCGGGCGTGCCGAAATAATCGACCTGAATGGAGTGATCGATGATGAGGTGAACCGGCACACGCGGGTTGATCGTATTCGGATCTCCGCCGAGCCGGGCCATCGCCGAGCGCATGGCAGCCAGATCTACGACGGCGGGCACCCCGGTGAAATCTTGCAACAACACGCGGGCCGGCATGAACGGGATCTCCTCGCGGGCGGGCGCTTTGGGATCATATTGCGCCAGGCTTGCCACGTCCTCTTCCGTCACGACGAAGCCGTCGCACTCGCGCAGCAGTGCTTCCAGCAGCACGCGGATGGAAAACGGCAGGTGGTTGATGGAATAGCCCTGGCGTTCCAGGCGGTCGAGGCGGTAGAGGTAAGCCGAACCCGAACCGGTATCGAACGTGTCGCGCGCGCCGAATGGATCCTTTTTTCTGACGGAAGCTCCGTTGCTCATATCTGGAAAGAGGGTATGGGTGAACAGATTTTCGAAAAGAGAGACGTAAAGAACCCTTTTCTATACCCTTTTGTTCGAGCGCGTAGCCTTCCGAGATGGTGCTATCCGGAATGAAAAACGAATGAAGCACCCGCCTCGATTCTTTGTGTAACCGGCCTCCCGTTGCCCGGTAGCCCCGGGCCACCGTATATTGGGGCCCTTTCTGGAACCGTGATGCCGAAGACCACGTTTTCAGAAAGCTTCCGGGGCTATAGCTCAGTTGGTAGAGCGCCTGAATCGCACTCAGGAGGTCAGCGGTTCGACTCCGCTTAGCTCCACAACCTCAAAACGGCTCTTACGGTGACGTGAGGGCCGTTTTTGTATCTCTCCAGCCCTACCTTCCTGATTCGCTAATCGCTGCCTGTCCAACAATAGTCCAACATTCTCTGAAAAAACATGCGCTGATTCGTGCCGGATATACTGCGGAATAATATGGGCATACTTCTCCGTCGTCGTTATCGACGCGTGCCCCAGCCAGTACTGTATCCGATCCAACGGCACCCCGGCCAGGCGCAGCCACGAGGCAAACGTGTGACGCAACGTGTGAAAACTGTACTCCTCCGACAACTCACACTTCCGCACGTAGCGCTTGAACCGGTGGGACGTGCTCGAACCCTTGTCCCGAATCGGCCCGCCCTCCATCGTGAGAAAGAGCGGTGCGGTGCGTGGTATCGCGGGCGACGGGTACCGCTCTCGCTGCCTTTCATACACGAGTCGCGCCATCGGTACCAGAGGAACAGCACGATCCCGGCTGCTCTTGTTGGTTCGACCCCCTGAGGCGCGGAAATGGACCATCTCCGACTCAGCATCTACGTCGCCGTACTGTAGCTGGCAGATCTCTCCCAGGCGTCCGCCCGTGGCCAGCGCAAACCGCGTAATGTCGACCATCCGATAATCACCCGCAGCCTCCATACACCCTGTCAACAGGGCGATCTCGGCACGCGTGAAAAAGATCGGGTTCTTCTTCGGTGGCCGGGGACGGGCTACGTCGTCCGTGGGATCGGACGAACAGAGCCCCTGCTCTATGCACCAACGGAAAAACACCCGAAGCTGCCGGTAGTACGACAGACGCGAATGGG
>JBHHWM010000192.1:0-9612 GCA_046756545.1 Rhodothermales bacterium | reverse complement strand
CACGCCCTGACGCTCGATTAACAGTTGTAACTTCCTTAAACTGACCCCGTTTACCCCCGCTGTCTTACTAAACAAGACTCTCCCGATTTTCCATGAGCAACTTCTCTGTTGGATTTCGCTCCAACGGCACCATCCAGGTTCTTGCCTTGCAGGGTGAGTTGGATGCGCACACCGCTTCTGAACTGGAGGCTGCTATTCAGAAGTGCCAAGAAGAGCAAAACTACCGGATTGTCATCAACGGCGAGCACTTGCAGTATATATCCAGCGCCGGGCTCGGGGTCTTCATGGCCTACATCGAGGAAGTACGTGATGAAGGAGGCGACATTAAGATCGCGGCCCTCCAACCCAAGGTCTTCAACGTGTTCGACCTGCTTGGATTTCCCATGCTGTTCGATATCGTGGAGACCGAAGATGAAGCGATCGATAAGTTTCAAAATGGCGAATCCTGACTTCACCTTCAGGCGGTCTCACTGGAACTTCACCACTGACGGCACACGCTTTGCAATGATGGACGATACCTGCTGTTAACGACGACACGCCCGTGGCTCGCTCCATACATACTCTGGCCATTCCCAGTTCGACGCGCTATCTCGAAGATGTGCGGCGCTTTGTGGTGATGCATGCTCAGGAAGCCGATTTCCCGGAAGATGCCGTCGAGCACTTCAAAATCGCCGTCGATGAAGCCTGTACCAACGTGATCGAACATGCCTACGGAGGGCAATCGGACCGCGAAGTCGATATCGCCATTATTATCGACGCCGACAAGTTTACGATTCGCATCCGGGACAAAGGGCTTCCGTTCGACCAGTCTACCTATCAGGAACCCGATCTTCTCGAATTGACCCGGCATCGGAAAGGGGGGGGGCTGGGTGTCCACATTATTCGTCGCCTCATGGACCGTGTCGAATATCGCAAGCGAGGCCGCGTCAACGAAATTCGCCTTACCAAGTACCGCAACAGCCAGCGTTCACCGAACGGTAAAAATTCCTGATACGAAGCGGGGCGCAACAGGCTGAACGGACCCTCCTTTATTCCAGCATGTCAGGCTTGTCCTTTATAGAGCGATGCGATGCCGAAGGTAAGAGGTTCACAGACGAGATGGTGGTAGCCCACGGCGCGCATGTGCTCCAAAAAATCATCGCCATCCGGGAAGGACGCTACCGAGGCGGGAAGATAGTGATAGGCTCCTTCATTTTTTGAAACGGTCCGTCCTACCTGGGGCAAGATGAATCGGGAGTAGAAGGCATACGCCTGTTTGATGGGAAAGGCGCGCGGCTTGCTGAATTCGAGCACCACGAGCGACCCGCCGGGCTTAAGCACCCGCCGAATTTCGGACAACCCTCTGTCGAGATGCTGAAAGTTACGGACTCCGAAGGCAACCAGAACGGCGTCGAACTGCCGATCAGAAAAGGGCAGCTTTTCGGCATCTCCGCGTTGCAAAACGATACGATCCGACAGCCCTAGTTTCTCGATTTTCTCGCGTCCCAGGTTCAGCATCTCTTCGGCAATATCGACGCCTACGACTTTCTTGGGGTCGAGCGTCAGGGCCTGGATGGCCAGGTCGGCGGTGCCGGTCGCCACGTCCAGAATCCGTTCGGGGTGCTCGGCGCGGAGCAGGTTGACGGCTTTCTTTCGCCACCGTTGATCGATCCCCAGGCTGAGCACGCGGTTGAGCAAATCGTACCGCGGAGCGATGGCGTCGAACATGGCCTCGATCTGCTCTTTCTTCCCTTCAACTTCGCCAACGGGTGGGTGATTTTTCATGCGTTGTATACTCAGAATGGTCGTGACGAACGGAGCAAGGGGGTGAGGGTCGGTAGTCCCTGGACTGTAGTTCGGTCCCCGTTGCAGATCAGCCTATTTTCTCGGATCTGTGGGACGGGCTACGACAATGCCGATCTGCATGCTGTTGTTCTCGACGTAGCTTTGAAGATCCGGAGAAACCTTGACGCCGCCCGAAGTAGACGCATGCAGAAACCCGATGGTGCCGTCCTCATGGGCGTAGGCGAGACCGCTGTGCGTCACGTCGAGGCCCTCGATGTGAGTGGCCGTCGCAATGATATCGCCGGGACGTAGCCGGTCGTAGACCGCCCGAATTCGGTCTTGCGGGATGTTGTAGAGCGTCAGGTCTTTCAGTTGATGCTCCATCTCTCGAATGCCCTGAAAAAGGCTGTCGTTCTCGGCAAATCGCGGGTATTTGTCGCGGTTTTCCGACATGAAGGTCAGCCGCTTGTCCTGTATATCCCCCCCCAAAGCCGCGGTGATATTTTCGACGATTCCGCGCACCTCGTTGTCCGCGATCCATTCGGAGAAATAATGGAGGCGGCTGCAATAGCCATTCATCGAGCCGCCGCGATACCGCTGATCGAGGAGGTGCCCTACGAACGTCTCATAGCGATAGTCCTCGACGGCGATGCCCCTGGCCAGCGCCAACACCGCCTCGACGAACAGCACGCAGTCGAACTCGGTCAGATCGACAATCAGCGTTTCTTTTTCGGGCACGTCGAGCTTCCCTCCGACGTAGGGAGCCCGCACAAACTGAAGACCCACGGATTGCATAATCTCTCCAAAGGATCGCTCGTGAAGTCGTTCGGTACGGGCGAACGCCATCACCTTCTCGAAGACGTGCCGGGTCGTGCTGTCCGGCTCGGGAGCATCTACCGGGAGGGATGCGGCACGCGTCGGGATTGTATGGGTCTCCGGCGGATCCGTCCGGCAACCAAGGACCAGGATCAGGAGGACGGCTGTCGAGCAAATCAGCTTCCGCATCACCGTATGTTTTTGTGAATGGATTCGCTATGAGGTCCAGCGGAAACCCCTCGTGGAGCACCGGCTTCCGTCTGGTCGCTCTTACACGGGTCCCACGACGCGTCTACGCGAAGGGCCCGGGCAAGGCGACGTTCGTACGTCGTTCGGGGAATTTCCGTTGCACCGAACTGCGCCAGGTGTGGCGTGATGTACTGGGTGTCGAGCAACATAAAACCGCCGGCTCTCAATCGCCGGACCAGATGAACCAGCGCCACTTTCGAGGCATTGTTCACCCGATGAAACATCGATTCGCCGAAGAAGGCCCCGCCCAGGGCAATGCCATAGAGCCCGCCGACGAGGACTCCTTCCTGCCGGCACTCGATGCTATGCGCGTAGCCCCATCGGTGTAACGTGGTATAAATCTCAATGATCTCTTCCGAGATCCAGGTCGAGGGGCGTTCGGCGCAGGCGCGGATCACAGCTTCGAAGTGAAGGTCGGAAGCCACGTCGAAGCGTTCCTGCCGCACGAGTTTGACCAGGTTCCTAGGTGCGCGGAATGTCTCCAGGGGGATCACCCCGCGCACTTGCGGTCGAAACCAGTATATTTCGTCGTCGTCCTCCGGATCGGCCATCGGAAAGACACCCTGTTGATAGCCGTAAAGTACGAGTTCCGGTGTAAGTCTGGTGTGCATGGTCCGGCGAAAGACGCAAGCTTCTTGGTTTTTCATCAAATGAACTCCAAACAATGCACTATGTTTGTATTTCGCAGTGCCGCCTGGAGTTCACGCTACCACCCTTCGATGAAGAAAGATCACACTTTGAGGGCGCTTGTGGGCGAGCGCACCTATGACGTTGTTTTCCGGAAGGGGCACCTTCTGGTGGATGAGGAGCCCGTCGCATACACCTTTGATGCGGTCTCAGAGGGGTACTACTCTCTGTTGATCGAAGGACAGAGTCTCCCGGTTGTGATAGAATCGGTCTCCGACGGTATGCTGCGCGTCACGATGAACGGCCGCCAGGTGAACGTGCGGCTCAAAGACGAGAAAGCCCTGCTCCTGGAACGATTCGGGCTGAACGAAACCGCCAACGCCGCCGAACTGGCCGTGCATGCCCCCATGCCGGGGCTGGTCCTGAGCGTGATGGTGGAACCCGGTCAGCAGGTGCAGGAAGGGGACGGCCTCGTGGTGCTCGAAGCCATGAAAATGGAAAACGAATTGCGTGCCCAGGCGGACGGCATCGTGAAGGCTCTGCACGTTTCGCCCGGCGATGCCGTGGGCAAAAACGCGCTACTTCTTGAGTTTGAATCCTGAAAAACGACGGATGGCCGACACTTCATCGCTCTCAGCGTTCTCCGTGGCCAGCCCATGAAAGTTCTCGTCACCGGTGCGACCGGCTTCATCGGCTCCGAGCTTACGCGGCAACTCCTTGCGCAAGGCCGGGAGGTGCGCATCCTCCGCCGCGCTGCGTCCCGCCTCGATTTGCTCGGCGAGGCGGCCCGCCACGTGGACCATGCCGTCGGGGACGTAACGGAGCCCCACAGCCTGCTCAAGTCGATGGAGGGCGTACGGCAGGTCTATCATGCCGCCGCCTACGTCGGGGTAGGAGGGCACCGCGATCAGGCCCTGCTCCACCGTGTGAATGTGGTCGGGACGGCGAACGTCGTGAACGCGGCCCTGAAAACGGACATTGAGCGCCTGGTACACACGTCCAGCATCGCGGCGCTCGGTCGCCCCGAACAACGCGACACGAGGATCGACGAAACGATCCCCTGGCACTCCTCTCGCCTCAATACCGCCTATGCGATCTCGAAACACAACGCAGAGCTGGAAATCCATCGGGGCATTGCCGAAGGTCTCGATGCTGTGATGGTCAATCCGTCGCTGGTTTTCGGGGTGGGCCGCCCTGGCGAAAACACTCGTCAGATTGTCGAAAAAGTACGTGACGGCAGGCTCCCGGCTATTCCTACCGGTGGCACCAACGCGGTTGATGTGCAGGACGTGGCTGCCGGGCACCTGCGTGCCATGGAAAGGGGAAAAACAGGGGAGCGCTACATGCTGAGCAGCGAGAATCTCTCCTGGAAGACGCTCATAGAGACGCTGGCCGGGGCGTTGGGTGTGTCGCCTCCCCGCTTCACGTTGTCGCCGGGGGCGGCCCTGGCGTTCGCTTCGCTTTCGGAGGGGATGGCGTTTGTGCTCCGGAGGCCTCCTCGGTTCACGCGAGAGATCGCCCGGCAGACCGCCCGTTCGTATACTTACGACAACCGCAAAGCCGTCGCCGAACTCGGCTGTTCGTTTCGCCCTTTCGCAGCCACCGCGGCCCGTATCGCGGAGGCAATCGGATGAGGAAGTGATAACGGTCCTCCACCTCGCACCCGGCTACATCCCGTAGCGGAGCCGGATAAAAAACGTCCGTCCCGGCTCGGCAAGTCGGATACGGCTGACGGGGATCTGCGCATTCACGTGATGGGCAAAGGGGGTATTTGTCAGGTTGTCCAGGCCGATCAGGAGGGTGCTGGAACCTGGCAACGAGACGCCCAGGT
Source organism: Rhodothermales bacterium (assembly GCA_046756545.1). Lineage (GTDB taxonomy): Bacteria > Bacteroidota > Rhodothermia > Rhodothermales > JBHHWM01 > JBHHWM01. The sequence continues at coordinate 4,325 of JBHHWM010000192.1, read as the reverse complement.
GTAGATCAGCCGTGACAAAGCTGCCGGTCGAAGTCTCGCCTCGCGAGGCCGCTGTTCTGGTTTGTTTGAGGCTGCCGTGGAGGATACCCTCCAGAAAGAACAGGTTGGCCGGGGCCTCCAAACGCCACCCCAGCACCGCCGAGGCCGGGGCTATTCCCAGGGCCGGTTCGTCGAGCGTCTCGTCCTGTCCCCAGAGGTAGCTCACCCCGGCGTTGAGTTGAACAAACTCGTCCATCAGCGCATACGTGGCCGATGCTTCGACGCCGTAGAAGGTAGCCTCGCCGTTGGCGTAACGAATCGGGCGTGGTGCCTGATCAGGAAGAGTCGTTTTGTCGAGGTCGGTCGGTTCGAGCGTGATGTAGTCGCTAAGGCGGCGAGCGAACACGTTCAGGTTCAGGGCGAGCGGAGCCGAATCGGCGCTAAGCCAGAGGTCGGCCTGGGTGCTTCGTTCGGGATTGAGCGACGGATTTCCCCAGACCTCTGCAATGAGGTGCGATGACGGATACGGAAAGCCGTCGGCATAGCGTTCGTGGACATCGGCTGCCCGGGCCACCGACGCTCCTCCTATAGATACCTGCCACACCCGCGAGAGCGCCGTCGTCAAGGTAAGCGCCGCGCTCACGTGGATTTTATTGGCATCGAGGTCGTGCGCGGCCAGCCCGGTTTTTTCGATGAAGGTATCGCTCACGCCGGCGGCCCGAGCATGGACGAGATCGACCCGCACGGTGCCTGATGCCTCCACCTGCCCGAATGCGTGCCTGCCGTTGGCAAACACCCCGACGTTGGTAAGACGCACGGAATGAAGGGCATTGGCTCCCTCGCCAAGAGGCTCGTTACGTGTGCCTTCGTATTGCGTGCTGTAGCCGTCGCCTCCTACTTCTATCATGAAGCCCTGGGCAGGAACAAGCTGCGCTGCCAGCCGCCCTCCAACGTTCGTGTGCCGCACCTCCACCGAAAGCGCTCCCGCTATTCCCATCCCTCTCTTTCCGTTATCCGCCGTCTGTGTGATTCGGCTCCCGTAGATCAGCGCATCGAGGCCACGAAGGAATCCGATAGCGAGCCCGGTTTGATAGCGTGCCGACGCATGCGTAGCCCTGACGTGGTCGGTGTCGAGGAGGCGGCCTGGGAGATCGACGGTCTGTTGGTCATGGTATCCGGCATTGAAGAGAAGCCGGGACGAGGGCGCAAATCGATAATTCATGCGAGCCCGAATGCCCGTGGAACGAAAGTCGGCAGGTGTGGATGGGCGGGAACCGGCGTTGTAGTCATTCCCGGTGCGGAGGCTGCCTTGAAGCCGGTAGGATACCGGGCCGCTTGCTCCCGAGACCGCTCCGGCAGCATCGAATGCGTTCAGGTTGGAGGTATACCCCGCCAGGAACGATCCGCGCACACGGCGGCCCGTGGGGGAAGCCTCCAGCGTTTCGACCCAGACCGCTCCAAGGTTGCCGGTCCCCCAGGTCAACGCGTAGGGGCCTTTTACCACGTTAATCGACGAGAGAACGGAGGGATCGAGCACGCTGAGCGGGGTGGCGAGGCCGTAGGGTCCGGGTGGTAGGAAGCGCGCTCCATCGACGTACACCCCGATCTGATGCCCTTGAAGCCCGCGAATGTTGGGATCGAAGATCGTTGCGCCCCGTCGTGATGCCTGAACGCCCGGCATGGCACGCAATAGCTGTCCGGCATCCTGGACATTGATCTCGCGCAGACGATGCGTGCCCCGTTCCACCACAGGCTGCAACGCTCGTTGCAGGATACCGGGTTGGAGGCTTTCGATGTCCACTTCCGGGAGCCGGAGACGAAAATCCACCGCCTGCTCACCGCCTACGGGTACCTCCACCGTTTGCTGTTCCGGTCGATAGCCCAGGGCATGTACTTGCACGGCGTAGCTTCCCGGCGGCATCGGTCCGAGGGCAAAATGCCCCTCAGCATCTGTCACCGCTGCGTACAGCGTGCCGACGACCACCACGTTGACGCCCGGCAGCGGCGAGGCGTCTCGGGCGGTCACCACCGTCCCGGTGATGCGTCCCGGTTGCTGAGCCGATGCCGTCAATGCGACGAACAGCAGAAGGAGGGCTAACGAGTGTCCCGTTCTACGGAAATACCCCGTCGGACGGCCGGGGCTGCCGTTGTGATGCTGGCCGGGGATGGCTACTTTGAGTGAACCGGCTATCCCATGAAAACACCGCGACACCCACCTTTTACAACCAATTGTGCTCCCCATGAAGCGTCTCCCTGTTGTGCTCGTTTTGCTTCTCTATGCCCCTGTTGTATACGCCCAGTCATCCGGATTGGAGGCCGCTCGGAACTTCCGCGCAGCAAAGGGTGCGAAGATCCTGGCCGACTTCGCCGACCTCCTGGCGATCCCCAATGTCGGATCTGATTCGGTTAACATCCACCGTAACGCCGAATTCATCAAAGAAGCTTTTGAGAAACGGGGGGCACGTATCGAATTGCTCAAGCTGTCCGGTGCCCCTCCGCTCGTCTACGGCGAGATCAACACGCCCGGTGCCACGCGCACGCTCGGCATCTACGTCCACTACGACGGCCAGCCCGTCGACGAGAGCCGCTGGACGCACGCCCCCTGGACGCCGACGCTCTACGACGCTTCGATGGAAAATGGCGGGCGGCCCCGCTCGATGCCCGAGCCCGGCGAACCTATCGATCCGGAGTGGTACCTGTATGCCCGCTCCGCCGGGGACGACAAAGCACCGCTGGGGGCGCTCCTCCCGGCCCTCGACGCGCTCCGCGAAGCCGACGTCGCGCTGACGTCGAACATCAAATTTCTCTTTGAGGGCGAGGAGGAGATGGGGTCGCCGCACCTCGCGCAGTACCTCGAACGCTATGGCGACCGCTACGCCGACGTAGACGTATGGCTTTTCTGCGATGGGCCGGTCCATCAAAGCCGTCGTCCACAACTCGTCTTCGGCGTGCGGGGGGTGACGGGGATGGAGATTACGGTGTACGGTGCGACGCGCTCGTTGCACAGCGGGCACTACGGCAACTGGGCCCCCGTCCCCGGCTCCATGCTGGCCGCCCTGCTTTCGACGATGAGAGACGAGACAGGGCGTGTGCTCATCGAGGGCTTCTACGACACGGTAGCGCCTATCGGGGAGAGGGAGCGCGCTGCGCTGGCCGCCCTGCCGAGCTACGATGAGACCCTCAAGCGGGAACTCGGCCTGGCTCGCACCGAAGGCGATGGGGCCTCCCTCGCCGAACGCCTGCTGCTACCGTCGCTCACGATCCGGGGGCTTTCCAGCGGCAACGTCGGGGCGCGCGCGCGCAACGTGATCCCGGCCACGGCCACGGCTACGCTGGGCGTCCGCCTCGTCAAAGGCAACGACCCCGAGCACATGCTCGACCTGGTGGAGGCGCACATCCGCAAGCAGGGCTTCCACATCGTCTACGACGACCCCGATCATGAGACGCGCCTGTCCTATCCGAAAATCGTAAAAGTCACGCGGAGAGAAAGCGGCTATCCGGCCGCCCGTACACCGATGGATCTGCCGCTGGCGCAATCGGTCGTGGCTGCTATGACCGAGGTGGCGGGCGAAGCGCCTATCCAGGTTCCGGCGCTGGGCGGGTCGCTTCCGCTCTACCTGTTCACCGACGTGCTGGGCGCACCGGCGATGATCGTTCCCATCGCCAACCACGACGACAACCAGCACGCCCCCGACGAAAACCTGCGCCTAGCCAACCTTTTCTACGGCATTGACCTCTATGCTACCCTGCTGACGATGCGGTAGCACGCTTCGGCACGGTGGTAACAATCAGGACGGGCAGTAGATGCCGGAGGCTGCTGGCCTTTCCGATTTGGGGGAGCAGCAGCGAAATAAAACCGTGCTCATGCGTGGCTTAGCTTCCTGGCGCAATACAGATGAACACTTCCAAATCCCCCGATTTCTTCTTCGGTGTATTCGAACGGAAATTCCTGAAGTACTTTCGAGATATTCCGTATCGTATCTCCTGCCGCCTCCATTACTTTTGTCAGGCAATACCCCAGTCGGTTTCTATTGGAGGGATAATCAAAATCGACGATGAGTAATTTCCCCTCTGGTTTCAATACGCGAAAAAATTCCGACATCGCCTTTTTCCCATTCGGATAACCCGTGAATGCCATGGTATTCACTACGGTATCAAAATGGTTTGCCGGAAAGGGAAGGGCTTCTACATTGGCCTGCTGAAGCGTGGCCTTAATCCCTTTCCGGGCGAGATTCTTCTTCGCGATTTCGACCATCTGGTGATTGAAGTCGATGCCGTACGTCTCGTACTTATCGGCATAGTGCATCAGCAGAAAACCGGTTCCGAAAGAGGCCTCTAACACCCGC
>JBHHWM010000191.1:0-9613 GCA_046756545.1 Rhodothermales bacterium | reverse complement strand
TTGAAGTCTGGCGACGACTACTCAGGGTAAGATTATTGAATGAGTCAACATGGAGGGTGCTTCGTCAAAGTCGTCCGTGACGATAGCACCCGATTCAGCATAGGGATCGCCGAACCGGATGAGCGTCAGGGGGTCGTCGCCATTGAGGGTGACCTCCGGTGGCGTGGTGTCCTCTACAAACGTCGCCGAGATGGTGTGATCGGCTGTAATGTTGGTGAAGGTGTAGGAATCCACACGACCGATCGAGACGCCATCGACGAAGATCTCATCGATGTAGTAGTCCTCATCCGGTGTGATGGTGAAGGTGGCCTCATCGCCATAGTTAACGACGGTTACGGCTTCTGGCGAGATGCTTCCATTTTCACCTGGCTCGGCCGTAATGCTGAACTCTTCGAAGTAGGCCGATGGCTCGACGAGGTCATCGACGGTGCCATCGCCATCGTTGTCGAGTTCAAGATGTAGGCCGCCGTGCACGTTCGTCAGAGAGAGGGTAGCCTTCATGGTAGCACCTGCCGCTATATTGCTGAAGAGAATCGTCGGCGCCTGACCATCGGGCTTTACACCATCTACTTGAAAATCAAAACTCCCCGCATAGCCTGTTGACTCTACCTGGAAGGTGTAGCCACCTCCAGCAGGTACCGTGATAACCCAGAGCGAGTCGCTGCGGAAAAAACGGCTTCCTGGAATTTCCTCCACCCAGGTCGAATCCGACGTTGGGCCGGTATGATTACCAAAGGAGTCATAGGCATGGAGGTTGGGGAAAACCGTACTACCTGTTTTCGAAGCACTCGAAGAACCATTCACTGCAAGGGTAGCCTGCATTTTGTCGTTGGTATCAAACGCAACATTATCAATCCAGACAATAGCTGAACCTGGTCCTGTACCGTCTAATCGGAATTCAAGAACCTGAGTGGTGCCTTGATAGGTCATTATAGGAATGATTTCTTCGTTGAATGTCGAGCGCCCTTTGCTCCGATTTAGATCGATTGAAGAAAGCTCATTATCGCCAATTAACACCTTCAATGTATGATTACTACCTGGTACGAGGGTTTTTATACCAAAGACGATTTCCTCTGCATCCTCGGGTATAAAAAGACGATTGTGGCGTCTGCTACTGCCTCCTCCTTGTAATTGAAGATAGGGGTTGATGGAGCTACTAAAGAACGCTCTACCGCTTCCTCCTCCTCCGTGAAGTTCCCACCCAGCAGTCCCCAGGAAGAAATTACCATTGAAGATGAGGTAATCCGGACCATAAGAGCGGTCTTCTGTTACATCAATGAGCCCCTGATCATTTGAAGCAATGGAACTAAGGTCACCTTCTCGCTCCCGTGAATAGTAATATCCCTCAAGGGTTCTACCCTCAGTATACCAGGCATTGCTTATCGCAAGCCCTTCATTGGTTTCATTGAATTCATCCCACGTTGCTAGAGGATCTATAGTGCCATGATACCAGGTGTGGACGAGGCTATGCGCGGAATCAGAATCGCCGAATCGAACAGGCACATCCAGTTGCAAACTGTTGATTGATCCAGGATAATCTTCAAGGCCGATGAAGGCTGCACTTCTCTGATAGTAATTATCAATGTAGGCTACCTTGTAACTCTGACTCGACCATCCGACCACGCCAATCTGTCTGTCCATTCCATTACCATCTTCACCATCCTCATCGAACGTGATGTTGTTTGAGTTAACCCAATCATCCCGCATAGATACAATGGAGCCTGCCCAATGTCCGGCAGGATGAGGATCAAGCGTTGTCATATGGATCTCAGCGTCCAAGTTTGCAGCGATCGCTGCTGGTATTCGACCGGTTGAAGCGAGAAATATCAGCCGTTCAATTGCCTCACTGTTGACCACAGTACCCCGACTGTGCCCAATAAAATGAAGGCGATTGAGAATCCATGGGTAGGTAGCAGCGAGATCTAGTAGCGTGGCCGCTAGGGCGTCTGCAGCGGCCTCGGCGTAGCCCAGTGCCAGACGATCAGATTCTTCAACCCAGTCAAAGACTATCGCTACACTTCTGTTCTCATCCAGCAAGAAGCTCTCTAAGAAGTTGTTGGCAACAACGTCGTCTATCGATTGATTCTCATCGATGTTTTGAAAAGCGGCCCGTGTTAGGTCTGCCAGGTAGACTTGTCCGTGGCGTACGAAAAGGATTTGCCTATCAGGAGAGATAGCGTCAGCCATGCTGAAAGGCCACTTGTAGGAATCCCACTCTGGTGTTCCGATGTCTGGCTGGTATCCGTGAGTAATGACCGTAGTTTCTGTAACATGCCGTATCTCCACCTGCCGCGTTTCCGTCGCGCTATCAAGGAAACCTGTCTTCGACGCCGTAAACGTCACATCATACGTCCCGTCTGCCGCGCCCGCCGGCACCGTTGTCGTATAGGTCACCTTACCATCTGGGCCCGTCACGACAGAGAACGGGAACGGGTTGCCCTGGAGAAAATCATCGCCGCCAACGGTGGCTCCGTCCACCAAGTTGCCCTGGTTGTCCACAACGGTCACGTCGAAGGTCACCTGCTCGCCCCAGTCCACGGGTCCTGACGGATCGACATCGACGGTGAGGTGCAGTGCCGACTGGCCCGTCCAGCCTCCCTCGGAAAAGAGGGCCTGGATCTCCGGCTCGGTCAAAGCACGGTCGTAGATACGAATGTCATCGATCAGTCCTTCGAAATGCGTATCTATGCCGCCACATCCGGAACTGGTTCGGAAATCACCGATGGTTATCGGAATACCAATATTGAGGCGGGAACTTGGCGGCAAGGCCCCGTTGCTAGCCTCCAGATTTGTATTTTGATACAAGCGGACCTCTGTCGCCGAACGGAGGAAAACAAGATGGTGCCACTGACCGTCTACGACCTTTTCTCGATCAAATATATTGGCTCCACCCACTCCGATTACTTCTGCCAGGAGTCGGGTATTATCTCCTGGCAAGTCTGTTCGGTTATGAAGTGTAAGGGCAAAATGGCGAGGATTCACCCCGCAGCCTTGCCACTCGCTTATAATCGCTGCAGCTGGTTTTTCTGTTGCACTGTTGATCCAAACGGATATGGTGAACGGCTGAAGGACAGAACCAGTAACCGAGAAAGGATTGGGCGCGACGATCCTGGTCGTACCGTCAAAGAAGTACGCTTTGTTCGCATTTCCGAACCTGTCCTGAGTTAGGACAGTCCCCTCGACCGTACCATCATGTCCATTCCCGCTCTCGTCGTTAGCATTGCCATTGAACGGGTAGAAGGCTAGAAGGCCACTCGTCAGATTAAACGGCCCCAGATTTTCATACCATGCCAGCTTATTGTCTCGGTCCAATCCGGCAAGGACATCTTCATCACTATCACCATCAATATCTGCCGCGACAACGGCGAGCACCCCACCCGAGCTACTGTTAATGACCTGCTGCGGGCCGAAGGTTTGTGCCTGCGATGGGCAAATGATAGCGAAGAGAGTAACGATCCACGTCAACCATGGTAAGACTCTGATTCTCATTTTGGTGTACCTCCTTTCGAAGTTGTGGTGACGACGGAGGTGCGATTCCCAAATGACGTGCCAGTAAGGAAGCTCGAAGATATTTGCGCCTTGGTCTTTGATGTCACGGTTCAGGAGAGAACGAATGATTCCAATCGACAACACGTGACATGGAGCCAACGTTGACACTTGGAAACATCAGATGACACAGCACGCCTTACTCAAGATTCGACGTTCCAACGATGTGCTGAGAAGCGGGGCTGTAGCCTAATTCGGCTGCGTGATGCCGTACCGTTGCATCTTTTTCCAGAGGTAGCTCCGGTCGATGCCGAGAGTGTGGGCGGAGGCCTGGATCTTCCAGTCGTGCGTGATGAGCGTCTTGAGGATGTGTTCGCGCTCGAACTGCTCGCGGGCTTTGATGAGGTGTTGCTGGTGGGGGGGCTCGTCGTCAGTGGTACGTAGTTGCAGCGCGTGCCGGGCGTCGTTGGGGGTGATGGTCTGGCCGTCACTGAGGACGACGAGGCGCTCGGCTACGTTGCGAAGCTGACGGATGTTGCCGGGCCAGTCGTGGTCTACCAAAACGCTCAGTGTACCCTTGGCGAGCGTCTTTCGAGGCAGGCCGTTTTCATGGCTATAGACGTGGACGAAATGTTGGACGAGGGCCGGGATATCTTCGCGGCGGTCGCGGAGGAGGGGGAGGTGCAGGGTGATGATATGGAGCCGGTAGAACAGGTCCTCTCGGAAGTTGCCCTCCTCGATTTCGGCACGGAGGTCTTTGTTCGTCGCAGCTACGACGCGCACGTCCAGTTGGAGCGATGCCTTACCCCCGATAGGCTCGATACGCTCTTCTTCGAGCACGCGGAGGACTTTGGCCTGCGTCATCAGGCTCATGTCGCCGACTTCGTCGAGGAAGAGCGTGCCGCCGTGCGCCTGTTCGAACTTGCCTTGGTGGGCGAATTTCGCACCGGTGAAGGCCCCCTTTTCATACCCGAACAGCTCGCTTTCGATGAGCGTTTCGGGTATGGCCGCGCAGTTGACGGCGATGAACGGCCCGGCGGCCCGATCGCTGTTGTGGTGGATAGCGCGGGCCACGAGTTCCTTGCCTGTTCCGCTCGCGCCCATGATGAGCACTCTGCTCCTGGAGGCGGCAGCTTTGTCGATGAGGCGGTAGATGCGCTGCATTGAGCGGCTGGAGCCGACCATCCGGTAGCGGGCGCGGGCCTCATCGAGAAGGCAGTCGCGTTGGATTTGGAGGGCCGCTTTTTCGAGCGCACGCCGGACCGTAAGCAGTGTGCGCTCTGCCTTGACGGGTTTCTCCAGGAAATCGTACGCGCCCAGCTTTGTGGCTTCCACGGCAATGCGTATCGTCCCCTTGCCGCTGATAATGATGACCGGAACCTGCGGGTGTTTGTCGACGGTATCGCGCAATACATCCATGCCGTGCACGCGGGGCATCTCCAGGTCGAGAAGCATCAGGTCGACGGCCTCGTGCGCCAGCTGTTCGAGGGCCGACTTGCCATCGGTGGCTTCGAGGACGGCGTAGCCTTTGAACTCCAGGATGTCTCGCAGGCTACGCCGGAGCAGCGAATCATCGTCTACGATGAGGATCTGTGCCGGTCGCTGGTTTGTGCCGTTAGTATGCGCCATGGTTCTCCGTCAGTCGCCTACGGGTAAGTATATGCTGAAGGCTGAGCCGGTGCCAGGTTCGCTCTCTACCTCGATGTGGCCCTTGTGGTCAATGACAATCTTTTTGACGAGCGCCAGGCCCAGGCCGCTGCCATGCTCGGTGGTCGTGAAGCCCGCCTCGAAGATGCGTTTTTGCCTCTCAGGTGGTATGCCGTTGCCCGTGTCCATCACTTCCAGCACGACGTAGGTCCGCGAAGCCAGTTCGGCGGAAAAGCGTACGTCCCGCGCCACGTGCGTGGAGATGGTAATAACGCCGCCGTCCGGCATGGCGTGAATCGCATTGGCGACCAGGTTTTCGAGGAGCGAAGCCATCTGATCCACGTCAATGCACACGACGGGCAAGGTATCGGTGGGTTTAAGGGCGAGTTGTATATCGGGAGGTAAGTCGTTCCGGATCGGTGCCACCCAGTCCGGGATGCAGCCATCGAGATCAGCTTCGACCAGGGTCGGTTCTTCGAGATCCACAAACTTCATGAAGTTCTTCGTCATGCGGCGGAGGTGTTCGATCCGCTCTTCGATGCGTTCTGCGAAGGGGTCGAGGTCCTGGGCCAAGTGGGGCGCACGCTTGCGGTATTCCATCTGCATGCGCTGAAGCGTAAGCAGCATGATCGTGAGGGGGGTTTTGAGATCGTGTGCGACGCGCTGCGCCATCAGTCCCCACGTCCGGTATGGTGCACCATCGAGAGGCGTAGGGGCGGTGTTGAGGCGGACAATCCAGGCCGGTCCGCTACGCCCGGGCGACATCGGATCGGCGACAGCACAGAGATGGAGCGCCTGTTCGTCTGTGCCCAGGGTGATCGTGCGCTCGTTCCGTACGGGCGGGGCGGTAGCTAGGTCATCAAGGAACACAAAGAAGTCGGCGAGGCGCTGTCGGAGGTCGTCGCCGCTGCGGTCGTTGGGGTGGCCATTGTCCCAGAGCCAGGTCTTCGCGATCGGATTCATGCGCTCGATCTGCCCGTCTCTGCCTACGAGGAGCACCCCGCGTTCGTCGGTGTCGAGAACGAGATACTCGGTGGCTTCCAGGCTACGCTGACGGCGATAGAGCCGTGCTCCACTGATGACGAGGCCAAGTGCCAGCAAGGCGACGCCGATCCCCAGCGCCGGTGGGCCGTAGCGGTAGAGCCACCACAGCGGGTTCTCGACGAACTCGAAAAGCACACGTCTTTCGTTTAAACCTAACAGGTAGGGCTGCAGGTCTCCGCCTCGATGGACCCGTTTCCACGTTACCCCTTGCGGCCACACAGCCTTCACGCGCAGGTCAGGGCTCAAGAACAGGGTTCGTGATGCATTTCTCACGTAGATCTCATCTACCCCGTCGCCATCGATATCCGGCAAGGTGTGCAAGAATGGGTTGAGCTCACTGTCGGCCAGGGGGCGTTGCCACATGAATTCAAGCTGGGCATTGTACACGAAGAGCGTGCCGGACTCGCCCAGGGCGATGATTTCGTCGGTCGCATCCTGGTTCAGGTTTACCGTCACGGCCTGGACGAGCGGTTCAGGAAGCTCATTGTCAAGCTCGAAGATGTGTGTGGCGGGATTGAAAATGAAGAGTCGTCCCGGCTCGTACGAAGGTTTTGTATAGGTGGAGGTAGAGACCAGGTATTTTATTGTGCCGTCGCCGTCGAAGTCCCCCGCGGTTACGCCGGTGCCCGTCCGCAGGCCACCCATTTCACGAAACCAAAGCTTAACCTCGGGGCCGAGTTCAAAAATGCCGAGGTAGGTAGAAACATCATCGATACCGTTGGCCGAGCCGCCGTTGTTCGAAGAGCCAGTCACAAAAACGATTTCCTGCCACCCATCGCCATCGAAATCACTCATATAGTTGTCATCTGGCGCATTCTGGTAGCCAAATCCAAACGGAGCGCTTCCGATTCGAAACGTGTCGATCAACTCCCCATCCGGCAGGGAATGAATCCAGAGGCCCCGAGGCTGAAGGACCCGTCCTGACCCGATGAGGGTGATGAGTTCAGCGTGTCCGTCTTTATTGATATCTTCGGCATAGGCTTGCAAGATGCGCGGCTTCCAGGGGATTTCGCCCTCCGGTTCAATGCGCGGCTCTTTTGCAGCTACAAAACGCAGGCCTTCACCGATAGATTGGATCCGTTCATCGAGGAAGCTGATGAAGAGGGAATCGTTTCGCTCAACAGGCACGAGCACGTCATGGTCGCCGTCGCCATCGAGGTCAGGAAAATGGAGATCCGATAGGACCCGTCCTTCATAGTTATGCTGATCGATGACATCGCCCGACAGGTACAGCCCCATGACCGCGTCTCCATAATCTATTATGTAGACGAGTTCATCCACACCGTCGCCGGTTAAGTCCACCGGATACTGACCGTGTGGACGGACTTCCTTTAGCAGGTGCGAGTACGCCTTCGGATTGTCCAGCGGGGGAGTACAGGCGGCGAGCAAGGCGGCGCAGGCGAGTGTCAGGAGCAGACGAAAACGGACCATGATCACTTCCCGGTTTCTGTGATAGGATAGCTTCGCACCCCGGACAGACACGATGCATATGGTTTCTTGATCCCCAAATCCGTACCAAAAAAAATAACACCTCTGCACTTCAGAGCATCCGTGGGGCAGGTTGAGAGCGGGTGAGCAGGAGGGAAAAGGAGCGCCCCAGGGTGGGCCTGAGGCGCTCGGTGAGACGTGTGTTCTACGCTACATAGGACGCTATGTGGACTACTTCAGCAGCGTCATAAGTTTGTGGGCGAAGGGCTCAGCCGTGAGACGGTAGAGGTAGACGGCGCTGGGCAGCGCTGAGGCGTCGAAGGAGGCGTGTGGGTGCCGGTGCTCTTGGGGCATCGACCAGGCGGGCGACCTGGCAGCCCAGCGGTTTCTTGTCTAAATCGTAGGATCCTACGCTCCCGAGTTTCGACCTGGAAGCCTATACTCCTGTCGTCAATCTCCCAGTCTGTTTCATGCCCATGCCATACATGCATCTTTTTCAGGAAGCCACGGGGGATAGCCTAAGCACGGCGGCCGTGCAGATCGTACCCGTCAGCGCGGTTGAGACGTTCAGCGTCGGCTCTCTCGTAGACCTGGCCGACCAGGCGGGAGGCTTTCAGTGGCCCATCTTCGGGGTACTTGTTGCAGGACTCTTGTTCCTGGCTGTCGCGTTTGTACGGATCCTCTTCGACTGGCGCGCGGCCCGCTCCTTGTACCGCCTTACGCTCCCAGACCTACTCGCAGACGACCTGCAATCAGCCGTCGCTCAAAGCGCAGATAACCTCTATGCACGGCTTGCCGTTGGCATGATGGAACTATGGGGGGGCGGTGCCGATGCCGCAACGCTCGGTCAGGAAGCAGCCCGCCTCATTGGCTCGGCAGGGGCATCCTACAGGCGCACGGAGCGCGTCATCACGTTTCTCTCCAGCACGGCCGGAGGACTGGGGCTCCTGGGCACACTCGTTGGTATCTATATGCTTTTCTCGTCGGGGGCGCGCGATGCGCAGACCATTTTCGCCGGTATCGGTGTTGCCGTGATCTCGACCCTCCTGGGCATCATCGTGACCATCGTGCTGGAACTTCTCGAAATGCTTACGGGTGGCTGGGCACGCCGCTACCTGGAGCGCGCGGAAGCGTGGGCCACGCAGCTTCGCTACCGGCTCATCGCGATAGAGCCGGGCCTTACGTGGAGCGCAAGACCCAGTGGATCCACGAAAAACGGACGTGGCACCCCGACCACCGCGCTAAAGGTCGAGAAGGTTGGTACGACCCCGAATCTCGTGCGTCCGGGGCAGGAGGTGGGGCCGCTCGGCGTGCGCGCTCTGGTGGATGGGCATCCAGCCGAAGGGGTACCCGTCGTGTTCGCTATCAAAGCGGGCGAGGGGTGTTTCTCTACGGGAGAGCAGCGCCTGGAGACGACGACCACGGGAGCAGGCATGGCCGCCTTCACGCTGAGGACAGGGGAAGAGGAAGGTCACAACGTCGTGGAGGCGGTCATAGAAGGGAAACGCGTGCGTTTTAGCATCCCTACCCGCCATTTTAACCCTGCACCTGAAGAATCATCCCCGTGACCTGCGATGCAAGGACCGCTCATCCTGCGACTCGTCGATGTTGTTTTGCTTCTGCTCTTAAGCTTGATGGCCGTCGCGTCCATCCGCCAGGCCGATGTGGAGCCGCCGGTCAGCCAGACAGACGAGGAGGGTAGTACGCGCCTTCACCCGCTGCGGGTAGCTGTTACCAGAGAGGGGCATTTTCTGTTCGTTGATGCTCAGGCCGAGCTATCGTTGGGCCCAGCAGGTAGTAGGCACATGATCACATTGCACGAACTTTACGGTACCATTGAGCGCCTGGAGCCAGGGCGGGTCGTAGAGTTCATCGCGGATCGGCGCTCTACTGCACGTCTCCTGATCGAGGCGAATCGTGCCGTGCAGACCACCGGGCGCGAAGCCGTTTTCTTCGTTGAACTTGGTTCCGACAAGCCGTAGATCGCCATGCGAAAGACTGGAATCCT
>JBHHWM010000190.1:0-9648 GCA_046756545.1 Rhodothermales bacterium | reverse complement strand
ATCTGAATCAGCACCTCTCCGGCGAGATTGCGCACCGTGATGTCGTCACTGGCGATGTAGGGAACGGTCTGGGCGGCAGCCTCCTGCGTAGCCGTTTCAATCAGAAGGCGAGCGGCCTGTTCTCGAACGCCGGGGTCTTCGTCGCTGAGGAGCCTACCTGCAGCCCGAGCCGTTGTACGTTCGTCGGCCTCCATCTGTAGCGCCTCCAGGGCGTCGAGACGCCCGAAGATATCGGCGTGTTCAATGCGCGCTAGAAAGTCCTCGTAGGTCATAGCAAGGTGGTGTGGATTGGATACTTCGGGGTTTTGTATAACCTTTCATGCTTTGGAAACGGCCCTATGTCCGAGGAAGGTCGAAAGGCTTTCGCTTGAATCGCAGGATGACCGTCCGGTAGGTCCATCTCCCAGTATTCAAACGCGACTGATCAAGCAGTTGCTGCTTCTTCGGTCGTCGCCAGGGCGTACTTCTCATCAGCCGATAAGACCTCGTCGAGATCGAGCAAGATGAGCAGACGGTCTTCCAGCTTGGCGACCCCCGTGATGTAATGGGCATCGATTCCGATGGCAAGGTCGGGCGGCGGCTCGATGACGCTTCGATCTACACGAATCACCTCTTTCACCGCATCCATCATGAAGCCGACTACCTTATCGCTGAGTTCAACGACCACGATGCGCGTGTTCTGGTCTCGATCGCGTTGCGCCAAGCCGAACCGCTTGCGCAGATCAATCACCGGCACAATACGGCCTCGCAAATTGATGACGCCTTCCACAAAAGCCGGCGCATTCGGTACGCGCGTAATATCCACCGGGCGAATGATTTCCTGCACTTTCAGGATATCGATGCCGAACTCTTCACTTTCGATGACAAAGCTGACCAACTGCAGCAGGTCTCCGGTAGCAGTTACGTGTTCACTCATTACACTGCTGGGCTACGTTAGAAACTAATGAGGCTGTGCACCCGGCAATGCGGGCGTACTTGGGGTGTGCTACAGGCTCTTCTAGACCCGTCCCATCAAGTGCTATGCCGAGTCACTCCCTGGTGCTGTTCGGCTTTTTTTCACGGGACGTTTCGCCCGATCAGGAAAGAGTTGCCGCGTTGAGAGGCAAGAACGTCGGGCGCACGTCTGGCAGAGAAATAAAGCACATCCTGCCTACATATCGATACCCTGACGCTATCCTTAACTCCCTACACAACTTTTTCTCCCACGCTCACGGAAGCGCACGCCCAACCTCAAAAGCCCCGCGCCGTGACCGACGCGGGGCTTCCCTTCCGAGCGTGTTCAGAGGTTATCGTTTCAGCGTCACTACTTCTTGCAGGAGTTCATCCGACGTCGTGATCACACGGGCGGAAGCTTGATAGCCTCGCTGCGTGACGATCATGTCGGTGAACTCGGTAGCGAGGTCCACGTTGCTCATCTCCAGCGCGCCGGCCACCACGGCCGTCTCAAACTCGGAGCCGGGGCGACCGAGAATCAACTCGCCGGAAGAGGCACTTACCCCATACAGGTTTTCGCCTTCCTGCCGCAAGCCATTGGGGTTGTAGACATTCCCGAGCGCCAACTGGTAGGCCGGCTGCTGCTGGCCGTTCGAGAAATTGAGGGAAATGATGCCGGAGGGCGCAATGCTGTAGCCCTCGAAGCGCCCCGCCGTGAAGCCGTCCTGATTGCTGACGGTAGCCGTCGTCGAGCCGCTATACTGCGTGATCTCGGCCAGGTCGACCGTAATGGTGGCTCCACTGGCCACGTAGGTCGTATCCCAGGTAAGATCCACCGAAGTCGGGCCTACTAACGAGCCGTCCACGTCGAAGTCGATGGTACCGTTAGCCGTGGCAAACGGCGGAGGAGCAACCGTACCGTCGTAGCGGATCTCGTAGTCCCACTGGTTGTCGGTAGCTCCCTTGGTGAACTCGATGATCGCGTTGTAAGCGGTCCCTTGCTCGTCATAGATGGCCGTCGAAATGATGATGTTCTGCCCCTGTAGTGCATCGGCGGAGAGATTACCGGCCAGCGTCATGCTTTCGGTGAACTTGGGAGCCGAAGCGCCCAGCGCCAGGAAGTCTACCTGCACGTCGCGCAGGTCACTCATGTCGATGTCGCCGTTCGGTTGAAGGGCCCAGCCCTGCACGTTCAGCCCGGTGGACGTCACCAGATCGCCTTGATTATTGAAGGTAAACGCACCGTCACGCGTCAGGAAGGTCCGTCCCCCATTATTCACGAGGAAGAACCCATCCCCGGAGAGGGCCAGGTCCGTCGGCACGTTGGTCGTCTGGAAGGCTCCCTGGCTCCAATTCTGATCGACAGACCCTACTCCTACGCCGCGACCTACGTACGAGGGGTTGACGCCGGAGCCGCTGGCCGTACGCCCAACGCCGAGTTGAAGCTGGGCCATTACTTCTTTAAAGGCAACACGCGAACGTTTGAAACCCGGCGTGTTTACATTGGAGATGTTGTTGCCGATCACGTCCATCCGGACCTGATGGCTTCTGATTCCGGATACGCCGGCACGAAGAGAATTCATCATGGCTTTGTTCTCCTTTTTTAGTCCGCAGCGTCGGTCGGTCGGCTGCGGCCCGGCGTCCCGTACTCGAAGTCGTCAAGCGAGGGTCCTGCCGGTATGGGTTATGGTCAGTAGTTGAGGTTTGATGGAGCGCAGCTAAACGAGCATGGCGCTGTCGATCTGGGTAAAGACCCGCTGCTGCATCTCCTGCACGTCGATAGCTGTCACCACGGTGCGGTTGGGTACGTTGACCACGAAGGCGGCATCCGTCCGCATCAGGAGGGCATCGCGAGCCCCTTTGGCTTCGAGTTGCTGCATCGCTTCACCCAGGGCGCGCTGCTCGGTGTCGGTCATCGAGATACCGCGTTGCCGGATTCGCTGCCATGCATGCTGCGAGATCCTGGTGGCGGTCGTCTCCAGCCCGGCTTGTTCGCGAGCGCGAACCAGATGAGATGCGAATTCGCTCCGCTTCTCCGGTGGGGTCACAGGACCCTGTGGCGGACGCCCGCGAGGGTGCACCTCTTGCCCTTGATGGACGCGCGTTGCAAGTTGACGTACGTTCATGGCTTCGTCACAAGGGTTCGTTGATTATTCAGCGGGTTCCTCGGGCAGCCAGGCATCGATCTTGGTCAGGAGATCCGTTTCCGAGATGGTCGGGTTCACCGTAATCTCCTTGGCGATACGCGCTGCAACTGCTCCGAGATCGGGCTGAGCAACCTGGGGATGGTTCTTCCGAAACACGACGATGGCGTCCCGGAATTTCCTTGACCATTCGCCCGGCTGGAAGGCATACGTCTCAGCCGGTTTCGAAGGGGTGGGAGTCGGTTCCGCCAGCGGCTTTGTTTCCGATTTCGCTTCAGGTTCTACCCGGGGATTCTCGTTGATCGGTTCTTTCGCCGGAGGTTCCCCAACCTGAACGTAAACCCGATTGGACTGCTTGCGATCTACGAGCTGCTTCTCGTCCTGCTCCGTCCCTTGCAGACCAATCTGCACCTTGCGGGTCCGCATCGCATGCCCGCGTTCCTCGATCTGGAAGGTACGTCGTGCCGGTAGCTCAACCTGTTTCGGTGTGATAGCTCGGGTTGCACGATGGGTCATGCGACCTTCTCGTTGCAGATACGCCTCGAACGTAGGTCCCTGACGGTATCCCGCCTTCGGCCCTGCTTCAGCACGCTGCGGCTGATACTTCGCCCAGGCTGAACGAACCTGTGGTCCGGTCCGCCCCTTCTGGATGAAGGAGGCTACTTGTTGTAGGTTCATGGTTTCTGGTTGGTTAGTGAATGGTTAAAGGGAATAACTTGTCTTTGGAGCGCCTACCCCTCTTCTGGTGCGGCTGGATCGTCGGAGGGCGTTTCATCGCTACTGCCTGGCGCACCGTCATGGCGCGACGGCAACCCCACACTCCGTATGGTCTCGAAGGGAATGGCGATGCCGTCCACCCACACGAGCACGCCGTCCGGGCCGAAGGTAACACGGTCCACGGTTCCGCGAGTCAGGGGTGTAACGCCGACGGGAAGCCCTTCTGCATCAACGGCCTCGACATCGAAGGAATACACGCCCTCAGGCAGCGGATTTCCTTCCGAACCCGTGCCGTCCCAGCGTAATTCCTGCTGTCCGCTCTCCAGGCTGTCTACTCTGAGGGTGCTCACAACGTCGCCGTTTGCGTCGCGTATCGTGAGTTCCAGAGAAGAAACGGGCGCTTCCAGGTCGAGGAACAGTGACACCTCTTCGCTGCCGCTCCAGCGCACCTGATTGCCCGGCACCTCGATCTGCGTTCCGATCATTCCGGTCGC
Organism: Rhodothermales bacterium; assembly: GCA_046756545.1. Taxonomy (GTDB): domain Bacteria; phylum Bacteroidota; class Rhodothermia; order Rhodothermales; family JBHHWM01; genus JBHHWM01. The sequence continues at coordinate 5,360 of JBHHWM010000190.1, read as the reverse complement.
CGCGTTCCGGTTAAGGCTGTCCGTCAGGCGTGCGAGCATATCGCCCTGCGCCGTGAGCGAATCGCCCATGGTCTCGGCCAACATGGATAGCAATTCGCCCTGGCCGGTAAGGGTTTTGTTCAGCCCCAATAGTTGTTCGAGGCTCGAAAACTGGGCAAGCTGAGCGGAAAACTCGCTCCCTTCAAGTGGATTAAGCGGGTCCTGGTTGTTCAACTGGGTAACAAGCATGAGGAGGAAATCCTCTTTCCCCAGGTCTTGCCCGCCCGGCCCCGAAGCCGAGGCAGGAGGCGGTATCCCCCCACCCTGTGTAATCGTTGATATGTCCATAGCAATCGATGGTTTGTGAACGGGTTCGTTATCAAGCGATATGCTCCTAGCCGACGGAGCTCAACCTATCCATTCGTGTCGCGCTCCTGCCGGTAGGGTTCGCCGGGACGATCTATCGCCCGAGGTAGCGTCATCGGTTCCTGCATCCACTCCTCCCGTGGTCGTACGACCACCGGTTCCTTCGGCCTGGCGTTGTTCGCCGGCGTTGCCGGAGTCGCCGTTGAAGAGGGAAAAGTCCACCGCGGTCTCGTATTCCGCCTGCAATACTTCCTGAAGCCGGTCGGCATGGATAGAGGCAAGCGCGCGCAGGTCGGGGTCGCTAAACCCCACCGCCACGGCCACCCGACCGTCTTCACGGCGAGCTTTGATGGTCACCGTGCCGTCTCCTTCATCGAGATCCATTTCCAACACTTTCCAGCCGTCTTCGGTCATCTGCATCTGCCGGGCATTGCTCAACACGGCACGTAGCCAGGCTGCCGGAACCGCTCTGTGCTGGGGCACCGAGCTTCGTGTCGCGCGTGCGGAGCCTCCCGATGCGTCTCTGGTTGTGTTCTCACCGGCAGCCACCAGGTTTTCTTCGAAAGCAGGCAGGCTTTGCTCGCCGTCCGGCATGCTGACCGAAGCCCCATCCAGTGCTTCCGGTTGGGCACGTTCAGCCGGTACCGCATCCAGGTCGGCTTTTTCAGACGTCTGGATGCTCTCCGTTGACGTCAAGGAAGCCTTCTGGACTACAGGGGACTCCTCCTGGGAATCCGTGCGCTCCAAGCGTCGGGCCGCCCGCTTTCCATCAGACCGCGAACGGCCTGACCGGGCATCGTCGCCGGATTCTTCAAACGTGTCGCCCTCATCCGTCTCCATCCGAAATAATCCCTCTCTCCTTGATGAGGGCGATGAAGCTTCCTCTTTGGCCTCATGCTCTGGTGGGAAGCCCTCGATGTCCACCGCGCTGTTTCCTCCGTCCAGACCCTCCGAGGCGACTACGGCCTCCCCTCCTGGATCCGCCGCCTCAGAACTGATTCGAGCCTGTGTAAGGACATCTTGATCAGAAACCTGCTCTTGCAATGCGGAATGGGATTCCTTCGCCGACGACGCCGGAGAACGTACCGTACTGTCCCTGGAATCGAACCGGATCCGTGGACGACCGGCCTGGCCCAACTCGTGATCACGAACCCCCTGGCGAATCATCGAGGGCGATGCCTCTTCCGGTGTCTCCTCTGAAGCATCCACTGGCTCGGCATCGACAGGCGCAACGGATCGAAGGTCGATAGGTTTGTCTTGAGCAGCGATGAGTTCCTGTACGGAATGGGGTACCTTCGCCGACGACACCTGAGAACGTACCGTACTGTCCCTGGAATCGAACCGGATCCGCGGACCACCGGCCTGACGGTCGATAGATTCGTCTTGAACAGCAATGAGTTCCTCTTCAGCCTTGGCTGTCGTTGGAACGTCAATGTTGACAATTCGAGACTTCTCCGGTACAGCCTCATGATTCGATCCTTCCGCTTCAAGGGCTTGCGACGAGTGTGATTCGGGCGACACCGAAGCATCCTGTTCAGGTAGAACGGCGGTGACCGCTTCGGCAATGATGGTCGAAGGTCGCCCTTCCGTCTGCGGAGATGTAGAAGCCGGCCCCTGATTCTCAGGCTCGGCGATGACAGGCGCATCCTGACTTCGAGCCTGCGTATCTACATGATCTGTCGTGTTCAACGAGGCAGGCTGGAAATCAGGCGAGGGAGCGAGAAGGCCCTCACCTCCCCCGAAAGCATCAGAGAGCTTTTCAGTCTGTTGAGCCGTCCCTTCCGGAATCAGAACCGTCTCTTCCGAAATCTGGGCCGTTTTCCCCGGAATCAGAACCGTCTCTTCCGAAATCAGGTGCGGCCCATTAGCTCCATCCGTATCGCTCGAATTCCCGGTTTGGCCGAGCAATGAAAGCGTGCCCGAGAGCACGGCGGCAAAGGCCAGGGTATCGCTGCCTTCTTCCTCTGCACCGGGCTCGTTCTGCTGTCCATGCAGCATATCACCCGTAATGGTAAGAAGCGATTGTAATTGCATAGCATTTACTCATTTGCTGTTGGAGCCTGGTCATTATCTCTGCCGGCACTGGTTGTTGAGTCCGGCCCGAGAGGCAGGTCGGTAACGGAGGTCGTTTGCTGCACCATGCGGCGGACAAAGTCCGCTGCCGCCTGAGGCTGCATGGCCTGTAGAAGACGCGCGCGATTGCGGGAACTCGCTTTGTGGTACAGGTCCTGCAAAATCGCCATATCGAGTTGTTCCACAATCTGAGCCAGTTCTTTATCCTCCAGCTTGGTCAGCGTCGTGCTTAATTCTTGAACCTCCACACTGCGGGCCTGCTGCTCGCCTTGCTGCTGTTTGAGTGTTTGGATCTCCGCAAGAAGGGTACTTTTTTCTGTGATTAACGACGCGACCTGGCTTCTGTACTTCGCCAGCGAGTCCTGGAGTGCTGCATCCGCTTCGACCGGTGCATCCGTGGTGTCGGTAGCGGCATCGACCCTGTGCTGCGAGGAGTCCGGCTGGATGTCTGAAACTGCCGATGAATCCGGCACTCCTGGCGAGTCGCCGTTCTGCCCGATGCTGCGTATTGTCGTTGCGGTACTGTCTTCGAGCCCGGCACGCTCTACCGACGTAAGGCTGTCTGCGAGAGCGAGACTGTCCAGCATGGCCTGTGCCTCCTCTACGCGCTCTGGAGCGAGAGCAGGCATAGCGTAGTACATCCCCCCTAGTCCCACGATAAAAGCAAGCAGCCCTGCTACTACGGCAATGATAATTCTTTTCATAGACGAATCGCTCGTCGTTACACTGTGACCCCGACCTTTCGGGCATCCTTCAACATGTTGGGATTCGATGCGAGCGCCGTGCTAGGCTTTACTACGGCGGAGTGCGGCCAGGCCCCTTTTCCGGTGGAACCCGCTGATGGCCTGCTCGTCAAGGAAAGCTCCTTCTGCATCGTCTTGTTCTTTCTTATGCTGCCCCTTTTCGCGGCGGCGCAAGGTGTGCAGGGACTCTTCAGCCCCGTGCCTGGACCTCAGTTGCTCCCGCGCTTTTCCTTCGCGCTGGCTCAGTGAGTGCAGTTTTTCGCAGGCTTGATCGTAATGGCGTTCCGCATCTTCTCGAAAAGCCGCCTGCCGACGCAGGCTCAACGGATCGACCTTCCCCGGAGTCACACCCGGCAGGTTTGACAAGCGTTGCCGCAGGTCGTCCACCTGTTCTTCCTGATTTTTGCGCGCGATGGTGGCCCGTCCCAGACTCTGACGAGCCCGCTCGGTCTCATACTTGCGCAACTTTAGCACACTCTCCAGGGAGAAACGGAATTTCTTTCCTGCCATCCGATTCCGGCATCGTTTTTTAAGGCTATCCGAATGCTCTTCCCATAAGAGGCAAAAGCCTCGCCAGAAATGTCGATCATCCGGCCCTTCAGCCGCCTTTTATCCCAGTGCGCGGCGGAGTTCATGCAGGGGATCCGCCGTGGGCGACTCCTCCACGCTTTGCTGCAAGAACCGGTTGAGGGCTTCATGCACGGCAACGGCCTGATCCGTCTCTGCATCGGTGCCGGGCTCATAGGCTCCCACACGAATCAAATCTTCCGCCTGCCGATAGGCGGCCAGGAGGCGTCGCGCTTCATTTGCTGTGTCGCGGGCTTCAAGGCTGGTCACGCGAGGCATCACCCGGCTAACACTCTGGAGCACATCGATGGCCGGATAATGGTTGGCGTGGGCCAGTTTTCGAGAGAGGACGATGTGCCCGTCGAGGATACCGCGCACAGCATCGCCCACCGGCTCGTTCATGTCGTCGCCGTCCACCAGCACCGTAAAAATGCCGGTAATGGTGCCGTTCGTGCCGGGTCCTGCCCGCTCTAGCAAACGCGGCAACATGGCAAAAACGCTGGGGGTGTAGCCGCGCGTGGTCGGAGGCTCGCCTACCGCCAGACCGATCTCTCGCTGCGCCATGGCTACCCTGGTCACCGAGTCCATCATCAGCAGCACATCTTTGCCGAGATCCCGGAAATACTCGGCGATAGCAACGGCCACCATGGCCCCCTTGACCCGGCTCATGGCCGCCTGATCGCCCGTGACGGCCACAACAACGGAGCGCTCCAGCCCCTCTATCCCGAGGTTGTCTACGATGAATTCCTGCACTTCTCGGCTTCGTTCGCCGATGAGAGCGATCACGTTAATATCGGCGCGGGTGTTGCGCGCCAGCATACCCAGCAAGGTGCTTTTTCCCACACCCGACCCGGCGAAAATACCGATCCGTTGTCCTCTTCCCAGTGTCAGAAAGGCATCGATGGCGCGGAGGCCGGTGTACAGAGGCGTATCGACCATGCGGCGTTCGAGCGGCGGGGGCGGCTCGGTGTGAACAGGCTGGGTTTCCTTCAAGATGAGCGGACCTTTGTTGTCCAGGGGACGGCCGTTACCGTCGATCACGCGGCCCAATAGCTCTGCACCCACTGAAATCGTCAGCGGCTGGGCCGAACGCTGGACGAGGCAGCCCGTACGCAACCCTACCGTTTCTTCCAACGGCATAAGCACGGCAATATCGCCTCGTACGCCCACTACTTCGGCCTTGACGCGTCGGCTGCCCGGTTGATCGTGTTCATAGATGTAGCACAGCTCGCCAACCGCCGCATCCACGTGCCCCGCCTCTACCAACAATCCTACGACCGACTTTACTTTGCCGAAGCTCAGCGGTCGGACGGGCTCTTGCCGCACCTGTTTTAAACACTGGAGGAGATAGCTCATTCGGCAATCAACGGGTCGTGGCACTACCAACGTTCAGCATACAACGCATTAGCCCCGGTTCTTCATCACGGCCAACAGCCCCAGACGACTTCGAAGCTGGCTGACTAATTCTTCTTTAAGCCGCCGGACCGCTGCATCCGGCGTTTGCACCACCCAGTCCCCCGTCTTCATCTTCTCAGAAGTCGTCCACCGAAGGTCGTCGTGCATCGCATTCAGATCTTCAACGATGCCATAGGCTTCCAGGCGGGTGTAATCCTCCGGGTTCAGGGTAATCTC
>JBHHWM010000189.1:0-9690 GCA_046756545.1 Rhodothermales bacterium | reverse complement strand
GAGGCCGTCCACGCTGAGACGGCTGAAATAGACCCCCCCGGCCACACGCGCCCCGCTCTCGCTGCGCCCGTCCCAGCGCGTGGTATGTGTGCCCGCCACCTGCCTTCCGCTTACGAGCGTGCGGACGCAGCGGCCGAGCACATCGTAGACGGCGAGTTCGACCGCCGCCGCCCGGTCGAGCGAATAGGTGATGGTCGTGGCGTCGCGGAAGGGGTTGGGGTGATTGGCATGGAGGCGAGCCGGTGTTTCCGGCACGTCGGCCTCGCCCACCGCCGTGCCGACGGTCGGGACGAAACGGTAGATGAGACCGTCGAAGGAGCAGAGGTAGAGTTCGTGCCGCTCGTCTACACCGAAGGCGGAAATAGGTAGGTTTGTATCCCGGAGTTCGGTGTTTTGCACCACTTGCTGCCCGTCATACTCCAGCGCCCATATTTGCCCAGTGATGAAGTCGGCGTAGACGTAGTGCCCCGCTAATTCCGGCACGTTGGTACCTCGATAGACGAAGCCCCCCGTCACCGAGCGGCGTCCTCCCTGATGAGCATATTCCCAGACCGGGAGCGCCAGGCCGTTCTGGTTGCAGCCCGAGGAAGGCCGGAAGCAGTGAAAGCCCTCCATCGTGTTCCAGCCGTAATTGCCGCCGGATTCGATGATGTCCACCTCTTCGAAGTCGTCCTGCCCCACGTCGGCGGCCCACAGGCGGCCCGTGTCGGCGTCGAAGCTGAACCGCCAGGGATTGCGCAGGCCGTAGGCGTAGATTTCTTCCCGGAAGCCCTCCGTGTTTCCCACGAAGGGGTTGTCGCTCGGGATGCCGTAGTTGCGCCCCCCGGACGGGGTGTCCACGTCGATGCGCACGATGGAGCCGAGCAGCGTGGTCCGATTCTGACCGTGTCCCTGCGGGTCGCCACCGCTGCCGCCGTCGCCGAGGGCGATGTAGAGGAACCCATCCGGCCCGAAGCGGATCTGCCCCCCGTTATGATTGTCGAAAGGCTGCGTCACTTCCAGGAGGACGACTTCGCTGTTCGTATCGGCGCGGTCCGGGTTGTTAGGATTCACGCTGTAGCGCGCAATGACCGAGCGGCGCCGGTTCGACGCGGAATAATAGACGTAGAAAAATCCGTTGTCGGCATAGTTCGGGTGAAACGCCAGCCCGAGCAATCCTTCCTCGCTGCTCGTATCCCGCACGCGGCTCCGGATGTCGAGGAAAAACGGCGCGTCGTTGGCGGACGGGTCGTTGGCGAACACCCGGATCACTCCTCGTTGCTCGACGACGAAGAGCCGGTTGCTGCCGTCCCCGGCGTGTTGCAGATCGACGGGCCGCTCAAACGAAAGGCCGGGAAATGCCGGTTCCAGGGCGAAGGATGTCTGCGCGCGCGCCGTGCCTGTCGTCCACGTCGCGGCGAGTATGACCAGGAGCAGGGTGCATCGCATGGCGCTCTTTTTTTGGCTGAACGACGGCGTGTTTCCACTAAAGATGGGGCAGAATACGATGCCGGTCAATGACGTTCTCAAGGGATGACGGCGTCGGCGGATGCCGGGCGGAGCGGCAACAAGAACGCGGGCACATCGTCTATCTTGTGTACCTGATCGCTTTGCCAACCATCCAACCGCGCCGTCGATGATACGGGAAGATTACATCATGCGCCAGATGCAACAGTTCATGCGCATCATGGCGCAGGTGATCTTTCGCAAGCAGAACGAGGAGTATAAGGAGGCCCTGGCTGAGATTCAGCACTCCGGTCAGCTTTTTCTCGGCCTTGACCTGAACGCCGTCCACACGCTCACCTTCGATGCGTTGCAAGAGGCCCTGCGGGTGAAAAACGGGCAGGACGCCCGGCACGTCTCTCTCCTGGCGGAACTGCTGTATCACCAGGGCGATTGCTTCGCACACGAACAGGCCCCCGACGCCGCCCACCGCAGCTATGCCCTCGCCCTGGATCTCTACCTCGACCTCTTCACGTCCGGCGCGGGCGTTCAACTCCCGGATCTGTCCCCCCGCATCGACGCGCTCCTGGACCACTTCGATCCGCTCGTGCTGGCCCCTGAGACCCAGCGGATGGTGTTTCGGTATTTCGACGCCGTGGGCCGCTATGCCGACGCCGAAGACGTGCTTTTTCACCTGGCCGACTTGCACCCGAGCGCGGAACTCTATCATGACGGCGTAGCCTTTTTCGAGCGCCTGCTGCGCACGTCGTATAAATACCTCCGTGCCGGAAACTTGCCGTACGAGGAAGTCAAGGAGGGCCTGGCCGCGTTTCGCCGGACGTTCGAGGCGCTGTCGTAGGGACGTTCGAAGGCGGAAGCACCGTCGATCTTCTACCTGTTATCCGCTATCTTCGGTGATGCCCCTCTCTTCGTGGATCAAAGGACTGTTTCCCATGAAAACATTGTTCGCATTGCTGGCCCTTCTCGCCGCGGGATGCGCCGCCCCCGACGCTCCCGAACCGCAAGCCGACGCGGGCCGAACCGTCATTGCTACCGACGCGGCCCCGGCTGCCATCGGGCCGTATTCGCAGGCCGTCCGGGTGGGCAACCTGTTGTTTTGCGCCGGGCAGATCGGCATGGACCCGGCGACGGGCGCGCTCGTCGAGGGCGGCATCGAGGCCGAGACGCGGCAGGCCATGGACAACCTGAAGGCCGTGCTCGAAGCCGCCGGTTTCTCGATGGCCGATGTGGTGCAGGCCCAGGTTTTTCTGGCGGATCTGAACGATTTCGGCGCGATGAACGACGTCTACGGCACGTACTTCGGCGAGGCCCCCCCGGCCCGTGCCGCCGTGCAGGTGGCCCGCGTGCCCCGCGACGCCCGCGTTGAAATCATGATGACGGCGGCGAAGAGCTCCTAACAAAACCTCAATTCGGGTTGCGCGAGGCTGTGCCGGCCCGTCGCGGCGTTCCGTTGCTTCGCCGTATCACTGCGGATACGGCTGCATCACGCGCCTTGCGACGAACCGGCGCGCTCACGCTCACCTTCCGAAGCAGGTATTGTTAGCAACTCTAAATAGAGACGAAGGAACCGACATGAAGTACGACGTGGTCATTGTGGGCGGCGGCATCGTGGGGCTGGCGACGGCGTACCAGCTCACGCACCAGTACCCGGCGCTGTCCGTGGCCGTGTTGGAGAAAGAGGCCCGCGTGGCGATGCACCAGACGGGCCGCAACTCGGGCGTCATTCACTCCGGCATCTACTACGCGCCCGGCTCGCTCAAGGCCGAAAACTGCCGCGAAGGCAAACGGCGGCTGGTTGCGTTTTGCGAACGGGAAGGGGTGGCCTACGATCTGTGCGGCAAGGTGATCGTGGCGGTCGAAGAGGCCGAGCGCTCCCGCCTGCACGCCATCTACGAACGCGGTCGGCAAAACGGGGTCGCGTGTTCGCTGATCGGGCCGGAGCAGCTTCGCGAGCGGGAACCGCACGCTGCCGGGATGGAAGCGATCTACGTGCCCGGGGCCGGTATCGTCGATTACACCGGCGTGAGCCTTCGCCTGGCCGCGATCATCCAAGAGCGCGGTCATCGCCTCATCACGCGGGCCCGGGTGCGTGCCATGACGACGCACAACGGAAGCGTCACGGTGGCGACCACGGCGGGCGACGTCGAGGCGGGCTACGTGGTCAATTGTGCCGGGCTTTTTGCGGATCGCGTCGCCCGGATGAGCGGGCAAACGCCGGAGATCCGGGTGCTCCCGTTTCGTGGCGAGTATTTCGAGCTAAAACCGCAGGCGCGGCATCTGTGCCGCCACCTGATCTATCCGGTGCCCGATCCGGCGTTTCCCTTTCTGGGCGTCCACTTCACGCGCATGATCGACGGGCGCGTCGAGTGCGGGCCGAGTGCCGTGCTGGCCTTTGCCCGCGAGGGCTATACCTTCGGGACCGTCAACCTCCGCGATCTGGCCGAAACGCTGGCGTATCGCGGCTTTCTTCACCTGGGGCGTCGCTACTGGAAGAAGAGCCTGGCCGAACTCCGGCAGTCGCTCAGCAAGCGTTATTACCTCAAGGCCCTCCGGCACCTGGTTCCCGAGATTGCACCGGGCGACCTGGAACCCTCGCCCGCCGGTGTGCGGGCGCAGGCCGTCACGCGCCGGGGTGAGATGGTACACGATTTCTTGATAACAGAGACCGAGCGCGTCGTCAACGTGTTGAATGCCGCTTCGCCGGCGGCCACGGCGTCGCTCAACGTCGGGCGGCACATCGTGGCGCGCCTCGCTACCCGTTTCCAGGGACACGCCCTTAGGTAGCGTTGCCGCCGGGCGTGTATCCCATACGAGGAATCCTATCTGCTTCGGTGTTATGAAAAAACCGGCTTGCTGGTGCGTTTTCGTCTTGCTTCTGGCCGTCGGCGGCTGCGACACCGCCGCCGAAGAACCCCCGAGCCTGCTGCCGTTCCAGACCATCGAGGACGCGGCGGCGTTCAACGTGCTGGAAGCCGGCACCGCCGTCATCCGGGACGAAGCGACCTGGAGGCGGCTATGGGAACTTCACTGGGGCGTTTTCGACGGCACGGGCGCGCGAACCCCACCGCCCGCCGTCAACTTCGAGCGGCACATGCTGATCGCCGTGTTCTGGGGCGAGGGCTATAGCGGGTGCTCGAACGGAGTACAGGCCGTCAAATCGGTGATCTGGCGTCCGGATGCTATCGTCGTTCGGGTGGGGCCGTTGCCGGACCTGGGTCCCTGCGACGCCCTGGTATACCCCATCCAGGTGATCCGGGTCGAGCGTTTTGATCTCAGGGTCTTTTTCGAGGGCGAGGTGCCGAGATAAGAGTAGCCCGTGCGCGCCCGAACAGGGAGGCTGCCAACAGACCCGGTATAAAACACGTAGGGGCGGGGTTGCACGCCCGCCCCTACGCCGTTCATTTCGATGTATTCTCCTTACCGCCCGGTCGGCTTTTCGAGGGTCATCTCCTCGCGGGGCGAGGCGTTTTTTACGTAGGTCTCCAGCCAGCGATTCGTCTCCCACAACACGTGCAGGACCGACTCGCGCGCGCGGTAGCCGTGGCTCTCGTGCGGCAACATCACCAGCCGGGCCGTGCCGCCCAGCCCTTTGATCGCGTTGTAGAAACGACGACTCTGCAACGGGAAGGTGCCGGAGTTGTTGTCGGCCTCGCCGTGGATCATCAGCAGCGGCTCGTTGACCTTTTCGGCGTGCATGAAGGGCGACATGTAGAAATAAATCTCTGGTGCTTCCCAGAACAGGCGTTCTTCGGCCTGGAAGCCGAACGGCGTAAGCGTGCGGTTGTACGCGCCGCTGCGTGCAATGCCGGCGCGAAACAGATCGGAATGGGCCAGCAGGTTGGCCGTCATAAACGCGCCGTAGGAATGCCCGCCGATAGCCACGCGTTCGGGATCGACGACGCCGCGCCGGACGCCCTCGTCGATGGCCGCTTTGGCGTTCATTACCAGTTGTTCGCGGAACGTGTCGTTGGGCTCTGCCTCGCCTTCGCCGACGACCGGCATCGACGCGTTATCGATGACGGCATACCCCTGCGTGACGTAGGGCACCGCCCCGGAATAGCTCACGCGCTTAAACTGATACGGCGAGCCCGTCCGCTGCCCGGCGGCGCTGGCGCTCTTGAACTCGCGGGGGTAGGCCCACACAAACGCCGGTAACGGCCCGTCGCGCTCGGCGTCGTAGCCGGCGGGCAGGTAGAGCGTCGCGTTGAGCGGGATGCCGTCCTCGCGCTCGTATGAAACAGATTCTTTCTGGATGTCGGCCAGTTCGGGATAGGGATGGGGGAATTGCGTAACTGCCGCCATCGTGCCGCCGTCGAGGTCGCGCTGGTAATAATTGGGCGGTTCCGTGTTCGACTCGCGGCGCGTGATCAGCGTCAACGCCTCGGCGTCGAGGAGCAAGACGGGGCGTTCGTAGTAGGGCGCTTCAGAACGGAAGAGTTCTTCCGTCTCGCCCGTCGCCAGGTTCATTTTGCGCAGGAAGGGCCGGTTGCCTTCGGGCGAAGCGCCGGTCCCCGTCAGGAACAGGGAGGCCCCGTCGTCCGGGGTGAGCAGCACCGACGTGCCGGTTGCTGTGGGCCGCGTGAGGGGGAATCCGGGGTCGTTGTAGCGATCCTCGTATGAGAGGTCGAAAATCAGGCGCGGTTCGGCGGGCTGGCTCGGATCGATGGCGTAGAGCCGCCGCGTGCGTGTGGCCCGCCACGATTCGGATACCAGCGCCAGGTTTTCGGTGCCCCACGTGATGCCCCCATAGCGCAGGGGCAGCTTGACGAGCGGCATGGGCCCGGCATCGAACGGAGCCTTCAGCATGTAGACCTGGTCGCGGTAGTCCGCCTGGTTACGGGCGTTGCCCTCGTCGAGGGCCTCCACCCAGTACAGCGTCGCATCCGCATCCGCCCGCCAGTTGATCGAGCGAATCCCAGTAGGCACCGAACCGAACGCCGTCGGTACGCTTTCGGCCAGGGGCAGGTCGTCGATTTCGCGCACCAGGTTGCCGTCCAGATCAAGCACGTCGATGCGACGGGGGAAGCGATAGGCGGGCACGAGGTACGAATACGGCTCGTGGATCGACTCGACGAGGAGGTACGCGCCGTCCGGCGAAGGGCTCACGCGGGTCACCAGCCGGGGGTCGCCGAGGTGCTTCGTTGCGCCGTCGAGCGAGACCCGCACGAGTTGCGTCGTCATGTGATAGGTGAAGACGTCCTCGTCATGGGGGTTCTTGAGCAGGTCCTGGTAGGTGCGGGCCGGGGCCGCCTTTCCCACGTTTTCCTGCACCACGGGGCCGGACGGAGCAAGCAGGACTTCCGGGGGCAGCCCGCGATCCATCGGCACGGTGCGCGCGATGAGCGTCCGGCTATCGGACACCCATGCAAACGGGGCGCCATAGGAAGCATCGTTGATGGCGGCGTCCACAAGTCGGCGCGCTTCGCCGGTCGCCACGTCCGCCACATACAGGTCGATGCGGTCGTGCCCGTCGACGGTAAAGGCGATGTGCTGCCCATCGGGTGCCCACCGCGTGTTGCGGATCCGCGCGCCGTCGGGCAGGCCGGTGACGGGGCGTTCGACGCTGCCGTCGAGGGTGCGAATAACCAGCCCGTTGTAGGATCGCGTCCGGCTGGGGCCGTTGTTGCGAGGGTTCATGCGGATTCCGGCCAGGCGCAGTTCCGGCTCCGCCAGTTCGGCAATCGACGGCAGGCTGGACTGCTCCATCAGCAGCATGTGCGCCCGGTCCGGGCTAAAGCTTACGGCGGGCGTCGCCGGGGCATCGACGAGCCGGGCCAGCGACGGCGGCGGCATCTGGTAGTCGTCGTCCTGCGCAAGAGCGTCTGTGGTGCATACCACGAAGAGGACGGCTAGCCATAGTAGCCCGCATCGTTTGGCGGCAAGGTGGGGCAACACGTTCATGATAACAACCTCCGATTTTACCAGACAAGAATTGACAATATAAGCGTTGCGGCGGCACGGGGTATATGGAAATACCCGTTCCCGGCAGCCGCCGGAGGCTGGATCTCAAGTTTTTGCCCGAGACAACGATAAGGAAGGGGAATCACGTCCCTGTTCTTGGGGCGACACGCACCGTTTGTTTTACACCACACACAAGAAATGCACATGATACGATGTTGGATCTGGCTCGGCATGATAACCGTTTGGGGCCTGTCTGTTGCCGCCTGTTCCGAAGAACCCACCGTAGCCTCCGAGGATCAGGACGAGGCGTCCTTCGCGGCCGCTACGGAGTCCTCGTACGAAACCGCCACGCTGACCGCCTTGACTGCGACTGTCGTGGCTGCCGCGGCGAATGATCCGGGGCCCCTCGCGTCCAAGCAGGCCGCCTCTTGCCCGGAGGTCAGTGTGGGGGCGCAACAGGATAATCGCTCCTATTCCATCACGCTGGATGCCGGCAACGGCTGTACCCTGAATGGAAAAACCTATCGGGGCTCCCTCAACATTGCCGTCCAGCTTAAACCGCTCGGCGGGGCGGGAAGCACGACGGCCACTGCGACGTTCGATGAGTTCTATGCCGACGAGCAGAAGGTGGACGGTACGCTGAGTGCCACGTTTTCGGTGCAGGACGGCACGGCCTCCGGCACCGCCTCGCTCGATCTCACCCTGGCTCATCAGGACCAAAGCGTGGCCGGCGAGGCGAGCCTGAACGTGGTGATCCGGACGCAGCAAACCCTGGCCCTGGAAGACGACGAAGCCCGCATCACCGGCACTGCCGACCTGGACTACACCAACAACGACGACGTGGCGGCGGCGTCCATCGCCATCTCCGACGAGCACCCCGTCACGTTCGTGGGGGGATGCCCGTTTCCGGTCGATGGAACTTTCGAAGCCGACGGGAGCCTTCACGGTCGGACGTTCTCCGGTGTCGAGGTCGATTTTGCGCCGCACCAGGGGGCGTGCGATACGGTGGTCGCTGTCACCGTTGGCGGCCTCACCCGCACCTATGATTTCACCGATATTCGTAACAACAAGTAATCGGCAGGAACTACTCTTTTAGAAGCGCTTCCAACCTGGCAACGCAACCAGAGACGGTTCCTCATGAAGACACGGTACGCTAACATCGTCGGGTGGGGCAAGTACGTCCCCGAGCGCGTGGTCACCAACGACGACCTGGCACAGATCGTAGACACCAGCGACGAATGGATCCAGGCGCGTTCCGGCATCCGGGAGCGGCGCTTTGCCGGAGAAGAGGATCATACGTCGACCATGTCGACGGCCGCGGCGCGCACGGCGCTGGAACGGGCGGGCCTGACCGCCGCCAACCTGGACCTCATCATCGTGGGCACCTCCAGCCCGGATTACCTCACGCCCCCCGTCTCCAGCCAGATCCAGGATGCACTGGGAGCGACCTGCGGGGCGTTTCAGATGACCGTGGGATGCACCGGGTTCGTCTATGCCCTCGTGACGGCCCAGCAGTTCATCGCCACCGGCGCGTGCGACAACGTGCTGGTCATCGGGGCCGAACTCATCAGCCGCTGGCTCAATTACGAGGACCGCGCGACGTGCGTGCTCTTCGGCGACGGGGCCGCCGCCGTGGTGATGCAGGCCACCGAGGAACCATGCGGGGTGCTGGGCCACGTGCTCGGCTCCGACGGGGCGGGCGCCGAGCACATCATCGTGCCCTCCGGCGGCGTGACCATACCGCCCACGCACGAGGCTATTGACCAGGGCCTCACGGCCATCCACATGAACGGGCGCGAGGTGTTCAAATTCGCCACTCGCATCATGGGCAAAGCGCTGAACGAGGCACTCGACCGGGCCGGCCTCACCACCGACGACATCGACCTGTTCATTCCGCACCAGGCCAACGCCCGCATCATCGAATACGCCGCGCAGCAGGCCCATTTGCCGCCCGAAAAAGTCTTCGTCAACGTCCATCGCTACGGCAACACGTCGGCGGCGTCGGTGCCGCTGGCGCTCTGCGAGGCCCTCGACGAAGGACGCATCAAGCCGGGCGATACGCTGGCGCTCGTCGCTTTCGGAGCCGGTCTGACCTGGGCCTCGGCCATCTTCCAACTTGGCGTTCACACTCCGGCCTTGATGCCTCTCGCTGCCGTGGCCGCCGGCGAAGCGTGATGCTCCATGCGTTGGCGAAGCGTGCCTTGATACATCACTGAATCTACTTGATCAGCATCGCTGTATGGGTGCCGATGAAGGTCTTGCCGCGTGCCTGGATCACGTACAACCCGCTCGGCAGATCGCCTGCCTCGAACGCGAACAACCGCGCCTGCTCTGCCTCCATCACCC
>JBHHWM010000188.1:0-9798 GCA_046756545.1 Rhodothermales bacterium | reverse complement strand
GGAGGAGCGGGCCCGTGCGGCGACGTTTACGCATGCCGGGCGGCGGCGGGAGTTCACGCTGGGAAGGGCGGCCGCGCGCCTGCTGCTGGCAGAGCATCTGGGCGTCGAACCGGGGCGGGTCCCGTTGTTCGTGGCCGACGATGGGGCTCCTGCCATCGAAGGGGAGGACGTCGGCGTGTCCATCGCCCATACGGGGGATCATGCAGTCGCCGCCGTGGCTGCGCGAAGGGTCGGGGTCGATCTGGAGCGCATCGCCCCCCGTCATCCCGGCTTGCCTCAATTCCTGCTTCATCCCGAGGAATACGAACCCTTCGACGCCCTGCCGCTCGACGGCACACGGGGGCTTATTCTGTACTGGACGCTCAAGGAAGCCACGCTGAAGGCCCTCCGCACAGGCTTTCGCCTCTCTCCGAAAAAGCTACGCCTGGAACTCGATCTGGCGGGACAGGCCGCCTGTGTCCACATCGCTGACGGCCCGACCATGCAAGTTCGATTTGAGGAGCGAGCGCAGTGCTATCTTGCCGTCGCATTTTCTGAATAGATTTCCATCCGTTGGATGGTTACAGGGCCAACGTGTAGGTGTATTTTACCAGAATGGTCCGTGTATCTGTGAACGGGAGGTGTGGATCGGCGGCGTGGCGATCGGTGTTGAAGGCTTCGTTGTAGACGATGTACAGGTCGTTGCCTTCGCGGAAGTTGTAGCGAAGCCGGACGTTGAGGATGACGGCGTCGGACGCGCTGTTATACTGTGCGAAAACACCGGCTGATAGATGGTTGTTTAGGGCGGCCTTGGCACGCAACCGGAAGATGTCGGCGCTGAAGCGTTGATCACGGTCCGGGAATCCGACCCGGTTGAGCTGGTACTCGCCGCTCAGTTCGAGGTAGCGAGAGAGGGTCCAGGTGGGGCTCAGCCCTGCCGTGATGCGCCAGCCGTCGTAGAACGTACCGCCATCGACAAAAAGCCCGGTACGGAAGAGATTAGGCGGTGGCTGATAAAAGAGCGTCGTGCTGAAGAACGTGTGGCTTCCCGCCGGTACCAGGGTGTCGTCGGAAAGCTCGAAGGACTCGCTCAAATCTTCGAACAACACCTTCGGGCTGACGAACATGAAAGCCCCTGATCGAAAAGACAGGACGTAGAACGGTCCCAGTTCCGCCGATTCGAGGGAGCCGTCCTCATGGCGGAGGTAGGACGATCCTTCGAAGGCGAGCATGTGCTTGAAGAACGGCGACTGCTCGCCGGGTAGCAGGCTGTATGATACCTGCCCCTCCAGCCGGGTTACGTCGGTGCGCAGCGCGAAGCCCATAGAAGGATCGAAATCGGCCCCGGATGATTTTGCTTCCATCAGGTAGCCCAGCCCCTGGCTGGAGCGTCGTTCCCACCGTGCCCGGAACAGCCCCGAACGGACAGGCGACACGTCGCCGGCGTTCACCATGACGTCGTCGAACGTATGGGCCAGGCTGAACGTGACGTAGTCGTCCTGGAGAACACGCACCACGCCGTCGAGTCCGTAACTGAAGGCATACGAGCCGTCTGTACCGATCCGGCTGGTGACCATGCCCCCGGCGTACGAGTTCTCGTTAAACACCTGACGGCGCAGGCGCAACACCCCGAAGTTTTCGGAGGGGATGGTGTCTAGACGGGCGGTTTGCATATCCATGAACCCGACGTCCCAGCGTCCGATACGGCCCACCAGGCGCGCCCCGCCAAAGATACGTACCGGGCCGTCCTCGGATAGACCAATGCGCCGGCTGTAGAAAAGCCGCGTTTGACCGCCCGTGTTGAAGTCGAACACGCTGGAGCGCTCCTGGAAGAACTGGCGCTTTTCGGGAAAAAAGAGGGAGAAACGCGTCAGGTTCACCTGCTGGTCGTCCGCCTCGACTTGCGCAAAGTCGGTATTGGCCGTCACATCCAGCGTCAGGTTGCTCGTAAGGCTGTACTTCACGTCCAGGCCGATGTCTTCGGTCGGGTCGTCATGGCGATCATAGGCCGTTTCCGCCGTGTTCAGTTCCGTCGTTTGATTCAGACCGCCGAGGGCATAGGGGGTGACGTAGATCGGCTTCTGGCCGTAAATGCCTTCCAGCACGACGTCCTGCATAATGGAGGGTTTGATGTGGCTCAGGAACCATTTGGGCGGGGCTTCGGGGAAGGTGTGTCCCTCGCTTTTTCGTGCGATCCATCGCCACGTCATCAGGCCCATCACGACGCGTCCATCGACATCCTGAAAGCGAAGGCTGGAGAAAGGAATGCGCACTTCGGCAAACCAGCCTTCCTCCGTCGTGACGGTCGCCACGTCCCAGAAGGTGTTCCAACTCTCATTGACCGGCATGTTGTCTCCGTCGAACTCGGCATCATTATAGACCGCCTGATCGATGCGGATGCCGGCGGGGGTGGTCATGAAGGCGAGCGCGTTCTCGTTGTCGTTGAAGGTGTCGAGGATGACGGCAAAAAAGTCGTCACTGTCGCTGGCGCGGTCCCGGCTCAGCGAGTTTCCCCGGATGCCGGAAGGGTTGGAGTCGTAAAAACGCCCCGCCGCGTAGAGGTAGTCGTCGTCGAAGGCAATACGAATCTCGGTGCGTTCGGTGTGTTCGCCGCCGAACGAGGGCAGGTTCATGGTAAGCGGGAAGGGCTCTATGTCTTGCCAGGCCGTTTCATTGCTCAGCCCGTCCAGTTCAATCGGTTCGGTGAGCCGTGAGAGTACGAGCGCGTCTTGGGCCTGAACGAGGCCGGGACTCCACAGCGCGAAGACCGGCACGAACAGAACGCAGAGCGTTGCTGTTACAGGATAGATAGGATGCTTTTTCACCATCGGAAACAATGCACAGTGGTTGGGGGCGATACCGTCAAGAAAAACACGGTGGGTGACAGCCCTCGGTCATCTTTGCGTGCCGAATCGCATGGTTCAAAAAACCTCCCTGAGATCCATGCGTTTGAGTGCTACGCCGAAGCATGAAGAAAGGGTTCTCTCGTTTCTTCTCCTACGAATATAAACAGCGCGTGCTTTTCATCCCTCTTGGTGAAGCGCCGCGTTCACGATTGCATATGGAAAAAAAGCCGTCCTATCGTCCGAAGCATCCCATCCGGTTTGTTACCGCCGCCAGCCTTTTCGACGGGCACGACGCAGCGATCAACATCATGCGCCGCATCTTGCAGGCCAGCGGAACGGAGGTGATTCACCTCGGGCACAACCGCTCCGTCCGCGAGGTCGTCGATACGGCCATTCAGGAAGACGCGCAGGGCATTGCCGTCTCGTCGTACCAGGGGGGGCACCTGGAGTATTTCAAGTACATGGTCGATTTGCTCAAGGAACGAGGAGCCGGCCACATCAAGGTGTTCGGCGGCGGTGGCGGCGTGATCGTTCCCGAAGAAATCGCCGCCTTGCACGCCTACGGCGTTGCCCGCATCTTCTCGCCCGAGGACGGCATGATGATGGGGCTTCAGGGGATGATCGACTACATGCTCGAACAATGCGACTTCCCCACCGTGCGCGAACTCAACGGCGAGGTCGATGCCGTCCGGAAGAAAGATCCCCAGGCCCTCGCCCGCGTGCTGACCTCTGTCGAGCAGCGGCGGAAGAAAAAGCTACCCGTAGCCGCAGGCGGCCCCGACGCGTTGGACGTCGAGCCGTTCGACGTCCAACGTTCAAACGCTCCATCGATTGGCATCACCGGCACGGGCGGTGCGGGAAAATCGACCCTGACCGACGAGCTGGTTCGCCGCTTCCTCAACGACTTCGACGATCTGCACATCGCCGTGCTTTCGGTCGATCCCACGCGGCGGCGAACGGGCGGTGCGCTTCTGGGCGACCGCATCCGCATGAATGCTATCTACGGGGAGCACACGGACCGGGTCTACATGCGCTCGTTTGCTACCCGGCAGGCACATCGGGCCACCTCGCAGGCGCTACGCGAGAGCATCGACGTATGCCGCGCCGCCGGGTTCGACCTCATCATCCTGGAGACGGCGGGCAT
Source organism: Rhodothermales bacterium (assembly GCA_046756545.1). Classification (GTDB taxonomy): domain Bacteria; phylum Bacteroidota; class Rhodothermia; order Rhodothermales; family JBHHWM01; genus JBHHWM01. The sequence continues at coordinate 5,829 of JBHHWM010000188.1, read as the reverse complement.
CGGGCAGAGCGACACCGAGGTCAGCGAACTGACCGACCTCTCGCTCTACGTGATGACGCACGACTTCGGCGCGCCGACGCAACTCGAAAAAATCGGCATGCTGGACGTGGCGGATTTCGTGGCGCTCAACAAGTTCGAGAAGCGCGGCAGCGCCGACGCCCTGCGCGACATCCGAAAGCAGGTGCAGCGCAACCGCCAGGTGTTCGACCAACATCCTGATGAGATGCCCGTCTTCCCGACGATGGCGTCCCACTTCAACGACCCCGGCGTGACGGGGCTCTACCTCGCCCTGCTCGATCATCTCAACGAGCACTACGACTTCGGGCGCACCTCGCGGATCTATCGGAAGGGGGCGCTGTCCGACGTGGATCCGGGTACGCTTGCCGTCATCCCGCCGAAGCAGCAGCGCTACCTGGGCGAGATCGCCGAAACGTGCCGCACCTATCGCGGCTGGGCCGATCAACAGGTGGAACTGGCCCGCAAATGGGGGCAGGCCCGCGGCGCGAGGGAGCAGGTCGAGCGGTGGGCACCGGAAGACCAGGCGCTCCTCGCCGCCCGCCTCGACGAGATGGTCGCGCACTGGTGGAACAAGCTCGACGCCCGAAGCCGGCACATCCTCGAGCACTGGGACGACCTGGCCGAACAGTACAGGCAGGAGGCGTTTACCTACACGGTGCGGTCGCGGGAGATCACGGTGCCGCTGTTCCATACGTCGCTCTCCGGCACGCCGATTCCCCGCGTGGCGCTTCCCCAAACGCAGGACCCCGGCGAGCGGCTCCGATTCGCCCTGCTCGAAAACGTGCCGGGCTTTTTCCCGTTCACCGGAGGCGTCTTTCCGTTCAAACGGGCGGGCGAGGATCCCACGCGCATGTTTGCGGGCGAGGGTAGCCCGGAGCGCACCAACCGGCGCTTTCACCTCGTTTCCGAAGACATGCCCGCCAAGCGGCTCTCGACAGCCTTCGACTCGGTCACCCTCTACGGCTTCGATCCCGACGAGCGCCCCGACATCTACGGCAAGGTCGGGAACTCGGGCGTGAGTATCTGTACGCTCGACGACATGAAGAAGCTCTATTCCGGGTTCGACCTGAGCGATCCGAAGACGTCCGTCTCGATGACGATCAACGGCCCGGCCCCGATGATCCTGGCCATGTTCCTCAACACGGCAGTCGATCAACAGGTGGAGCGTTTTTTGAAAGAGAACGGGCGCTGGGAGAAAGCCGAGCGCGTGATCTCGAAAAAAACGGGCAAGAACCGCCCTGGCTACGTGCCCTTTGGTCCGAGGGGACGCGAAGAGGGCCTGCCTCCTTCGCATGACGGGAGCGGGCTGGGCCTGCTCGGCGTGCCTGGTTCGGACCTCGTCGATTGGGGCCTCCTCGCGCAGGAGGAGTACGACGCGATCAAGGCGCAGGCGCTCGGCGTCGTGCGCGGCACCGTCCAGGCCGATATTTTGAAAGAGGACCAGGCGCAGAACACCTGCATCTTCTCGACCGAGTTTGCCCTCCGCGTGATGGGCGACGTGCAGCAGTACTTCATCGACTACAACGTCCGCAACTTCTACTCGGTCTCGATCTCCGGGTACCACATCGCCGAGGCCGGTGCCAACCCGATCTCGCAACTGGCGTTTACGCTGGCTAACGGCTTTACGTATGTCGAGTATTACCTGAGCCGGGGGATGAATCTCGACGGGTTTGCGCCCAACCTGTCGTTCTTCTTCTCGAACGGGATGGATCCCGAATACAGCGTCATCGGGCGGGTAGCCCGGCGCATCTGGGCCGTGGCGATGCGCGAACGCTACGGCGGCAACGAGCGTAGCCAGAAGCTCAAGTACCACATCCAGACCTCGGGCCGCAGCCTGCACGCACAGGAGATCCAGTTCAACGACATTCGCACCACGCTGCAGGCGCTCTACGCCATCTACGACAACTGCAACAGCCTGCACACCAATGCCTACGACGAGGCGATCACGACACCGACAGAGGAGAGCGTTCGCCGCGCCATTGCCATCCAGCTTATCATCAACCGCGAACTGGGGCTGGCTAAGAACGAGAACCCCCTGCAAGGCGCGTACATCATCGACGAGTTGACCGACCTGGTGGAAGAGGCGGTGCTGTTGGAGTTCGAGCGTATCAACGACCGGGGCGGTGTGCTCGGCGCGATGGAATCGATGTATCAGCGGGGCAAGATCCAGGAAGAATCGCTCTACTACGAGCGCAAGAAGCATTCGGGCGAGTTGCCCGTTGTCGGCGTCAACACGTTCCTGGCTAAGGACGGCACGCAGGCCGAGGAGCCGCAGGACGTCGAGTTGATGCGCTCGTCGGAGGAAGAGAAACGGCATCAACTGGAGAACCTGCGTGCTTTTCAGCAGCATCACGCCGAACGGGCCGGGATGGCGCTGGCGCATCTACAAGACGTGGCCCGGCAGGGCGGCAACCTGTTCGATGCCTTGATGGAAACCGTAAAAGTATGCTCGCTGGGCCAGATTACGCGGGCGCTGTTCGAGGTGGGCGGGCAATACCGCAGAAATATGTGATAGACGCGTAGACGGGGGAGATTACATAGCGATGAACTACCTGGTAATTGTAGAAAAAGGAGAACACGGCTATCGGGCCTACGTGCCTGATCTGTACGATTGCGAGGCGTTGGGAAACTCGGAGGCCGAAGTGTTGGATTTGATTCGCCCCTCGATAGCACTCCACCTGGAGATGATGCGCGAGCAGGGCCTGCCGATCCCCCAACCCACTACCCTGAGCGCCTACGTAGACGTGCCGGTGTAATCATTGGGCGCAACCGGGCTCCCGGGAACGTAGCCGGCGTCGTACGTACCGGCCATGTACCGGCACCGGCCGGAAGGGGGTGATGGCTGGTAAGAAAACGCTGTGCAGGAATGCGATAGTCGTGTGTTATTTTGGAAATGGCCGCCTCGATTCGTGCGGGTTCTCCGGGGGCAAGTTGGTGTATTCGGGGAGAATGACTGTTCTTGTCGGTGTAATACCTCATCATGCGGTCTGACGCGCGAGCCGGGCACGCCGTTTGTAACAAAGGCGCACCACCATCACACCTGACTCCAAATGAAAAAGAGGGAACGACATGGCTGGGTTATTAGATCTACTCAATCAGCAACTGGGCGAGCCGGTGGTGCAGCAGGTGAGCACCCGCATCGGGGCGGACCCGGCGAGTACGCAGAAGGCGATGGCGACCGCCTTGCCGTTGTTGGTCGGCGGGTTGGCGCGGAACGCGAACCAATCCCCCTCCGGTGCGCAATCGTTGGCCAACGCACTCGACCGGGACCATGACGGCAGCCTGCTCGACGGTCTTTCCGGCCTGCTCGGCGGTGGAGGCGGCGGCGGTGCCCTGGGTGGCTTGCTCGGCGGCAGTGGCGGCGGTGCCCTGGGCGGCCTGCTCGGCGGTTCGGGGAGCGCATCCGGCGGGGGCGGGTTGCTCGGGATGGCAGGCGATCTGTTAGGCGGAGCAGCGAGCAGCCGTACCACCAACGGCGACGGCATTTTGCGGCACGTCCTCGGCGAACGGCGTAGCGCGGTTGAGCAGGGCGTGGCGCGCTCCAGCGGTTTGGACGCCGGACAGGTAAGCAAGCTCCTTCCGTTGTTGGCTCCCATCGTGATGGGCGCGTTGGGCAAGGTAAAACAGCAGCAGAACCTGGACGCCGGCGGTCTCGCCGGCCTTCTCAACCAGGAACGCACCCGCGTGGAACACGATACACCCGGCATGACGGAGGGGGGGCTGGCGCGCTTCCTCGACATGGATGGCGACGGCGACATCTCCGACGACGTGGCGAAGATCGGGTCTGCCATCGGAAGCAGCGGGCTGCTGGGAAAACTGTTCGGGTAGCATGCCGGGCATCGGACTATTGTGCCCGGTTGACCTCCCAGGCATAGTCGAAACGCACATTCGGACGTGCCTTGATGGCATCCGCTCGTCGCCCGCCCAGCGCCTGTTTCAGCGCGTCATAATCGGGGCGCGTTTCGGGCATGTACCGGAGCAGGAACTCGCCCGCAGGAAGGCCCGCCTCATCGAAGTCCGAGCCGTACCAGTCGAGAAGGGAAGAGAGGATCACGCGGGAGCCTTCGACGCGGAGGTGCGCCGGGCTACCGGCGAAGTCGCGCATGGCGGCGTCGAGTTCGGTATCGACGTTATCGGCGGTGAAGGCCCGGTTTCGCAGGCGAGGACAGGAGACGGCAGCGCAATTCAGGCCGACGTGAATACGCGGGTCCAGACGGTCAACGCGAAAGGACATCAGCTCTGCCTGCCCGTCTTCCATGCGGAGGATCACGTTCTCGATTTCGTTGAGCGTGATGCGGGTGCGGGCCGTGCGAAACGGGGTGTCGAAAAACGCATCGGCAAAGCCGTCGTCGATAATATGCTGAACCTGCGGCGTTTCGATGATGTTTTGCAGCATCTGGACGTTGTACGCATTCATCCAGAAAGCCAACTTCTGTTCGTGCGTGCGGAGCGTCGTTGCGTCGAAATCTTCCACCGCCTTGAGCACGCGCCGGAAGTCCGGGCGAAGGCTATTTTGCAGCAGGTCGTAGCGAACGCGTCCTTCCTCCGTCACCACCTGTTGCAAGAGGCGGGTTAGCGCCGCTTCGTAATCGGGTGCCGGTTCTATTGTGCCTGCTCTGCCGTTCTGGCCTGTTGCCGGAGGAAGCGCCCCGGTAAGGTGGACGGTGCAAAGCAGCAGGAACAGGCAGATCGTCCTGCGAGAGGTCCATCTACAAAACAGCCGGAGAGCCATACGCTGGAGGCGAAGGATGCGTCGTGTCGGTGCTGGTTTCCTCAGGCAAACGCGCTGATGATCGATCCTTGGTGCCGGGATGCCGTTCGCTGTTACGGGGAGGGTATTAACAGGATAAAAAGGGTTGGCTTTACATAGGTGATCGAGAAATCGTCCGAGAGGATCGAGGCAGCTCCTTGTGTAGGAAGCATTGCACCGATCACCTGCATAGGCTGTCAGTTCGGGTACTCCAGCACTTCGAGTTTGTACGTCGGGGCCGGTATCCCGGAAACGTTGTCACTGTAGGGGTTGTCTTGCATGTGCATCGAGATCTTTCCCCCCTTGTGATCGAATTCCACTCGCCTTCCGGCGTAGGCTGCTGTGACGTCGGCCACGATGTCGAAGCCTCTGTAAGCCGTAGGGCCGGGGGCTAAGAGGCTGTTCTTGCCGTCGTCGTGATAGATGTAGACGCTGCTTGCATCCCAGTCGTAGTAGGGGTTGGCGGGGTCGTCACTGAAGCGATGAGCTCCTTCGAGGTAGGTGATGCGGTATCGCCCGGCAGGAAGAGAATCGCCGGAGCAGAAGGAGACGTGTTCGCCGTATAGAACGCTGGCGTCGATGGAGATCCGGTCGACGTCGCAGGGTTTTGCGGGCCTCCAGCCGCTATCTGGGCTCGGTTGTAACTCTTCCGAGGGTAGATCTTCGGGGGGGTGGTTTTCTTGGGCCGGGTCGTCCGGAGGCAAGTCTTCAGGCAGATCCTCCGGAGGCAGATCCTGTGGGCAGTGCGCACTCCAGAGCTTTCTGGTGACGTCGGCAACACCTTCGTGTAGATTTGCCATGCTCGTGAGAGCCGACTCGACATCATACATCATGGCCACCGGGGCATTGATCTTATAATTGTCAAAATCAGCGGAACCCCGGAGGTTCTGCCACAGATCCAGTGGAGTTGCTCCTACCTGGCCCTTGTAGCTCAAGGGGGTGAGGGTATGGAGCATCGCGTCGTTCCAGACCTTCGGTGCTGGGTTTAGGGAATCCGGTCCTAGTCCCAATACCATTCAAATAAGGAAAATGAGGTGGTCTGTTCTGACGTAAGTTCGTGT
>JBHHWM010000187.1:0-9848 GCA_046756545.1 Rhodothermales bacterium | reverse complement strand
CGTTCGAACCTGGCGTCGCTGGAGCGCCTGCAAGCCGCCGGGCAACTGGACTAATTACGGTCCTTGCCGTGCAGTTCCAGCCGACTCCTCGGACGATATGCTAACGTATCGGTGAGCACGTTTACTCGTCGACCGGCGTCATACTCACCAGATAGACCGGGGTAGGCAGCCCCTTCGCCCTGAACAAGAGGGCCAGGTCACGGGCCTCCTCCACGGAGTTGAGCCCGGTGATCTGGGACCTCCCCCCCTCGATCCGGTCCTGTATGACCGGGTAGGAGAAGACCGCCCCATCGAAGACGATAGCAAGGTGCCGGCCTATGTTCGACTCTGTGACGTGCGCCCAGAGGCGGGCTCCCTCTTCATTCATCTGGATGCCCACCTCCTGATTGTCAGGGTAGACCGTGGCATCCGTGATAACGTCTCCCGTAAGCTCTACCTGCGTCTTCACACCGAGGATTTCGTAGAAGCCGACATCGTCTCCAGTACCCGAGACCGGGTGTGCCGTGTAGAGCAACTCCACGCCGGGAGGAAGCAGCGCCTGCACCTGGGGATCGGCGAGGAGGTGATGGACGGCAGCCGTATCCTCTGCGGCGACGCGTCCGAAGACCACACCCTCGCCTACAGGCTGAAACACGTCCAGGAGCGGATAGCCCGAAACAGCATCGTCGGGCGAGTCTACCTCCGGCTCAAAGGAGTCGAGGAGTTTCGTGAGGGCGATGCGCAGGGCGGAGGGCTCTGCCATGAGACGGAATTCTAGTCTCGCCGATTGGGTCAACAGGCGAGCCAGGCGATCTATGTCGTGGATTCCTCGCGCATCGACGACGATACGCTGCGGGCCTTGACGTTCGATATCATACCGCCCGACGTCGGCGTAGCTCAGGCGTTTGCGCAGTACGTCCATCGTGTGGTTCACCATATCCTCGTCGGAGGTCTTTACTTCGAGGGTGTAGCGTACCCTGTTATCCGGATGTTGCCGGCACCCGAGCAGCACCGTCGAAACGATGAGCAGGAGGATAGGCAGAGAAAAACCGTAGGAGATATTCCGCCGTGCAACAATAGTAGCTGGAAGTGAAAACATCGCTTCAGGGATCTATGGGCAAAGATAACTCATCCATTCAAGGTAGCACCGAAACACAACGCCTGCAACGGCTGAGACCGTCTGCATGTCATCGTAGGGATCGGGGGATGCGCTTACGCCGGGTGCCTGTCAGAATGCAGGACCGCGTCATCTCCCCCCTTCCGTATTGATAGCAGCAGGAGCCGTTTGCTGCCGGGTCCTCATCGCGGAGTCGGCATGTTGGCACCGACCTCCTCCCTCCAGGCCCGGAGCGCCGCCAACAGTCTGGCGGCCTCGTCGGGGCGTTCACGCGCCAGATCGCGCCGCTCGCTGAGGTCCGTCGACAGATCGTACAGTTCGACCGCTCCGTCCTCGAACCATTCCACCAGTTTGAGGTCACCGATGCCAACCGCCCCTCCGGGCCGATTCCCCGACCCGTGGTAGTGCGGGAAGTGCCAGAACAGCGCTTCGTGAGGCGCTTCCGCCGCACCCGTCATCGCCCCGACGAGGCTCGTACCGTCAACATGCTGTTCGGGCCGTGCCGGAAGGCCCGCCATCGCCAGGAGCGTAGGAAACAGATCCGTGCTCATCGCCGGGGATGCTACGACGGCCTCTCGGTCGATGGCTCCCGGCCAACGGATGATCAGCGGTGCGCGGATGCCCCCTTCATAGAGCCATCCCTTCCCGGCCCGCAATGGAACGTTGGCGGTCGCCTGGTTGAATCCCCGGCGCATCAGGGTGCTGAGTCCTCCGTTGTCCGACAGGAACACCACCACGGTGCGCCCATCGAGTTCAAGTTCGGCCAGCTTCCTGAGGATGCGGCCTACACTCTCGTCGGTACTCTCCACCATGGCGGCATACGTCGGATGGTCTTGCCGGAGCTTGGTGGTGGCTTCCCGTTCCGACTCATAGTTCGCGTCCTCATCGGGTCCGAGCAACGCGGCTTTCGCTTCGTATCGCTGCACGGCTTCCGGCGGAGCCTGCAACGGCGTGTGAACGGCGTAATGCGAGAGCACCAGGAAGAAGGGGCGGTCCCGGTTCGTATCGATAAAGTCGAGCGATGCATCGGTCAGGCGATCGGTGAGGTACGCCCCTTCCGGATCTCTGGCCAGATCCGGCACATTGGTGATCGGCCAGTTCGGGTTTTCATACGGGGGAAAATACGAGCCCGGCTGCCCCGCCTGGTTCACGGCGAAGGTGAAATCGAAGCCCTGGGCCGCCGGGAGATACGGCTCCGCTCCGAGGTGCCATTTGCCGATATATCCCGTCGCGTAGCCGTGCTCACGGAACGCTTCGCCGACCGTCACCTCTTCGAGGGAGAGTTGGCGCACATACTCCGCCTGCGTGAGCAGCCCGTTCTGTTCACCGCCGATCCAGTTCGTGAGACGAAGCCGGGCCGGATGCTTGCCCGTCATGAGGCTGGCGCGCGTCGGAGAGCACACCGGGCTCGCCGTGTAGAACTGCGTGAAACGGGTTCCCTCCTCGGCGAGCCGGTCAATATTCGGCGTCTCGTAGAACGGGCTCCCGTAGACCCCCGTGTCCATCCAGCCCAAATCGTCGATGACGATCATCACGATGTTCACCGGGCGATCCGGGGCAGGGGGCGTGCACGCCCCCAACGAGAGCCCCATCAACAGGGCTACCAGGAGGAAACAACCGTTTCGTATCATGAGCTTCCGTTTGCTTGCGCTTCCGATCCCGCGTTTACCGGAAAGGTACAGCACGCCGGGCCACGCCTACCCTCTCAACAAACTATGGAGACAGGGAGGCTCAGGCAAGCTCAAACCGATGTCTTTGGGCCCGCTGACTCGCTTGCGGTCTGATGAAGCAGTGGCTACCCTTCCATTCGTCGTTTCCCCCCTCGTCCTGGATGCCCGTGGATGGGTTGCCACCACCCACAATGCCATCAACCGGGTAGGCTTGCCGTGGGGTCGCCAAGGTCGAAGCCGCGCGAACAAAGCACCTCGTGAAGCATATAGAGGGTATCGCGGTTGCCCGGTCCACAATTCCCCGCCGTGATGCGATGCTTTTACTCTCATAGCGCTCTTCTTCTATGCCTGCTCCTGGGTATTTTCCTCTGGGTCCGGTGCGATTCGAATGACCAGGAAGAAGACCTGGTCATCACCGACCTGATCCTCGGCCAGGGCGAGGTGGCTGAAGAAAATAAAGTCGTCACGCTCAACTATACGGGACGACTCCTTGCCACAGGCGAAATTTTTGACTCTTCGGCAGAGCGAGGCCCCCTCGTCTTTCAACTGGAGACGGGTGTCCTGGTCAACGACCCCGAGCAACGCACCGTCATCGACGGCCTGATCGAGGGCGTGCCGGGAATGCGGGTGGGCGGCCTCCGCCGGCTCGCCATCCCCCCCCGGCTCGCCTTCGGGAGCCGGGGGGCCGGCTGCAACCCGGACGACCCCAACGACTGCATCATCCCGCCCAACGCACACCTGCAATTCGACCTCGAACTGCTCGACGTCGTCGAGTTACCCAATTAACCCCCCTCTTCTTTGGGAATCTCCGTAGGCGCTACCAGAGAACGTGACCGTACCGCCGCCTCGGTCCGCAATTGACGGGTCGTCTTGCGCGATCCATCGTGGCTCCAGCCGGGCGGGCCGAAGACATAGCCCAGCCGATCTCTCAACGGCAACGGACGCCGCATATCCCTCCACAAATCGACCCACTCGTGAAAAGCGATGTGGATGGGATTGTAGGTCTTGATATTCCTGGTCAGTCCATAGGTGGGCCGCCCTTCCTCCGGCTGAAACGTCCCGAAGAACCGATCCCAGATGATGAGCACCCCGGCATGATTCTTATCCAGATACCGGATGTCCGACGCATGGTGAACGCGATGATGTGAGGGGGTGTTGAAGACCAGTTCTATAGGCCGGGGAAGCCGCCGGATCGTTTCCGTGTGAATCCAGAACTGGTAGAGGAGGCTGATCGACTGCATCGTCACCACCATCACCGGGTGGAACCCGATCAACGGCAGCCAGAGCCAGAAGACGAACGTGCCCGTGAGGTTGCCTGTCCAGGTCTGCCGCAAAGCTGTAGCCAGATTGTACTTTTGCGACGAATGATGCACCACGTGCGAGGCCCAGAAAAACCGACTGCCATGGCTGATCCGGTGGAACCAGTAATACGAAAAATCCTCGGCGAAAAAGAGCAGCCCCCAGACCCACCACCGATCCGGCCCGAGCACTACCTTGAACAGGCCCGCATGTTCGTAGACGAACCAGAAAGCCCCCAGGACCATCGCCTTGGCCAAGAGATTGGTGATCACGTTGCCGACGCCCATCGCCAGGCTGGCAAAGGTGTCTTTGACCTCAAAAAACGCGCGCTGACCGACGGCGCTGATAACGGCCTCGGCGATGAGCAGCAGGATGAACGCAGGAATGGCCCTGTGAATCAGGTTGGGGGCTTCAAAGGGAATATCCGGCACGGGGTTGCGATGACGGGTGATGGACGTGCGACAAGATGCAACAGAGACGCCGGGCAACGCTCCGGGTTTCCCCCGATGGATCCTTCGGCCCCGGGATCCGTTTCGACACGGGACGCTTTCTCTCGCTACCTCCAGAACGCATGGGCCATCATCACCATCATCACGGGCGCACCGACGCGCCATCGCAGGGCGGCGAACGACGCCTCCTGTTTTCTATCGCGCTGAACCTGCTCATCACGCTCGCGGAGGTCATCGGCGGGGTGCTCTCCGGCAGCCTGGCGCTCCTCTCAGACGCTCTGCACAACTTCAGCGACACGATGTCGCTGGGCATCAGCCTGGGCACCCGGCGCATCGGGCGACGAGAAGCAACACCCCATAAAACCTTCGGCTACAAGCGGGCCGAGATCATCGGCGCGTTCGTCAACCTGGTGACACTGGTCCTGATCGCCCTCTTCCTGATCAAAGAGGCCGTCGAGCGCTTCCTCGATCCGCAGCCCATCGACGGCACGATCATGCTGGTGGTGGCCGTCATCGGCCTGGCGGCCAACGTCCTGACGGCGGGGTTGCTCTACCGGGATGCAAAAGGAAGTCTCAACATCCGAAGCGCATTCATGCACATCCTGGCCGACGCCGTGTCGTCGGTCGGCGTGGTGCTGGGCGGCGTGCTCATCCTCTACTTCGATGTCTATATCGTCGATCCCATTTTGACGATGCTCATCTCACTCTACATCTTGTATCACAGCTACGAGATGCTGCGCGAAACGGTGGACATCCTGATGGAAAGCGTCCCTAAAAACATCGATCTGGACGAGATCCTGACCCGCGTGCAAGCTATCGACCGGGTACGCGACATGCACCACCTGCACGTGTGGCAACTCGACGAGCACGACCTGGCGCTGGAGGCCCACATCGTCATCGACAAGTGCGATCTCGAGCACATGGAAGCCGTCAAGCATACGATCAAGCAGCGGCTCGAAGACGTCTTCCACATCCATCACTCCACGCTCGAATTCGAGTTTGTCCCCTGCGACGAGCACAGCGACCCGAGGTGTTTCGACACCAACGACCTCGAAGCATCGGCACCGCCGCGCTTCCTCCCCGAGTAACAGCCCGGCACCTCACGCTCCTTCCTGGCTCTCCACGAAGTGCTCGTGCCGGGTTCGGAGGCCGGACCAGACGGCGTCCGGAACCAGGGCCTTCATCGCATTGACGACCTCGCGCATAGCGCCCGAGGGCGACCCGTAGCTGCATTGCTTCATCCGGGCCTCCGGGGCCACAATCTCCAGCCAGCACAGGCTCCCTCCCACCGGCTCGGGATCCGGATCCGGGGGCGGCTCGCGCTCCAGGATGCCGCTCGCATCGACCAGCGCGCACAGGCGCTGCCAGGCATCCGCCTCGACGTCGAAGCGTTCGATCCAGACCGGAGGATCCTGGAAGTCGTAGCCCGGACAATAGCGGATGGTGCCTTGCGGGTCGGGGCCGAATTCAATGATGTAGTCGTAGTAATGCGGCGGGGGGACGGTCCCTTCATGCCACTCATACCGAAGGCGCATGTCGGTGGGAGGCCTCATGACGGCTCGAATCCTCTTGCTTCTCAGGGTGCATTGCGATTTACTTCGAAGGTACAGGTTTCTGTTGTTATCAACTACACACTACCTCCCACTTTATGCATCGAGACGAGTTATTGCAGCGACTCGAAGAACGAAGCACCCCCTGGGACATCATCATCATCGGGGGAGGGGCTACCGGGCTCGGAACGGCGATTGAAGCAGCAGCGCGGGGCTATCGAACCCTGCTGCTCGAACAACACGACTTTGCCAAGGGCACGTCGAGCCGGAGCACCAAGCTGGTCCACGGGGGCGTCCGCTACCTGAAACAGGGGAACATCTCGCTGGTGCTCGAAGCCCTGCGCGAGCGCGGACGCCTGCTGAAGAACGCCCCGCATCTCGTCCGCGACTTGCCCTTCGTCGTTCCGAATTACGACTGGTGGGAAGGGCCTTTTTACGGCATCGGGCTGAAAGTGTACGACCTGCTGGCAGGCCGTCTCGGCTTCGGCACCTCGGAACACCTCTCGCGCGAAGAGACGCTGGCCTACCTGCCCACCCTCGAACCGGACGGCCTGCGCGGCGGCACCCTGTACTTCGACGGCCAGTTCGACGACGCCCGCCTGGCGATCACCATGGCACAAACCGCCCACGACCTGGGGGCCACGGTGCTCAATTACGTGCAAGTGACGGCCCTGACGAAATCCGGCGAGATGATCCGGGGCGTGGTGGCACGCGACGTGGAAACGGACCGGGACTATGACCTCAAGGCGCGAGTGGTCGTCAATGCAACGGGCGTCTTTGCCGACGCCGTCTGCCGCATGGACGACCCCGAAGCACCCCGCATGATCCGGCCCAGCCAGGGCGTCCACCTCGTGCTCGACCGTTCCTTCCTGCCGGGCGACGCGGCCATCATGGTGCCCCACACCGATGACGGGCGGGTACTTTTCGCTATCCCCTGGCACGACCGCACGGTCATCGGTACGACGGACACCCCCGTCGAGCGCATCACCCTCGAACCGCGCCCCTTCGCCGAAGAGGTACACTTCCTCCTCACCCACGCCGTACGCTACCTGACCAAGGATCCCCTCCCCGGCGACGTGCTGAGCGTCTTTGCCGGTCTTCGCCCCCTCGTCGGTACCGGCAGCGAGGACGACACCGCCACCCTCTCCCGTGACCACACGCTCCACATCGCCCGCTCGGGCCTGGTCACCATTACCGGGGGGAAGTGGACCACGTACCGCCTGATGGCGGAAGATACCATCGACAAGGCCGCCGTCGTCGCCCAACTCGACGAGCGTCCTTCCGTGACCAAAACACTTCGCCTCCACGGCTGGCACGACGAAGCGGACACCCTGGGCGACCTGGCGGCCTACGGCGCGGATGCCCCGGCCCTGCAAGACGTGCTGCACGAACAACCGGATTGGAGCGAGCCGCTGCACCCCAACCTCCCCTACCGAAAAGGCGAAGTCGTTTGGGCGGTACGTCACGAGATGGCCCGCACGGTCGAAGACGTGCTGGCCCGGCGTTCGCGGGCGCTCTTGCTCGATGCCCGTGCCAGCATCGCCGCCTCGCCCACCGTAGCGGCGCTCATGGCCGCAGTCCTGGGCCGCGATGCCGCGTGGGAACACGAGCAGGTGACGGCCTACCGCGCCCTCGCCGCCGGCTACCTCTTCCGGATCTGAACTCGCCGGGATCGGCGGTATCCGGCCTCCTATCAGGAGTCTTCGTCAAAGGGAAAACCCTGGAGAGGCCTCTTTCCCTTCGTGCTGAGCATATGCTGCACCATGTTCTGCGCCTGGCGCATCGTGAACGGCTTGCTCAGGTAGCCGTCGAATCCTGAATCCAGGAACCGTTCCCGGTCTTCCAACAACGCATAGGCCGTCATGGCAACGACGGGAATATCTTCGTAGCCGGGCAGTTCGCGTAATGAAGCCAGCACATCTTCCCCCGTGCGTTCTCCGCCCAGGTTGATATCCATAAAGATCAGGTCATATTTCTTCTGCTGAGCCAACAAAAGGGCCCCCTCTTCATCCGACGTCGCCTCGATGTCGTAGAAGTCACTGAGCATGTACTCCAGCAACATCTGGATCTCAGGACTGTCTTCCACGGCCAGGATACGAACCTTACGGGTGCAAGCCGCCCCCGCGTGGATTTCCTCTGACGCTTCGGACGCCGACACGGGATTCGCAAAAGCCACTTCGAACACGCTGCCCTCCTCTTTCTGGCTCTCGACGACAATCTCGCCCCCCATCAGGGTCACCATGCGCTTTGTCACGGCCAGACCGAGTCCCGTCCCTCCATACGACCGGGTCAGCCCCGTGCTTTCTTGCTTAAAGGCATCGAACAAATGAGGCAGGAAGGCTTCGTCGATACCTACGCCGGTATCGGCCACGCGCACCCTGACGTATGCCGGATCCGCCTTGACCGTAACGGTGACGGTCCCGCTATCGGTGAATTTGATCGCGTTGTCGATCAAGTGATTCACGATCCGCTCGAGGCAGGTTCGATCCAGAAAGACGGGCACGTCGTACTCCGGCGCGATGAATTCGAGATGTACCCCCTTTTCCTTCGCGAAAGATTGCCCTCCCTGCATGTTTTCCCGGACCGCCTCGACCATATCGAACCATTCGTTCTCGAGGGTCAGGCTCCCGGCTTCCAGCATCGACAGGTCGAGCACCGTGTTCAGCGTGTTCAGCAGGCGTTTACCGCTCTGCTCCACCATCTCGACGAGTTCTTTCTGGTCATCGGAGGCTTCCCCGGCGAGAATGGCGGAAAAGCCGATGATGGCTGTCAGCGGCGTGCGAATTTCATGGCTCATGTTGGTGAGGAATGTCGTCTTGAGGCGATTCAACTCCTCGGCCTTTTCACGCGCCTCGATTAGCTCCTTTTCAAACTCCTTGCGCTCGGCGATGCCGGTAATGCTCCCCCGGACGAGGACCCGGTCCACCGACGGCAAACGCACCAGGCGAATCTCGCTCGGAACTTCCTCGCCCCGCACATTCACATGCACCCACTCGAATACGGGAGTGCCGCCCTCTGCCGCTTGTTTGATGTATTCGTAGGCCACTTCAGCGGAGAGGCGACCATCCGGCTGGCGCTCCGGGCTCACGTCCACTGGATTCATCTTCAGCAGGTCTGTGCGGGAGAGGCCGTAGAAGGCTTCGGCGTTGGTGTTGCAATCGACGAAGCACCCTTTTTCTACGTCGAGCACCACGATGGCCTCGGGGACGTGCTCAATGAGCGTACGGTATCTCTCTTCCCGCTCTCGAATGCTTTCTTGCGCCCGCTTGTGCTCGGTGATGTCTCGCAGATAGAGCATCAGGGCGGGCTGCTCTGCATATCGGATGCGCCAGCCGAGGATCTCAACCGGAACGGCCTGTCCATTGGCTGCCCGGCAATAGCCCTCAATGTGCTTTCTTTCGCCGGCTACCAGATCCTCCAACGCCCGCTTCATCTGCTCGCCATATTCAGGCGGCACCAGGGTGTGCATCGCGGATCCCTGCAGTTGGGGGCGCGACAAGCCATACAGCCGGCACGCCGCCGGGTTGGCATCGAGGATGGTGCCGTCGAGATCCTCCACGAGCAGGGCATCCGGCAGGCTTTCGAAGAGGTCGCGGAAGCGTTGCTCGCTCTCTCGCAGGGCTTCCTCCAGATGCTTCTGCTCGGTTCTATCGCGAACGATGCCGGTGAAGAGTTGCTCGCCGTCTTGCTCAACGGCACTGAAGGAAACCTCCAACGGGATTTCATGCCCGTTGCAATGGACGCCCGACACTTCAACGGATGTCCAGTCGGAACGCTGTCCCTG
>JBHHWM010000186.1:0-9875 GCA_046756545.1 Rhodothermales bacterium | reverse complement strand
CAGCCGTGCCCCCTGCCAGCCGGGGAAGAGGGCTTCGTCTTGCGTAATGCCCAGGTGCTTCCCGGCGACCTCGGAGAACACGGCGCGGAAATCTGTTGTGACGGGCAGGTCTCGGCGGTCTTCGAGGTGTTCTGGAGCCAGTACGGGCACTGTGCCGTGGACACGCCCGCCGTCCACACGGTTGCCGAGGACGAAGAGGCAGGAGGCGCGGCCATGATCCGTGCCGCCCGAGCCGTTTTCGCCGACGGTTCGACCGAACTCGGTCATCGTCATGAGCGTCACGTCGTCTTGCCGGGCATCGAGGTCGGTCCAGAAAGCGGTGATTGCGCTGGCAAGGTTGTTGGCCTGCCGGGCGAACGCGCCGCGTGTGGTGCCTTGCTGCACGTGTGTGTCCCACCCCGACGATTCAGCAAAGGCGACGTCCAGGCCGATGTCGGCTTTGATAAGCTGGGCGATCTGTTTCAGGCTGGTACCCAGCGGCGTGTTGGGATACTGCGCTCCCTGCGCCGGGCGATAGGCTTGTTTGCGCACGCTTTCGAGCACCCGCATCGCCTCGAACGTATCGTGGCCGGTGCCGCGCAACAGGTCTTGTGAGGTTTGTTGATAGAGGGCTTCCAGGCTTTGACCCGTCGCCTGGCCGCTGCTCGATGCCCCCGGCGTGTGCATGTCGAAGTCGTCCAGGTTCGAGATCGCCAGCGCCGGGGCCGGGCCGTATAGCGAGCGAGGCAACGCCGGCGTGAGGGCGACGGACTGGAAGGGGGTGGCTTCGTGGCCCAGCAATCCCATCGCCCGGTTCAACCATCCCGACGAAGTGCCTTTGCGGCCCGGCGTCCCCGTTTCCATATAGTCCTGCGCGTCGAAGTGCGAGCGCGTGGTATTCGGCGAGCCGACGCCGTGCACGATGGCCAGACGGCCTTCCTGGAAGAGGGGCACGAAAGCGCTCAACGCCGGATGCAGCCCGTACGTCCCGTCGAGGTCGAGGAGCGCGTCGCCGCCGGTAGCGGTCATGGCGAGGCGCGGGCGATGCGTTCGCAGGTGCGGATCGTTGAAGGGCGTGACGGCCATGAGGCCGTCCATCGCCCCTCGCTGAAAGAGGGCGACCAGCACCTTGCGCCGCCTGTAGAGTGGCGGCTCGGCGGCGGCTCGGGCCGTCCGGTTCAGAAAAAGCGGGCTGCCGCCGAGGCCCATGGCGATAACGCCCAGGCCGCCGGCTTTCAGAAAGGCTCTGCGTGTATACATGACGTTCGCGTGTATTTCGTCCGTTGGTTGGATTACGTCGGGGTGCAGGTTGGGTGTTAGCGCCGCTGAAACTCCGGCGAGCCGAGGATTACGCCGACCACACGAGCCAACGAGGACGGATCGGGAGAAGCTGCCGCCCCGGATGCCGGGTCGTCGGGTTGCGCGTCCGAGGAGGCGTCCAGCCGGGCTTGCAGATCGGGATCCAGGGCCATCGGCAGCAGCATCGAGACCGCTTCGCTGACCTCCTGCTCGGGCAACAGCAACGGCAGGTAGACTTCCAACGCGTCTTCGACGGTTTCCGGCTCGCGGTGGTCGTTGAGTGCCAGCAGATCGAAGCGAACGCCGTTGATGGTGCCGCCGGCGAGTTGGAGGCCGAAGTTCATCCGGTTCAGGAGCGAGCCGGCATTGATCCAGTGGTCGGCCTCGTCGGGGAAGCCGGTCGGAGCCTGGTAGCGGTAGAGCGGCTGGCCCATCTTATCGATCCACTCGACGAGTGCTCGCGTCGGGCGGACGTTTGCGTTGAGGGCGCGGAGAGAACTGACGGCCAGTTCGTAGGGTGACTTGACCTTGGCCCGCAGGGCGTCTTCGTTCCAGAAGTGCGGTGAGTAGGCCAGCGCCTTGATCACCGCGCGCAGATCGCCGCCTGATTCGAGGTAGACCTCGGCCAGTGCGTCCACGAGTTCCTGCGGCGGTTCGTCCGAGACGAAGCGGACCGCAATTTTCCAGACGAGGTGCTTCGCTGTGGACGGGTGTGTTGCTACCATGTCGAGCACCCGTTCGCCTTCGTCGATGCCGCCGCCTGCCGGGAACGTCGTGCCGAGGATGGTCTTTTCAGTGGCATCGTGGACGTCGGCGCGGAAGAGGAAGGCGTTGTCCAGCACGAATCCCATCGATGTGCCTTGCCGCCTGATCCGGTCTATTCTTCGCTGGTTGCGTTGTTCGGGGGGCACGACCGTCCAGCCGGTGAAGGCGCGGGCTACTTCTTCCACGTCTTGCTGGGTATAGCCGCCATCGACGCCGAGCGTGTGCAGTTCCATCAATTCGCGTGCGTAATTTTCGTTGACGCCGCGCCGGGGACGGAACTGTTCAGGAACGGCCTTTTCCCGCGCTTGCTGTTCACGCCGCAACCGCTCGCGACCGTCGCGAATGCGTCGGCGGGCGATGCGTCCGCCCAGGCCGCGTCGTTGCTCGTAGGGCCGGAGGCGCAGGTCCATTGTCGTCTGGAGGCTGTCCGGGGCGGTGGACTGGGCATTGTCGAGATAGAGGAGCATGGCCGGATGTTTGGCGGTCGCGCCGAGCAAGGCACGGAACGGACCGAGGACATTCGGGCGGATGGCATCGCGCTCGTAGGCTAGCACGTAGGGACGGGCCTGGTTATCCTGTAGCGTCACGTTGAAGTGGTTGAACCAGAAATCGGTGAGCACTTCGGCCAACTGGTTTTCGCTATAGACACCGCGCAGCACTTTCTGGCCGATCAACTCGCCGATGAGTTCGCGCTGGGGTCGAAGTCCCTTCTTTTCCATGTACTCGCGCAACATCCGGCGGCGTTCTTGACGGTCCAGGTTCGCCATCTCTTCCCGCGACATGTTCTCTTCGCGCGCGGCCATGCGTTGCACCACGCCGGGGTTGGGATAGGTCTTTGCGATCTCCAGCACCGGCATATTGAGGGCGTTCAACGGGCGGAGCCGTCGGTCGAGGGTTTTTTCCGGAAAGTCGGCGCGGAGCTGGCGGTCGAGCCACGTTTCGAGGCCCACGTTTACCACCCGGTCGATGTCGCCGGGGCGCGGGCCGAAGGTGAATCGGTTGAGCAGGTGCGTGGCGGCTTCACGCTCGGTCAGCCCGGCCTCGGCGTAGGGCAAGGGGTCGAGGGGCGGGCGGTTGTGGTTCGTGGCGATCCGCAGAGCGGCTCCGCAAAGGACCAGGCAGGTGGAGAGCGCGAATAGAAGCGTTTTCATAAGACTCGGTCGTTCTAGATGAACGGTGGGCGGGCGCGCTGGAGGAGGCAGGGCAACCCCATCAGGATTGGATATATTCCGTCTGCACGCATCCTCTACGTTCCGATGAGATTGCCCTGCCGGAGGAAGGGATCGCTGTGCTGTGTCCAGCGAACGTGTATTTCATAACGAAGGCTGCGCCGGGCAAGTTGTCACGGAAATGTGGTGAAATCGCGCTTTCCTCTTGTCAAATCGACGGCGCAGGGATGGAGAGGAAAAAAACCTGCCGCCGCCTCGTCAGGGTATCGATTGTGCGGGAAATGAGATATTCTTTGAGAGCGAACGATGTTGTTCAGTCCCTTCGAAGGCGCAAGCTGCCATGACCGCCCTGGATGCCATTGCCGAAGACTTCCAGTTGGTTGACGACGAGATCCGGTTGGAGCTTTTGCTGGACTATGCCCTGCAGTTGCCGTCGTTGCCGGAGGTCTATCATCCCTTGCGTGATCGGGGCCTGAACATGATCCACGAGTGCCAGTCGCCGGTGTTTTTAATGGTGGAGGTAAAGGACGGCATCGTGCATCTCCACGCCGACGTGCCGGAAGAGGCACCCACGGCGCGCAGCTTCGTCGCCATCATGGTGCAGGCCTTCGATGGGGTAGAACCGCGCGTGGTGCTCGATGCCCCGGATGATATTCTGAATCGCCTGGGGCTCTCCGGCTTGCTCGGCATGCAGCGTATCCGAGGCCTGACGGCCATTTATCAGCGCATCAAAAGCGAGGTGGCTCGCCAGATTTAGGGCTTCGAGTGGATGAGGGGCTGTCTCTTCGGGGGCGTCTCAGTCCCGGTTAAAGAGCGCCAGCAATTCGGCCAGCATCATGGCGGTAGCGCCCCAGACCTTGTGGCCCTCTACGTCGAGGTACGGTACCTCGACTTTCCGGCCGCGCAGCATCCAGGGCTCCCGCCGCCGTATCCGGGGATCGAGCAAGTGGGATAGCGGGACGCGCAGCAAGGTTTCGACCTCGTCGTCCTGGGGATGCAGCGTGGGGGTGGCCGGCACCATGCCTACGAACGGGTGGACGCAGAAGTTGGTGGGTGGGATGTAGAGCGGCGTCAGGGTACCCAGTACCTCTACGGTGTCCGGTGCCACGCCGACTTCTTCGTGGGCTTCGCGCAAGGCAGCCTCACGGAGCGTCTCATGAGGTTCGCGCCGTCCGCCTGGAAACGAAACCTGGCCGGCATGCTCTTTCAAATCAGCCCGGCGCACGGTCAGGAGGAGCGCCGGTACATCGTCGAGGGGGAAGAACAGGGCCAGGACGCCTGCCTCGCGGCAGGGTTTTCCCTCGATGCTGGCCATAGACGGGTCCCTTCGGTAGCGGGGGGCCATGCTGAGTTGCGCTTCGATGCCGGGTAGCGGCCCGGCCAGATGCTGACGCAGGAGGTCGATGTGCGCTTCGAAAGAGGATGCAGTGAACGGCGTCTTTGTCATGCGACGCTTAAGCGTCCGGCACGACGTCTGGTTCCGGCTCAGGGCCGCTCTTTGCGAAAGAAGCGGTAGTCGCTGTACGTAGCCTGGTACCTGAACAGGATCGTGTAGGTGCGGAGGCGGCGCTTCATCTGCGTGGTGCCTTCCAGACGCCGGTGCCGGGGTACGTCGAAGCCCTCGATGCGGGCGTAGTCCGTCGTGATGAGCAGTGATCGTTCCTGGCGACGTGCCCGGACGAGGGCACGGCTGCGCACCAGGTGCCCCTGTGCCCGGTCGAACCAGAGCGTATAGCGCTCGATGGGGACCTGGTCGTTTCGGGGGATCAACTCGACGCGCCAGCAGGGGGTGTCGTTGACCATCTCTCGAACGGCTTGTCCTACCGGTTGCATGCGGTTCACCATGGTGTGTAGCTGAATGACGGCCCGCGCGGCGGCTTCGGCCTGCGGCCCCATCGTCGAACGGCGTTGACGCTCAAGCTGCGGCCACCGTCGCCGGGGGACGCGCCGGCCGTCGGCTTGCACGGAGCGGACCTCGCGGTGCCATTGGTCCGTACCTGTCTCGCCCGAAACGACAGCCACCCATCCGATGCGCCGCACTCCTGTCGGTCCGTCGATGATCCACTCCGCCCGCTCACGTAGCTCGGCGCGTGCAAGATCGCGGCCCCGTTCGGTCTGCGCCATCAACCACGCCCGGACCAGCGTCCTTGGGCGCGGGGCGTCCTGGGCCTGCCCTACGGTAGCCGACAGCATCAGGCTGCTCAGCCAGACTATGCAAACAAGGCGTTTCGTCATAAAACGGCGTGTGTCGGAGAAAGCACGTTTATTGTATGCACCGGGGCCTCGCAGGATGTCACAAAACTATGGCGGAACTATAGGTTTTTGCTATAGCAACGGGTGCTGTTTACGGCCAGCGGTTATATTCTCGAAGACCTTCTGTTTGTTGATCCTCGAACACTCATCCTTACCGATATGCGGATTCTCGTTGTCGAAGATGATACCGAACTGCGCGATCTCGTGGCCGGGCGGTTGCGGGAGGCGCATTACGACGTCGATACGGCGGCGACCGGGACCGAAGCCCTGCAACGCGTTGCCGCACACGTGCCGGACCTGGTCATCCTCGATATTATGCTGCCCGAACTCGACGGCCTGGACGTGTGCCGCCGCCTGCGCGCGGAGTATCCCTTGCTCTACATCATCATGCTGACGGCGCGCAGCAGCGAGGTGGATCGCGTCGTCGGCCTGGAGGTGGGGGCGGACGATTACGTGACCAAGCCCTTCAGCTTGCAGGAACTGGTGGCGCGGGTGCGGTCGGCGCTGCGTCGCCTCCGGCTTACCCGCGAGCAAGCGACCCGCCCCCCCGACGAAGAAGCCGTCCTGGAGTACAACGGCCTTTCGGTCGATCCCATCCGGCGCGAGGTGCGGCGTGCCGGCGAACTCGTCCATCTTACCGTGCGCGAGTTCGACCTGCTGCTGTTTCTGGCACAGCACCCGGATCGCCCGTTCACGCGCATGCAACTCCTTGACGAGGTCTGGGACATCCAGTACGAAGGCTACGACCGCACCGTCGATTCGCACGTGCAGCGCCTGCGGGCCAAAATCGAAGACGACCCCGGCAATCCGCGTTACATCCGCACCGTCTGGGGCGTCGGCTACAAGTTTCAATCGGTCTCTCCCGAATAAGGGGAGATGATAGCTGTCGGAGGTATGGAGGCCAGGGAACGAAAGACGGGGTATGCACCTCCCGCCGAAAGCCGGAGCCGGATGCGTCATTCCGTCTTTTGGAAAGTAGCGGGCATTCTCGTGGGGGTGCAGGTAGCGACGGGCCTGCTGGCCGTGGCCCTGAGTGCCTGGTTTGCCAACGACCGCAGCCGCGACCTGGTGGCCAACAGTCTCCGCCTGCGGCTCGACATCCTGGCCGAAGAAGTCGAGGACCGGGCGGATTCTACACTGCTCCTGCACGGGCTGGCGGAGTTGCCCGACCTGCTTCGCCTCGACCTGGCCCATCGCTTCCACGATCCCGTCTTGCTGCTGGATGAGGAGGGGCGGTTGTTGGAGGCCATCCCTCCCGAAGTGGACTTTTTTCCTGAACCGGCGGGGATGCCCCTCGTGCCGCTCCCGTTGCCGGACGATCTCGTCGGAACCCTGGCTAACGGCGACATTGTGGTGGAGATCGGGAGCAAAGACCCGGCCGGTTCCTGGGGGTTGGCTCCCCTCTACGACCTCGACGGGCTCCTGGTGGGAGGCTTGCTGGTGCAACCGCTCGACCATTCGATAGCCTACGAATTGGCCGAAACACGCAGCGCCTATCGCCGGGCGCTGCTGGTCGTGGCTTCGCTGGCCGGGCTCATTGCGCTGGTGCTGGGGGCTTTTTTTACCGGGCAGCTCGTCAAGCCGCTCCGCCGCGTGACACGGCAGGTCGAGCGCATCGGGGCGGGTACCTATGCCGCCCGTCTCGAAGCGCGGGGCGAGGACGAGTTCGGCCGGCTGGCTACCTCGATCAACCAGATGGCCGCCGCCGTCGAGGACAGCGTGGAGCGCCTCAAGGCCACCGACCAGTTGCGCCGCGAACTCATCGCCAACGTGGGGCACGACCTGCGCACACCGATGGCCGCGTTGCTCGGATATCTTGAAGAAGCCGTGCGCTATCTGGAAGCCGGCAACCGCGACGCCGCACGCGACGCCCTCGCCACGGCACAACGGCAAGGCGCGTATCTGAACCAACTCGTCGACGACCTCTTTGAACTCAGCCTGCTCGACAGCGCGCAGGCCCCGCTGCGCCGCGAACCGATCCCCCTCGCCGAACTACTCCACGACGCCGCCCGTGCGCACCGGACGGCCTTCGAAAAAGACGGTATCGCCTTCCAGGTGGATCTACCGACGGTGCTGCCCCTCTTCGAGGGCGACGGCGTCCGGCTGCTGCGCGTGCTGGATAACCTGCTGACCAATGCCCGGCGACATACCCCCGAGGGCGGCAGAGTGACGCTCCGCGCCGGCGTCTCCGAAGAGGCTGTTCGGGTGCAGGTGCACGATACCGGGTCCGGCATGTTCCCCGACGTGCTCGCCCATGTTTTCGAACGGTACTACCGGGGCGAAGAGGCCCGCACCCGGCGCGGACCCGGCACCGGATTGGGACTTGCCATCAGCCACGCCATCGCGCGCGCCCACGGCGGCAACCTCATTGCCGAAAGCAGCCCTGGCGAAGGGAGCACGTTCACCCTCCACCTACCGCTCGATCAGGGAAGACCGGGCGGATAAAAAAATCCCGGCCAGCCTCGCTGACCGGGACGTGTGAGGTTCAAAAGCGGCGATGCGCTCAGGAAATCTCGATGCGGCGCGGCTTGCTCTCTTCGGCTTTCGGCACGCGGATGTCCAACACCCCGTTTTCGAAAGCGGCCTCGATGTTGGTGCCGTCCACAGTTTGCGGCAGCGTGAACGCGCGGTAGAAACTGCCGTAGGAACGCTCGACACGCACGAATGTGCATCCCTCCTCGCTTTCTTCCGTCCGGCGCTCCCCGCTAATGCTCAGGGTTCCGTCGTGGAAGTTGATTTCTACGTTTTCCTTGTTCAGGCCGGGCAGGTCCAGGTGGATGAAGTAGGCGTCGTCGGTTTCGGAGAGATCCACGCGAGGAGTCCAGACGGCGCTTTCGTCCTGGTTGAGCGAGTGCATGGGGAAGAAGCTTTCGAAGAGGCGGTCGATTTCGCGCTGCATCCGGCGACGGTTTGCCGTGGGCGAGAAACGGATTAAGCTGGTCATGATCTATCCTCCTTACATAGTTGGTCAAAGAAAGGGATGGGTTGAGGAAGGGTTTCTCCTCAATGGTTTCACCCGAAGAGGTCTCAAGCGGCGTGCCGGGGCGGTATTATTGCCAATTAGGCAAACCAGGAAGGGCATGTATTGAAAGAGTGTCGCGCCCGGGTGAAGAACTGGCAAGCCTGCTGTTTCAGGTTGTCACGCCGTGTATGCCATCGTGATAGGAAGGGTGGAAAAATCGTCAGGCGGAGGCCGTCGATGATGGGTGCCGGTGTAGGAAAGGGAGCGTTTTATTCCTGCCGCACGCCCATACAACATCAGCAGAGGGCGGGGAGTATCATGGCGGCGGCCTCGCCGAAGCCGATGCGGTAGCCGTCGCCCTGTGCCCATCCGGTCATCGTGATGCAGTCGCCGTCCTGGACGAACGTGCGTTCCTGCCCGCCGGGTAAGGCGATCTTTTTTGTGCCGCGCCAGGTCAGTTCGAGCAGGCTGCCGTAGCTGTCTTCCGTCGGGCCGCTGATGGTGCCGGAGGCCATCAGGTCGCCGGGCCGGGCATTGCACCCGTTGACGGTGTGATGGGCCAGTTGCTGGCAGGCGTTCCAGTAGAGGTGGCGGTAGTTGGAGCGGCAAATCGTGTGCGGTGCTGCCATGGTCGGCGTCTGGATCCCCGCCTCCAGGTGAATGTCGTAGGCCCGGTCGTCGGGCGTGCGGAGGTAGGGAAGCGGGGTCGGATCCTGGGCCGGACCCGCGCACCGGAACGGTTCGAGCGCTTCCAGCGTGACGATCCAGGGCGAGATGGTCGTTGCGAAGCTCTTCCCAAGGAAAGGCCCCAGCGGCACGTATTCCCACTTCTGGATGTCGCGGGCGCTCCAGTCGTTGACGAGTACCAGGCCGAAGAGGTGATCGGCGGCGGAGTCGATGGGAATCGGCTCGCCGAGCGGATTGCCGGGACCGACAAAGAAGCCCATTTCCAGTTCGAAATCCAACAGGCGACTCGGGCCGTACACGGGGGGATCGTCGCCCGGCTTAAGCTGGCCGCAGGGCCGCCGCACGTCCTGCCCGCTGACGATGATCGAACTGGACCGCCCATGGTAGCCGACGGGCAGGTGCAGCCAGTTGGGCTGGAGCGCGTTCTCTTTGCCCCTGAACATGGTGCCCACGTTGGTGGCGTGCTCGCGGGACGAATAGAAGTCGGTGTAGTCGTGGATGTCGGCGGGGAGGAGCATCTCCACCTGCTGCATCGGGTGCAGGGCGCGGGCGCGCAGGGTGTCGTCGTCGCGGAGGGTGGAGGTGTTGGCGTGCAGCAGGTTGCTGATGGTCTGGCGCGCTGATTTCCAGATGGGGCGGCCCATCGCCATAAACCGGTTCAGCGACGGCTGGGAAAAGGGACGCCGATCCTGAATCTCTCGACGGTCGAAGAGTTCGTTTTCTTCCAGGACGGAGAGATCAAGGACGAAATCGCCGATGGC
>JBHHWM010000185.1:0-9904 GCA_046756545.1 Rhodothermales bacterium | reverse complement strand
TGTTCAACCTGGAACGGGATCGGGGCGGCGGCGACCCGGCCAATGTGATGGTGGCCTATTGTGCGTGGGATTCGACGCTCAACGGCCAGAACTTGGCGACTATTTTGCAGGGGCGCGGCGAACCGGTGACGGTCGAGCGAGCGGCGGAACTGGCCTTGGAATTGCAAGAAAAAGGCGGATTCCAGGGCATCTTCTTTGCCATGTCGGAGGAAGACGTGAGGCGGATCATGCAACACCCGTGGACCATGATCGCCTCCGACGGCGGCATCCCTACCCCCGACCGAGGCGTCCCCCACCCCCGCAACTACGGCACCTTCGCCCGTGTGCTCGGCCACTACGTGCGCCAACAAGGCATCCTTTCTTTCTCAGAAGCCGTGCGCAAGATGACTCGTCTTCCGGCGCAGCGGCTGGGGTTGTCGGATCGGGGGGAGTTGCGAGTGGGAGCGATGGCGGATGTGGCGGTGCTGGATGCCGGGGTTGTTGTGGATCGGGCGACGTTTGGTGCGCCTCATCAGTATGCCGAGGGGGTGGTCCATGTGTTTGTCAACGGGCAGGCGGTGTTGCTCGACGGGCGGCTCACCGGCACCCGCCCCGGACGCGTCCTCCGCATAACAGATGAGTAAGCTATGATGATTCGTTTCCTTTTTTTGACTTGTTTCCTGTTGAGTTCAGCGCCTGTTGCCGCCCAGGTGCCGGATTCTGTTTTCACCGTCATCCTCGAAGGAGGGACGGTCTATGACGGACAGGGCGGCGACCCGGTGGTGACGGACGTCGGCCTCCTCGGCAACCGCATCGCAGCTATCGGGGACCTGTCGGATCGGCGAGCGAGCCTGCGCCTCGACGTACACGGGCTGGCCGTCGTGCCCGGTTTTATCGACATACACAGCCACGCGGCGCGCACTACGCCCGAAGCCAGCGGGCTGTTCAGGCATCCGCTGGCCGAGAACTACATCCGCCAGGGCGTGACGACGGCCATCGGCGGGCAGGACGGTTCCTCGGCGTATCCCGTGGGCGATTTCCTCGCCCGGCTCGAAGCCACGCCGCCGGCGATCAATTTCGGGATGTTTGTGGGACACGGTACGATCCGAGGCCGGGTCATGGGCCTCGTCAACCGCAAACCTACCGATCCGGAGTTGGAGCGCATGCAAGGGATGGTGGCTGCCGCCATGCAAGACGGGGCCTTCGGGCTCTCGTCCGGGTTGGAGTATACACCGGGCACCTTTGCGACGACCGAAGAACTCGTCGCGCTGGCGCAAGCCATGGCACCCTACGGCGGCGTCTATATCAGCCACATCCGCGATGAGGGCGGGAAATTGCTGGAAAGCGTTGCCGAGGTCATCCGGGTGGGGGAAGAAGGCGGCGTGCCCGCCCAGGTGACGCACCATAAGGTGATCGGGCCGAGCCGATGGGGGAACGCCGAGGCTTCTCTCCGCCTCGTTGATGAAGCGCGTGCGCGCGGCGTCGATGTGACGAGTGATCAGTATCCGTACACGGCGTCGAGCACCGGGCTGACCATTCTTTTTCCAGGTTGGAGCAAGGAAGGCGGGCAGCAAGCGCTCGTCGAGCGGTTGCAAGACGCGCCCACGCGAGCACGTATCCACCATGCCATCGTTGAGCACATCAACGCAGAGCGCGGCGGCGACCCGGCCACTATCGTTACGGCCAATTGTTCGTGGAACGCCGCACTCAACGGCAAAAGCCTCGCCGACATCCTGGCTGAGCAGCATCGGCCTGTCCATGTTGAAGAGGCGGCGCAACTGGCGATGGAACTGCAAGAAAAAGGAGGATGCCAGGGTGTTTTTCACTCGATGTCGGAGGAAGACGTGAGGCGGATCATGCAACACCCGTGGACCATGATCGCCTCCGACGGCGGCATCCCTACCCCCGACCGAGGCGTCCCCCACCCCCGCAACTACGGCACCTTCGCCCGTGTGCTCGGCCACTACGTGCGCCAACAAGGCATCCTTTCTTTCTCAGAAGCCGTGCGCAAGATGACTCGTCTTCCGGCGCAGCGGCTGGGGTTGTCGGATCGGGGGGAGTTGCGAGTGGGAGCGATGGCGGATGTGGCGGTGCTGGATGCCGGGGTTGTTGTGGATCGGGCGACGTTTGGTGCGCCTCATCAGTATGCCGAGGGGGTGGTCCATGTGTTTGTCAACGGGCAGGCGGTGTTGCTCGACGGGCGGCTCACCGGCACCCGCCCCGGACGCGTCCTCCGCTCCACGAAGTAGCGCTGCTTCCAGGTTGTGTACCGCCTGCTCATTGGGAGTATCACAAACGCTCGATACGCAGCAGAAGGCAGGCGGCCAGGGGCTCAGCGTAAAAGGGGTGCGATACGTCTCCGTAACGTGGCGGTCCGTCAGCGGCGTTTAACCTGTGAAACACATGTTGGGTATTCTGGACAAGCGGCGTAGTGAAACCGTGCAGCGTGTGTAAATCAGGGGTTTTTGTTACGTGGCACGATCTTCGAGTGGTGGAAAGATGGGCCACGCCTTAAGTCTCTGCATCTGAGACGGGGCACCATTCGTGACTGTCCACGCATTCATCCGGAGAGGTGCTATGCGCGAAATGATACGACTACTCTTTCTCGTTCTCTTCTTTGCCGTGAGCACGACGGCAGCGTACAGCCAAAAGAGAGAGGTGGCTGCCGGGACGGCCGGCTTCGAAGACGTGGCCGATTCCTTTCACATTACCGCGGCCTATCCGAACCCGTTCAACCCGCAAACACAGTTCACGTTGACCGTCGCGCAGACGCAACACGTGACGGTGGAAATTTATAACCTGCTGGGCCGTCGTGTTGCCTTGCTCTACGACACCTCCTTGAGCGCTCAGAAAACCCACACGTTCACGTTCGACGCGAAGGATTTGCCCAGTGGCCTGTACTTGATTCGCACCGTCGGCGAGCATTTTTCCAATACACAGCGTGTGACGCTCCTCCGGTAACCATTTCCTGCGTTTTCTCCTCTCAATATGTTGCGGCACCGTTGGCAGGCTGCCACTCAGAGTCGGGCTCGAAGTGGTGCCACAGGGTGCGCGAGACGTCGCGGAGGAGGACGTAGCCCTCGTTGTCGTCGCCCCAACTCGTGTCTTTCTGGTTCTTGGTGATGACACAGAAGACATAGTCGCCGTGCGGTGCATTGACGAGAACGACCTCGGAGCGGGACTGATTGACCGCGCCCTGCTTGGAGGCGGCCTGCACCGTTGGCGGTAGCTGCGAGAGCGCCTCATCGTTCCAGTAGATGCGCGTCAGGATGCGGTACATCTCTTCGCTGGCTGCCGGGCTGACGGCGCGGCCCTCCCGAATCATCACGAGGAGATCGGCCATTTCGCGCGGGGTGGTCTGGCCCCATCCGTAGCGTTCCCAATCCTTGCGCCGTCCCTCCGTGCGCGAGTTGACGCGGGTGCTTTCAAACCCGTGTGCCTCCAACCATGCGTTGATTTCCGTGCCGGTACCTGCGAGGTGTTGGAGCCACAGGCTGGCCGTGTTGTCGCTCGTGGTGATCATCAGCATCGCTACTTTGCTGAGGGCGATTTCCTGGCCGTCTTTGAACGATCCCAGGATGTCCTCCCCCAGATAGAGCAGCGAGTCGCGGTAGACGAGCTTCTGGTCGTAGTCGAGCACACCCTGGTCAAGCAGATCAAACGTCTTCAACAAGATCGGCACCTTGATCATGCTCGCGGTGGGAAAGAGCGTGTCTGCCTTGAGTGCGGCGGTGCGTCCGGAAGGCAGGTGCCGGACGTAGATACCGACATCTCCTCGAAAGCCTTCGACGAGGTGTTCCAGCTTGGCCTGGAGTTCGCCGTCTATCGAGTGCCGGGCGTTGGATCCTGTGTGTTGGGCATAGAGGTCGAACGGCCCGAGGGCAACGAGGAGCAATCCGAGAAAAAAGCAGCGCATAGTGATCTCAAGGGAGAAAAGAGTATGGTTGTGTGAGTATCCTTCAATTTATGAACAAGGAACGATGGAATTTCCGCAAGAAATCCTCTGGGCGGAAGTCTATCTTGCGAAGAGGCTGTTATCTCCGAGGCTTGTTTTTTAGGTTCAATCTAAATAACCATTTAACCTGTCAACGTGATTCTTATGAGAAGACCCCTGTCTCTTCCTCTCGCAGCACTGTTGCTGGCGGTAAGCTTTACGGCGTGTGAGACGCCGCAGTCGGAAACGCTGGTGATTTACTCCGGTCGTAGTGAATCGCTCGTT
Source organism: Rhodothermales bacterium (assembly GCA_046756545.1). Taxonomy (GTDB): domain Bacteria; phylum Bacteroidota; class Rhodothermia; order Rhodothermales; family JBHHWM01; genus JBHHWM01. The sequence goes on along the minus strand of JBHHWM010000185.1, from coordinate 5,706 downwards.
GAACCCATCATCGAGCGGTTTAAAGCAGCTACGGGCATCGAGGTCGAAGTGCGCTACGGCGGTACGGCCCAGTTGGCTGTAGCCCTCACCGAAGAAGGCGACCAATCGCCCGCCGACCTGTTCTGGGCGCAGGATGCCGGCGCGCTCGGCGCGGTGCAGCAGGCCGGGCTGCTGGCTACGCTCCCCGATTCGCTTCTCACGAAAATCCCTGACCATTATCGCAATGGAGCGGGGACCTGGGTGGCCACGAGTGGGCGGGCGCGGACACTGGCGTATGCACCGGACCGCGTTGATGCATCGAACCTTCCACAGAGCATCTTCGACCTGGCCGACCCGGCGTATCAGGGCCGCGTCGGATGGGCACCCGCTAACGGGTCTTTTCAGGCGCATGTTACCGCCTTGCGTCAACTGGTCGGGGACGACTCGACGCGGGCGTGGCTCGAAGCCATGAATAACAACGGCACCAAGACCTATCCCAACAACCGAAGCATCGTGCAGGCCATCGCCGACGGCGAAATCGACCTGGGCTTGCCGAACCATTACTACCTGCTGCGTTTCAAAGACAGCGACCCCGACTTCCCGGTTGAGCAGGCCTTCTTTGCCCCGGGCGATCCCGGCAACCTGGTGAACGTAGCCGGCGTAGGGGTGCTCAAATACAACTCCGAATCTCTTCGGTTCGTTGACTTTCTGCTCTCTGACGAGGCCCAGCAGTATTTCATCCAAGAGACGCATGAGTATGCGATCCGGGGCGAGGCTGCATCCAACGCTCAACTCTCCGACGTGCAGGCATCCCTCGACCTTGACGGGTTACGCGATCTGGAAGCAACGCTCACTATGTTGCGTGATGTAGGGTTGTTGTAACGCGTGGACGTGTGATGCATGGACATGTGGGAGTGGTTCCGTTTTTCCACATGTCCATGCGTGACATCCATATCCTGGCTCATCCCATAATCGCCCGTTTTTCTGCATACCGCCGTGCCGTTCCCTGGTACTTTGTTCTTCCAGCCCTGTTGGTGACGGCAGGCGTGCTGGTGCCGCTTATCTATTTGCTGACCCGTGGTTTTCAGGCCGAGTCCGCCGAGCTTACGTCGCTCCTGTTCCGGATGCGTAACCTGCGCCTGTTTGCCAACACGGCGGCCCTGGCAGGCGGCGTGCTCGTGGTCAGTTCTCTGCTCGCTTTCCCTCTTGCCTGGCTAACGACGCGGACCGACCTGCGCGCCACGCGATTCTTCACGCTTCTGGGAGTGCTCCCTCTGGCGGTGCCCGGCTATGTGATGGCCTACGTGCTGCTGGCCACGACGGGGGGCTATGGCACCCTTGCGCGGCTTTTCGACCTGGGGGTTCCTCGCCTCAGCGGCTATGGAGGCTCGCTGATCGCATTGAGCCTCTATACCTTCCCCTATCTTTTCCTCAACCTCCGTTCCGCGCTGATCGGGCTCGATCCTGCACTCGAAGAGTCGGCCCAGTCGTTGGGATATACCCCGTTCCAGGTATTCTTGCGTGTCACGTTGCCCCAGTTACGCCCGGCGTTCTACGCCGGTGCGCTCTTGATTGGGCTCCATGTACTGGGTGACTTCGGGGTGGTATCGCTGATGCGGTTCGAAACGTTTAGCTATGCGCTCTACCTGCAATACAACGCCTCGTACGACCGCATCTACGCCGCCTGGCTGGCCCTGATGCTGCTGGCCATGACGGGCGGTATGCTGTTTTTGGAAGCCCGCCTGCTGCGTGGATTGCTGTTTCACCGGACGGGAGCCGGGGCGAAACGAAAGGCCGCTCCCGTCACCCTTGGTGCCTGGCGTTTCCCCGCATACGGATTCGTCGTGGTGCTGAGCATAGTTGCCATCGTTCTCCCTGTGTTGACCGTGGCGTACTGGATTGGGCCGGGCGACGGCCACGAGGGATGGATCGACCTGGGAAAAGCATTGTGGTCGTCGGTGCTGGCATCGGCTCCGGCAGCAGGGTTGGCCGTGGCGCTGGCATTACCCTTGGCATACCTGGGTGTGCGCCGACCCTCACCTGCGTCTCGGGCCATGGAGCGGGTGGCCTATCTCGGCTATGCGACGCCGCCGTTGGCATTCGCCCTGGCACTCATTTTCTTTACATTGCAGGCACTTCCGGGTCTCTACCAGACCTTGTTGCTGCTGGTCTTTGCCTATGCGCTCCACTTTCTGGCCGAAGCTATCGGGCCGGTGCGGAGCGCGTTGTACCAGGCCCCGCCCCGCCTGGAAGAAGTCGCCAGGTCGCTCGGCCGGTCGCCGTTGCGGGCCTTCTTCGAAGCCACCTTTCCCCTGCTGCGCCGAGGATTGCTGGTGAGCCTCGCCTTTGTGTTTCTTTCGGCGATGAAGGAACTCCCTCTCACCTTTTTGCTTTCTCCCATCGGCTTTGAAACGCTGGCTCTCAATGTGTGGGGCTATACGAACGAAGCCCTCTTCGGGGCAGCGGCTCCCTATGCCCTGACCATCATGGGGTTCTCTGCTGCGTTCGTCGGGCTGCTGCTGAGGGAAGGAGAGCGAGACACCACCGTATAAAGAGTTCGAGTTGAGAAGACGATGAGCACGATTCTCCAGGTTGACCATCTCACGAAGCGTTTTGATCCAGACGCGAAGCCGGTTGTGTGGTCGTTGAGTTTTGGGGTGGAAGAAGGAGAGATCTTCGCGCTTCTTGGCCCGAGCGGGTGTGGAAAAACGACCGCGCTTCGTCTGATAGCGGGCTTTGAGCATGCCGATGCCGGAGTCGTCACCGTGAGCGGACAGGTATTGACGGGGCCGAAGCGCCATGTGCCGCCCGAGCAACGCGGCGTCGGGTTGGTGTTTCAGGATTACGCGCTTTTCCCCCACCTGACGGTGCTGGAAAACGTCACGTTCGGCCTGCGGGATCTCCCTCGTACCGAGCGAAAGCAGCGCGCGCGCGAAGCACTCAAACTGGTGGGGCTTTCCGGATACGAAGACCGCCAGCCGCACCAACTCTCAGGCGGGCAACAGCAACGCGTCGCCATTGCCCGCACGCTGGCACCCTGCCCCCGGCTCATCTTGCTTGACGAACCGTTTTCGAACCTCGACGCCCTCTTACGCCAAACCACCCGTCAGGAAATTCGCGGTGTTCTGAAACGCCAGGGCATGAGCGCCCTGCTCGTCACGCATGACCAAGAAGAAGCCCTCTCCTTTGCCGACCGCGTTGCCGTGATGCGCAATGGACGGATTGAGCAGATCGGCACACCCGAAGAAGTCTACTACAGCCCACGAACGCTCTTTGTGGCGCAATTTCTGGGCCGTACCAACCTGTTGCTTTCCCAGGCTTCCGGAGGGGAAGCCGAGACGCCTCTGGGACGTGTGGTGCTCAACCGTCCTGCCACAGGAAACGTTCTGCTGTCCCTTCGCCCCGAACATCTCACGCTGGATGCGTCAGACGGTCACCGAACCGGTCCTATAGGCGAGATCGTGGCACGCGAATTCAAAGGACATGACATCACGTTTCGAGTAGAGGTGAACGGAAGCGAATATCTCGTTCACACAGACAACCGGATGCCCTTTCAACCCGGTGAGACGGTGCACGTCCGGGCGCTGGAGCCCGCCGTCGTGCTCGAAGGTTATGGGACCGAGCACGGGGTAAGCAGCGGGGCTGTCGAGCAGGCAGCGGAGTAGCGCTTCCTCTTCTTTTCACAAAAAAAGAGACACAACGGCTATATGGTGTCGAAACACTAATTGTTTTAACGACTATATTAATAGAGTACCTGATAGTCAGACCATCAATTAATCCGAGCAGGAGGTTTCCCCATGAGCGTGCGTGCTAATCTCGACGAAATGAACAGCATGATTCTGAGCGGCCAGATTCTCGATGCCTTCGACAAGTTCTATGCAGACAACGTGGCGATGCAAGAGAATAACGATGAGCCGCGCCTCGGTAAGGCGGTCAACCGGACGTACGAAGAAGCCTTCGTGAACGGATTGACGGCCTTCCGCGGAGCCGAAGTGAAAGCGCTTGCCGTCAACGAAGAAGACGGCGTAGCGATGGTTCAGTGGTGGATGGACTTCACGCACAAAGACTACGGAGACGTGAATCGTCACCAGGTCAGCGTGCAGCGATGGGAGAACGGGCAAATCGTCCACGAGCGTTTTTTCTATGGATAGGTCGTCAACACGGCTGTTTGCCCTTTGCGTGCCTCACCTCATTCCTCGGGGTGGGGCACATTTTTTTGTGCGAAAAGGAGGGGCCGGGACGTGATTTTCCTGCGTCTTGCATGAGCGTGCCTTTGGGGCGGCCACAGTCCATCTACATCTATGCGGCGGAAACACCATCAGTTTGCAGCCATTCTGTGACATCTTGTCCCCTCGGAAGCCGTTATCATAGCAGCAGGGGCAGAGGCCCTGACCCACGTAATTTCCCTTTTCCAACATATGGTGGTGAGTGCCATGAAAACACATAGAGCCATTGTTGCCTTACTCAGTGCTGCGCTGCTGATTTGCGCCGTAGGATGTGACACGGCGCAACCCGACGAAGTCGATACAAACGCCTCGGAGGATGTGGCGTTATCCGTGCTGACCCTGGTCAGCGAAGACACCGGCGGCCTGCTCGATCAGGTCAGCGACGTTTTTGATCTGGCCGCCGCCGGAAGCATTCCGGCCCAGACGACGGCCCTCGCGAGCAAACATGCCGACGCAGATTCGGTGGTCGAGAGAACCTACGACGAAGCGACGGGGACGTGGACCATCTCCATTGAACGGGAACGCGGTACGCCGGACGGCCCCCGCTATATGAGGATCAGCCGGGTGTACCAGGTCCAGTTTTTGAATGCAGACGGAGTGCCGCAGCAATTCTTCGTCACCGACGCCGATACGGCCCACAGCATCAACTTCACGATTGTTGAAGGCAGTGGCTCGTTGGAAACGCCACACCTCTCCGCCGAACGCACGAACATCACCGGCCAGTGGGTTGCCACCGGCGTCAACACGGACCAAGTGACCGTCAACGGCACCTATGGCCGCTCGGGCGCGCACACGCTGACCACCCACAACGCCGTCCGGACGCTGGACTACGGCCTCGCGGTCGAAGTCGTTGATCTCGTCGGACCCAGGGGAAGCCGGCGTCATCTTGCACAGAAGGTTAGTGGAACGATCCATGGCACCTACGAAGGAAAAGCCACCTTCACGCGCGGCAATCTCTACAGAGAGCGGGACATCTCACGCACCGTTACCATCGTCATCGAAAACGGAGAAGCCACCATCACGGTCAATGGAGAGCCCTTCGGAGGCAATGTGCAAACCGGCGACGCGGCGATGAATCCCTAGGTCGGGAAGGGCTGTACGGATCGCTCGAACGGTTGGGCTACGAATTTTTTGCTCGGCAGGGTTTCTAGCGCACTTCGTACATGTTGGCGACGGAGAAGAAGCCGGCCTGGTCGATGACAGGCACGAGGATACGCTGGTATTCGTAGCCTTCAAACGCATCGATCCGTCCCCAGTCGTGCACCAGGCTCTCAGAAACGAAGAGTGCGATGGGAATCATATCGGCCCTGGGATTCCACCGAATGGCCGGAAATCCGATGCGGGTTCCCCAGCCCTGGTCATAGAAATCGCCTTGCACAAAACCCTCGAACCACGTACCTGGGAGATCGGCAATCACGTAGTGGTTAGACTCGCCGGGAGCCAGACTGCCATATACAGCCAGATGGGTTGAGGCATGGAAGAGGAGATCCATCATCTCTTC
>JBHHWM010000184.1:0-9916 GCA_046756545.1 Rhodothermales bacterium | reverse complement strand
CGTGTATATGCTTTATACCTGAACGTTGTGCAGTGATGGGCGTATGTGACACCCTACCCTTCACCGGTGCTCTCCACACGCGCCGCAAGCTGCCTGAAATCAGCCTTTCTATCCCGTGTCCCGTAAAGCCGAAATCATAGCCCTATTCCTGGCGGACACCCTCGCGCTTATCTGTGCCAATTATTTGTATTACCTGGCGCGCTTCGAATGGTTGTGGTTTGGCGAGGTGGAGGATAACGGCGTGCTTGTGCTGACGCCTACCGTGCTCTTTCTGTCGCTCTTCTGGCTGGTGATCTTCTTTTTCTTCGGCATGAACAGGGAACGCTATGCCTCCAGCCGGTTCGACGAACTCGTCTCGTTGTTAAAAGTCGTAACCATCGGAATCCTGATCCTGTTTTTTGTGCTGTTCATTCCTCAGTTAGATCCAGACTCCGCCCGGTCCATGCTGCTGTTCTACTGGGGATTTGTTTTTGGTTTCGTGGCCCTGGGGCGTGTGATCGTGCGGTCGGTTCAAAAAATTCTGATTCTCCGGGGGTACGGCACCCACAAGGCGCTGATTGTCGGATGGAGCGACCGGGTCGAGCAGTTGTACCAGGATGTGGCGCGCTATCCGGCTGCCGGTCTCCAAGTCGTCGGGGCCATTCGCCTGGGGCACAAGGAGGCGGTCGGCGATGCGATACCTACCAGCGCCGACTGGTATCCTATCGGCGGGGGGGACGGGGCCGACGTGCTCGTGTCCGAGGCTCCCGCTACGGATGTTCACACCATCGAAGCGTTGCCCCACCTCATCGACGAGTTGGAGGTACAGGATGTGCTCATTGCCCTGGGGTCGGGAGATCACGGCCCCCTGAATGAAGTCTTGCGCCTGTGCGACGGCAAGTCGGTGTCCCTCAAGCTGGTGCCCGACTTTTACACCATCATCGGCGGTATGTCGAGGACGGAGCACATGTACGGGCTGCCGCTCATCGAAGTGTTGCCCGAGCCGATACCGGCCTGGGAGCAAAGCACCAAACGGCTCATCGACAGTGCGGTGTCGTTTGTGATAGTGGTGCTGGGGCTGCCCGTGTGGCTGATCATCGGCCTGCTCGTCCGGCTGACCTCGCCCGGCCCGGCCATCTATCGACAGAAGCGCGTCGGGCAAAAAGGGCGGACCTTTACGATGTACAAGTTTCGCACGATGCGCCAGGACGCCGAAGCGCATACCGGACCGGTCTGGGCGACCGAAGACGACCCCCGCTATACCAGGCTGGGACGATGGCTGCGCAAGACCCGCCTCGATGAGATCCCGCAACTCTGGAATGTGCTCAAGGGCGATATGAGCCTGGTCGGCCCGCGTCCGGAGCGGCCCTACTTCGTAGAAAAGCTCACCAGAGAGATCCCGCTCTACAATCGGCGGCACCGTGTGAAGCCGGGCATTACCGGCTGGGCGCAAGTGAAGTGGCGGTATGACACCTCCCTCGAAGATGTGCGGCAGAAGGTGAAATACGATCTGTTCTACATCGAAAACATGAGCCTTCGGATGGACTTCAAGATCCTCTTTCACACGATCCGCACGGCTTTTTCCGGGCAGGGTCAGTGAGAGGTTTGTGAAGAGGGCCGGGGGGGCGGCATGGCGGTTTCCAGGATGGTATATTGCCCGCGTTTCTGGGACCTGTGCCTGAGTGTTCAGAACCCGCCTTTTCCGTGACAACCTCATTCGATCATGCCGACACGCGTGGCTGCCACGAATATTGACCTCAAAGCCCTCTACCGCGCCCTCCGGCTTCCGCGAGCCATCGAGGATAAGATGCTGCGTCTGATCCGTCAGAATCGTATCTCGAAATGGTTCAGCGGATACGGGCAAGAAGCGATCAGCGTGGGGTGTGCCTGGGCGCTGGAGGAGCAAGACTACCTGCTGCCGGTGCATCGCAACCTGGGCGTGTGGACCACACGCGGCGTGCCGCTGAAGCCGCTGTTCTGCCAGTTGATGGGAAAAGCAGGCGGCTATACCAAAGGCCGCGACCGGACCTTTCATTTCGGGCTGCCGGAGAAGCGCATCATCGGGATGATCTCGCACATGGCGGCGATGTTGCCCGTGGCCTGCGGGCTTGGGCAGGCGGCGCAACTCAAGGAGGAGCGGTTCGTGGCGCTGGCGTTTTGCGGCGACGGGGCTTCACGCGAAGGTGATTTTCACGAGGCACTGAACCTGGCGTCGGTCTGGAAGCTGCCCGTCATCTTCGTTGTGGAGAACAACGGCTACGGCCTCTCAACACCGACACGAAGAGCCATCCCTGTGGAAGACATCGCGGAGGCCGCCGCTGGCTACGGCATGGCGGGCGAGGTCGTCGACGGCAACGACGTGATAGTGGTGATTGACGCCGTGCAGCGAGCCGCCGCACGTGCGCGCCAGGGCGAAGGACCGACCCTGCTGGAGATGAAGACCTTCCGCGTCCGGGGCCATGAAGAAGCTTCAGGGACGAAATACGTCCCGAAAGAATTGATCGATGCCTGGAGCAAGAGGGATCCACTCGATCAGTTCGAACGCATGCTGCTGGAGGAGCAGGTGATGACCCGAGAGGAGATCGACACCTTGAAGCAAGCACTGGCTGCCGAGGTAGAAGAAGCCGCCGAATATGCGTTGTTGCAGCCGCTGGTAGAAAGCACGCCCGAGGCCGAACGCATCGATCTTTTCGCCCCTCCCTTCACGGGGTACCTGCCGCCTGAGGGGAGCGGATCCGAGAAACGCTTCATCGATGCCGTCAGCGACGGCTTGCGCCAGGCGATGGAGCAAGATGACCGTGTGCTGTTGATAGGGCAGGACGTGGCGGAATACGGCGGCGTTTTCAAAGTCTCGCAGGGATTCGTCGAGGTGTTCGGATCGCAGCGCGTACGCAACACGCCCATCATCGAAAGCGGGGTCGTTGGTGCGGCGATGGGGCTGGCACTCGAAGGATTAAAGCCTGTCGTCGAGATGCAATATGCCGACTTTATTTCCTGCGGCTTCAACCAGATCGTCAACAACCTCGCCACGACGCACTATCGGTGGGGGACGCCGCTCAACACAACCATCCGGGCGCCCTTCGGCGGGAATCTTGGAGCCGGACCGTTTCACTCGCAGTCGGTCGAGGCCTGGTTTTGCCATGTGCCGGGGCTGAAGGTGGTGGTCCCGGCCACACCGCGCGATGCCAAAGGGCTCCTGCTGACGGCCATCGAAGAGCCGAACCCGGTGCTTTTTTTCGAACACAAGTACCTCTATCGCTCGATTCGGGGCGAGGTGCCGGATACGCCCTACCACCTGGAGTTGGGCAAGGCCCGCATCGCACGCGAAGGGACGGACGCCACCCTCATTACATACGGACTGGGGGTACACTGGGCGCTGGAAGAGGCCGCCTTCCAGGAAAAAGAACATGGCGTCAGCATCGAAGTGATCGATCTGCGCACGTTGGTGCCCTGGGATCGCGAGGCCGTGCTGACCTCGCTGAAGAAGACGAACCGGGCCGTCATCCTGTACGAGGCGACGTACACGGGCGGCTTCGGCGCGGAAGTGGCTGCCGGGATTGCCGAGGAGGGCTTCAGCCTGCTGGATGCACCGCCCGTACGCGTGGCGGCAGCAGACCTGCCCGTTCCGTTCTCCATCAACCTGGAGAAAGAGATCTTTTCCGCGCAGTCCCGGCTTCGCCCGGCACTGGACCGGGTGCTGGCGTATTAGATCGCAGCAAACCAGACCTCCACATCATTAGATCAAGAGCAAGTATGAGCACGATGCCCGAGGCCGGTCAGCAAGCACCGGTGTTTTGTGGAAGCACGCAGGACGGCGAGACGCTGTGCCTGAACGACTACCGGGGACGCAAAGTAGCCCTCTACTTTTATCCCAAGGACGACACCCCCGGATGCACCAAACAGGCGTGCAACCTGCGCGACGGATACCAGGAATTGCTCGATGCGGGCATCGCTGTAATCGGTGTGTCTCCGGACGAGGTGGCGTCGCATCAGCGTTTCGCGGACAAGTATGAGTTACCGTTTCCCCTCGTGGCCGATCCCGAACGTAAGGTGCTGGATTTGTATGGCACCTGGGGCGAGAAGAACCGCTACGGGCGCATTGTGATGGGCGTGAAGCGTACCACGTTTCTGATCGATGAAGAAGGCCTCATCCGGCATGTCTTCAAGCGTCCCAAGGTGGCGGAGCACACGGAGGAAGTGTTGGACAAGTTCAAGAGCGTGCGTGCCTGACGATCCCTCAGCGAAGCTGGACGACGGCCCCGCCGGGCGCGAGCAGCACCACGTTTTCTGTGTCGAGCACGCTGGATGGAACGGAGAGCGTCAGGGTTTCGGTGAGATACGCTTCGCAGCGATCCCCGTTGCCGTCGTGATGAAGCCAGATTTCGGTGGTGTCGCCGCGCGAGGTGAAGAGCACTTTGAATTGATGCGACAGGCACCCTCCGCTATATTGCACCGTAACGTGCAGCCCGTCTACATCAAGGCGAGGAGCGATGGCTGTCGGGATGGAAGCATCGGCCAGCGTGTAGGGATCGCCGAAGGCGGGTTCCGAAGTCAACGTTTCGGTGACTTCACAACCGAAGGCGAGGAGGAGGCCGGTAAGCAGGACGGTTGCGAAGAAACGGCCAAACATGGCTTCTATGTGTTTTATTACTGAGAACACAAGGAATCATCGAGTTCCGGCTCAAAGGCTGTTGGGTGCCTTGTGCGCCGGGTAGAACATGAACGATCTCGATACGTTCAGTACCCCCTCGACGTCAAAAGCGCGGGACGCTTATGAGTAATACGTCGCGGTGTTTAAGAGTACCCAATCCGTGAGCGAGGAGCCTCACCAGACTAAAGACAGAGTGTGCCATGGCGCACGAGACATACGAACCCGTTATCGGCCTGGAAGTCCATTGCCAGCTAAAGACGGAAGCGAAGGCGTTTAGCCCCGATTCAGCCGCCTTCGGGGCAGCTCCGAATCAGCATGTCGATCCGATCAGCCTGGGGCATCCGGGCACCCTGCCTGTGTTAAATGAACAGGTCGTCGAATACTCCGTGCGGATGGGATTGGCTACGCACTGCCGCATCGCCGAACGATCTATTCTTGCCCGGAAGCATTATTTCTATCCCGATCTACCGAAAGGCTATCAGATTTCCCAGTACGAAACCCCCATCTGTGAGCACGGCTACGTGGACGTCGTCCTTGAGGAGGAAGCAGCCGGGAAACCCGTCGTGAAGCGGATCGGCATCACGCGGATTCACATGGAAGAAGACGCCGGGAAGTCGCTGCACGACCAGGATCCGTACGACACCTTGCTCGACTATAACCGCTGCGGCGTGCCGCTTATCGAAATCGTCTCGGAGCCGGATATTCGTTCGGCGCACGAGGCCAATCTCTACATGCAAAAGATCCGCCAGTTAGTCCGTTATCTCGACATCTGCGACGGCAACATGGAGGAAGGGTCGCTCCGGTGTGATGCCAACGTGTCGGTCCGGCGTGGGGGGGAGGCGACGTTCGGGACGAAGACTGAGATTAAGAACATGAACTCGTTCCGCAACGTCGAGCGGGCTATCGACTACGAGATCAAGCGGCAAATCCGGATGCTTGAAATGGGGCAAGAGGTGGTGCACCAGACGCTGCTCTGGGACCCCAGCCGTCTCGAAACACGCCCGATGCGGTCTAAAGAGATGGCGCATGATTATCGCTATTTCCCGGATCCGGACCTCGCCCAGGTCGTCGTCACGGACGAGCAACGGGCTGCGATCCAGGCGCGTCTGCCCGAGTTGCCGGATGCCCGGCGTGTGCGTTTTGTTGAGGCGCTGTGCCTGCCGCCCTACGACGCGGCCATCCTCACCGAAGAGCGGGGCGTGGCCGACTATTTTGAGGCAACCCTGGAGGCACTCGTGCAACAGGCCGGTACCGATGATCTGTCCCCGAAGGCCAAGGCGGTTTCCAATTTCGTCATGACCGAGGTGCTGCGCGTGCTCAACGAGCAGGGTATCGGCATCGAAGACCATCCCGTCGATCCCGACCGGTTGGCCGGGCTCGTCTATCTTCGGCTGGAGAACAAGATAAACTCGTCCGGTGCGCAGGAAATCTTCGACGTCATGCTCGACGACGACCGGAGGCCGGATGCCATTGCGGAGGCTCGCAACCTGCTCCAGGTGTCCGACGAGAGCGCCCTTCTCCCGGTGGTGGAGGCCGTACTCGAAGAGCATGCCGACCAGGTGCAGGTGTACCTCAATGGCAAGCAGGGATTGATCGGCTTTTTCATCGGCCAGGTCATGCGTCGCTTCGACGGCTCGCCCGACCCGAGACTGGTCCGAACCCTCTTGCACGAGCGGATGAAAGCCCGCCGCACCTAGCCACGGACGATTTGCCCGATCATCTTTCTAATACCCGAAAACCAATTTCCAAAACAACCCTCGCATGAACCATCGTCTTATGCGCCATGCTGGTGTCTTCATCGCTATGGCGTTCCTCCTGGCCTCCTGTAGCCGCAATAACGCCAACGATGCTGGAGAGAACCCCGTCCGCAGCTATCTCGAAGGGCGTTTCACCCTGAGCGCTGCAGTGGACTCCGTGCCGGACTACAGCGGCTTCGAAGTGCTTGTGGTGTCGAATGACGGAGAACAGGTCGATACGCTGGGTATCGCCCTGACCGATAGTACCGGAGCGTTCCAACTCGACATTGAAGCGCCGGATCGCGGCCTCTATCCTCTGTTCGTCAGCCGTGGGGGTGGGGTCTTGTCGGTCGATGAACTGGCGGTAGCCGACGGGGATTCGGCGACGGTGCAGGCCGAGTATCCCCTCACGAACCGCTCGCTTCGCATCCGGTCGGTGGAGAATGCTGCGTGGGCCGCTTATCGAAATACCAAGGCCCAGCACAACAGCCGACTGGTCGAACTGCTCCGTAACGGTCAGTACCATGATGAGACCGTCCGGCGCAGTGTAGCACAGACTACTATGATTTTTTGGAGTATGCGCAATACGTTTCCGCACACCATAGGGGCCGAGCTGGCGTCGGCGGAAGCGGTGATGATGATGAGTGACTGGGATGACTCGCTGGCGGTCGCCTGGGCGCTCGACATCTCGCCCGACAACGCGAACTACGCCGGGGTGACACGGGCAGCGCGGCAGGCGCAGGCTCGGCTGGCCGGGCAGGCGGCCGCGTTGCAACTGGTGCGTGATTTCCAGGACAAGGCGACCGACGACGACCTGCGCGCCCAGGTGCAAACGGAGCTTATCCTGGCCTACGTCGACAGTTCGCAGCATGACGAAGCCCTGGCGGCGGCTCGTTCGCTGGCCGATACTTACCCCAGCAGTCCGTGGGCCGACTGGGCCGACCGTGCCATCTACGAACTTGAAACCCTTCTGCCGGGGATGCAGGCTCCGGCATTTTCCGCCACGACACAAGAGGGCGATTCAATAGCCCTCGACAGCTTGCGGGGGTGGCTTGTCTTGCTGGAATTTTACATGCCGCAAGATCAGGTCTTCCAGCGCGAACTCAGCGAACGGATCGCCCTGCGCGAAGCCGCCGGGGATGAGGCGTTGACTATTCTTTCGATTTCGGTCGAGCCGGACACACTCCTCAACGAAGCGTTTCTGGATGGACGCGACGTGCCCGGCACCCACGTTTTTGCTCCCGACGGGCTAGAGAACGAACTGGCCAGGAGCTATAATGTCAACGTCGTGCCCACGCGGTATCTCATCGACCGTGATGGGGCCATCGTCGCCAAATATGTGGGGAGCGCGATGACGGATGTCCGGCGTGACATTCTGGCGTTGCTCCAACAAGGCGTTTGAGTGGGATGAACACCGGATTCGCCTGCACCATTGATTCTTTCTAACCAGGAAACCAATCATCTGCTATGCTTATTGCCGGAAACTGGAAAATGAACACCGACCTCGCAGCCGCCACCCGGCTGGCGGAAGACGTCGTACGAGCCGTTGGTGACGCGGGAACGGTCCAGGTGGCCGTGTGCCCGCCCTTTATCAGTCTCGATGCGGTTTTTGGAGCTTTGCGCGGTTCCGGGATTCGGCTGGGCGCGCAGAATATGCACCAGGTGGACAGCGGGGCCTACACGGGCGAAGTGTCGGCGTCCATGCTGCGCTCGGTGGGATGCGACTACGCGATCCTCGGACACTCGGAGCGCCGTCAATATTTTGGCGAGACGGATGCATCGGTGAATGCGAAGGTGAAGCGGGCGATGGGACACGATCTGGTGCCTATCCTTTGTGTAGGCGAGACGTTGGATCAGCGCCGTGCCGGGCAGGAACGCGCCCTCGTGCAGGACCAGATCGAGGGGGCGTTAGACGGGGTTGCCGTCACCGATTCGTCGCGGCTGGTGATCGCGTATGAACCCGTCTGGGCGATTGGGACGGGTGAGACGGCGACGCCCGAGCAGGCGCAGGAGATGCACGGGTTTATCCGCCGCTTGCTCGTGTCTCGTTTTGGGGAAGGCATCGGACGAGGGATGTTGCTGCTCTACGGCGGTAGCATGAAGCCGAACAATGCGGCCACTCTGCTTGTACAGCCCGATGTCGATGGCGGGCTTATTGGGGGAGCCAGCCTGAAGGCCGACGCTTTTGCCGCTATTGTGCGCGCCGCGCGGGACGCGGGGTAGCGGATCGGGATAGCATTTAAGCGGTAAATTCAATAGGCTACCTGGACGGTGTTTCTTCTGGACAAGGTGGAAACGAGCACGCGGGTACCCCTCTTCGCATCGGCTCACCGAGGCGTCGTTTCAAGGCTCGTGTAGGGGGATGCCACCCGTGTCCGTCCTCTTTGGGCAACGAGTATCACTCTGAAGGTATGGGCATCCGACGCAAGTTCACCGTTCTGGTGCTGGGCATCGGCAGCCTGACCGGATGCTGGTTCGCGTCCGGCTGCTTCAGCACGACACCTCTCGATTCGGTCCATGCCGGTCGAACCTCGGTCTACGAGGCCGGTGTTCCCAACTTCGACATGGAGGCACTGGCGACGATCCGGGACGGGCAGGCCGGCATCGATCTTTATATTGGAATACCGCACGCATCGCTGGTTTTTCTTCCGGAAGGAAAAGGATACCTGGCCCGGTTCGAGACCCTCGTCCATCTGAGAGACAGGAAGGGTAAGACGCTTCTTGCGGAGTATGATGATGTGGATACCGTACGCGTGCAGGCCTACGAGACGACCCTGGATTTCGTGCCGTACATCAAGAGGAAACGGCTGCCGGTAGCGCCCGGAACGTATGTGCTCGATGTTGTTCTGACGGATGCTGAGAGCGACCAGCAAGTGCGACGGCAGCAGCGGGTGGAAGTCGTCGTGCAGGAAGGCAGGCAGCCGGTGCTCAGCCGGATTCGGTTGGAGGGCAGGCAGGCAGCGGGACGCTACGAGCCGGTCCTGTCGCTTCACGTCCCGGCGGGGTTGGATTCGTTGCGTGCCGTTATCGAACTCTACGATGCACGCGCCCTGGACACCGTCCAGGTTGCGATGCGGCTGTTGAAGTTTCCCAGCGATACAACCGCCGCCTCCCTTCCGTACCTGTTTACGATAGAGAACGCCTACACACGCGTTCGATATGACCGGGCCGACACGCTCCAAATTACCCGTCGGCGGCTGCACAACCTCGATCCGGAAATGATCCTTGAATTCGAATTACCGGCGCTGAAGACGGGGCTTTACCGGGTCGAAGTGACTGCGACGGCGGGGAAGGGAGCAGCGCCCCTCATGCACCGGCAACGCGACTTTGCTGTGCGGGGTGCCGCCTTCCCGCGTATTGCAACGCTGGATGAGATGGTTGAGACACTGGTCTATATCACGCAAGAAGAAGAACGCGAGCATATTCGGAGCGCCGACACCCAGGCCGAGAAAAAACGGCGTTTCGATGCGTTCTGGGGAGGACTCATTCCGAACAGGAGCCAGGCCGCCGACGTCATCAAGCGCTACTACGGCCGGGTCGAAGAGGCCAA
>JBHHWM010000183.1:0-9933 GCA_046756545.1 Rhodothermales bacterium | reverse complement strand
CGGCGGGCCAGTTCGAGCACCGTGTCGACGCCGGCGGCTTCGAGCAATTCGGAATATTCTCCGCCGATTCCCTTAATACGCATCAGGTCGGCATGATTCACGAACCGCAGGATTCGTTTGCCGTCGATGCCGGAGTCGCTTGCAAGTTGTTTACGGCCCTGAGGGGTTCTGCCCGCTTCGAGCAGCTTCTCGACGCTGCCGACACCGGCGTTTTTGAGTTTTTCTTCGAGGGCAGGACCGATGCCTTCAATCGTGCTTAGCTTTGCCATGAGTATAGTCGTTGTGTTGTGGGTAGACAGGGTGAAAGACACCCGTGAGGTTGCACGAACGCGTGTTCGTCAAAGACAGTGCCAATCGGAAAAAACCTCAGACCAACTCGCCCATCTTCTTCAGGATGCGATAGACCGTAGAGCGCGATACGTCCAGTTTTTTTGCGGTTTTTTCGATGTTTCCATTACAGAGCCGGTAGGCCTGCAAGACCGCCCGGCGCTTGACTTCTTCGAGGGGCAGGATGTCGTCGGGAGTGGCTGTGTGCTCGAATGAAAAGGAGGGAGCCTCGGGCGGTGCAGGATCCTGCGAGGAGAGGCTTGAGGAAGGGACGCGTCCGGGCGCATCGGCCAGCATCAGGTCGTCCGGGATGATGTCCGGCGTGTCGGAAATCAACAGGGCGCGTTCGATGGTGCTGCGTAATTCGCGGACGTTGCCGGGCCAGGTATGCTGAAGCATGACACGCCGGGTGGCCGGAGACAGAAGACGCGGTTCGAGATCCGGGTGTTTTTCCAGATACGCCTTGCGAAAATGTTCGGCCAGTAGCAGGATGTCCTGGTCGCGTTCGCGGAGGGACGGCAACTGAATGGGGTACTGGAACAGCCGGTAATAGAGATCTTCCCGCAGCGTGCCCTCCTGAAGCATCTCTGCGCTGTCGCGGTTCGTGGCGCAGATAATGCGTGTGTCGAAATGGATGGTTTGCGTGCCGCCTACCCGCTGGATCTCGTGGTTCTGCAAGGCGCGGAGCAGCTTGGCCTGGAGGTCGAGGTTCAACTCGCCGATCTCGTCGAGGAAGAGGGTGCCGCCGTCCGCCTGTTCAAACTTGCCGATCTTCCGAGCGTGTGCCCCGGTGAACGACCCCTTCTCGTGTCCGAAGAACTCGCTCTCCATCAGGTCGCGGGGGATGGCGGCGCAGTTGACGATCACGAACGGGCCTTGACGCCGTTTCGAGTTGTAGTGGATGGCCTGGGCGATGAGTTCTTTGCCGGTGCCGCTCTCGCCCAGGATGGCGACGGTGAGGTCGCCGCGTAAGGCTTTCTGGACCAGACGAAACACTCGGGCCATGCCGGCACTCTCTCCGATGATGTGTTCGAGGCCGTGCCGGGCAGGCAGTTGGGCGCGGAGGGTATGCACCTCACGTGAAAGCCGGGCGCGTTCGGCAACATGCCCGGCGATAGCACGGATCTTAACGGTATCGTCGTGGCCTTTGGTGACGTAGTCGTAGGCTCCGAGCCGCATCGCTTCGAGGGCCACGTTTACGTCGGTCTGCGCCGAAACGATGACCACGGGCAGATCGGGTCTGGCCTGTTTGATTTGCCTGAGGGTTTCGAGGCCGCTCTGTCCGGGGAGAACCAGATCGAGAAAAACCAGGTCCGGGTTGTCGTCTAGATGGGTCAGGGCGGCTTCGCCCGTCGTGAAGGAATGGACGAGCAGGTCCGAATGACGGCGGAGCTGGTAGTGGAGTAATTCCGCGTAATCGGGATCGTCTTCTATAATAAAGATGCGGAGGCGCATACGGGAGAACGGTTGTTTCAAAGTACGGGGTACAGAGCGAATGACCAGATAATCTACCCTATGATTTTACATTCGGTTTTGGAAGGCGGAACCAGAAACAAGCGCCGCCTCGTGGACGGGGCCGGTATCCGATGGAGCCGCCCCATCCCTCGATGGTGATTCGGCAGAAGTAGAGTCCAAGGCCGGCCTGTCCGGTCGTGCCGGACCCCTGGGCGAAGATGGCAAAGAGCCTGGGGATGTTGTGATCGGGGACGCCCTCTCCGGCATCTTCCACACTGAGGCGGATCGAAGCGCCTTCATCGTGCAGGCGGAGGATGACGTCGCTGCCTGTCGGAGCGTGACGGAGTGCGTTTTCGAGCAGGTTGAACAAGACGCGTTCGAGGCGGGCGGCCTCGCCTATCACAGGACAGGGCGAATCTTCGGCGACATCGGTGTCCAGGCGAATACGGACGTCTTTGAGGGCGGCGATGGGACCGAGGCCCGTGATCAATTCGCGCGCGGTAGCGGCCAGGTCGGGGGGAGGGCCTGAAGGGGCACGCCGGTCAGGGGGAGCGGATTTTGAAAAGACAGCCAACATTCCCCCGACCATCTGGTGCAGCTTATCGATCTGTCGCAGGCCGATATGGACGAGTTGCTCTCCATCTTTGAGCACGACGTCGTCTTCGAGGAGCAACCGCAAGCTGCCGTTGATGGCCGCCAGGGGTGTCGAGAGGTCGTGCACGATGCAATGGATGAGCACCTCGCGCCGGTCGATTTCTTTGTGCAGGCGATAGTGTTCCAGGTTCAGTTCACGGCTTTTCTGTAAGACTTCCCGATGGCTTTCGGGAGTGATTGTCGGCATCTTCAGCAGCAGCAACGACCGGCCCTCGACCTGCATGGCCGCCGCTTCGAGCAGCCACTCTTGTCCCGATGCATCTACCTCCGTCCACATTTCCGAGGTGATGTAGGCACCGTCTTCGTCGTTCCATATCTCGAGCGCGTCGGTGTGGAAATGATCGAGAAAAAGGAAAGTGCGCTCGGGATGCAGGTTCCGGCGAGCGACGAACGACTCGGGCCACAGGTGTCGGAGCCACGCGGGTGCTTCTCCCAACAAGGTGTAGGATCCATCTACGGCACGCTCCAACACGGCGACGTTGAGAAAAGGGAGCAGACCGTGAGGGATGGAGTCGGACATAGTACGAAAAGAGCGATACACAGTACGAGGGGTCTACGGGCTCAGCTATCGACGAAGTGGTGCGCTAGGGCATGAAAGGCTTCGTCAACTCTCGTGCCTGTTTTCGCACTCGTTACAAAAACCGTCCACCCGTGCCGTTCTAAGTAGGTCCAATCGTCTTCTTTCAACTCCCACTCATCGACCAGATCAGCCTTGTTCAAGACCAACATGAAAGGCACCTTACCCAGGGCCTCCCGAGCGCGCTCGTGCAGGGCCAGCGCTGCGTCCAGGGTGGTCCTTCGCGTGCCGTCGGCCACCAGGATGTAGCCCGCACTGCCGCGCAAATAACTCATGGATAACGTCTGAAAACGGTCTTCTCCGTTCAAATCCCACAGCAGCAACTCGATGTGTTGATCGTCCAACTGCACGCATTTTTTGTCGATCTTCACGCCGATGGTCGTCAGGTATTTCTCTGAAAAGATCCCTTGAACGAATCGTGACACGAGGCTGGTCTTCCCTACGGCGAAGGTTCCGAGCATACAGATTTTTTTTTGGAGCGTGCCCATGAGGAAAAACCTCTAGTGACGAATCGTTCAGGAAGACTACGGTGCAATATAACATCTGTGGGGATGTTGCAAAATGGTGCAGTATGATCGAAAGAGATGTAATAATATCGAAAGAGAAGCGTCGCCAGGGTGCAGGGTCCAAGAATCTATTTTTCCGCTCACATTCTCATCGTACCCTGGCGTCCGTCGATAGCCTGTCTGCATAGGCTTGCTGCGTATTTTCGCTCGCATACGATCTTATTTTTCCGTAGTTAATAGGATGATCGAAGCGGTTAAGAAATGTCAACGATCCCCTGATGGTTATGAGTAAAGCAACGAATACTGCAAAAGCTTCGGCCAAGAAGAAGGCCGAGCCGGACACGGCAGCCGCCGTCGATGAAGGGTTCGGCGATCTCGATAAAGTCAGAAGCATTCTTTTCGGGACCCAGAGCCGTCAGTTTCAGCAGCGCTTCGAATGGATGGAAGAACATTTTGAGCGCAAGATGGAAACACTCAAGGAGACGGTTGAAGATCGATTCGTCGCGCTGGAGAAGCATATCAAGAAAGAAGATACTGCCTTGAGCAAGCGCCTGATGGTCGAGCAGCAGCAGCGAGCCGAAGCCGAAGCGGGCCTCGAAGAAGCCGTCCAGGCCGTTGCTCATGCCTTGGAAGTGAACCGGGCGCAACTCGACGAGACGATCAGCGAGACCGAACGGGCCTTGCAAAAACGCATCGATAACGAGGCCAGCAAAGCTCAGAAAGATCGAACCCGACGCTTTGACGATCTCTCGGCCCGCCTGGAGCAAGCCGTTGCCGATCTTACCGACCAGAAGACGGACCGCCTCGCGCTCGCCGACCTCTTCGACCACCTTTCGGCGCAACTGCGTAATGACCAGCAAGCCGACGAAGAAGCTTAAGGCAGCGCCAACCGAGTCATCCTTTTTGCCCTGAAGACGTCTGTCGAATGTCCGACGTGTCCTCCAAAAAACAAGATGGCGACGGTGCCGTTGAGCGGGTGGTACCGGAGGCTGAAGAGGAGCCGGGCGGGTTGTCCAATGCGCTCATGGACGCCGAACTGGAAGAACTCCGCCGCTTACTGCTGGCTCCCGAGCAGGATCACCTCGCACAGGTCCTCGAACGCCTCCGGGCTCTGGAGAGGCGCATGCCCGAGGTAGACGAGGTTGGCCGGGTGTTGCCGGAAGCGGTAGCCCTCCGGGCCGGGCAGGACAAACAACTCGCCCGGGCATTGGAACCGACCATCGAAGAGACCCTCCGCGGCTCTATCCAGCGCGATCCGCAGCCTTTCGCCGATGCCCTTTTTCCTATCTTCGGCCCGGCCATCCGCAAGAGCATTCGGGAGGCCCTTCGCGCGTTGCTCGATGCGGTGAACCGGACCTTGGAGCACAGCCTGTCGGTGCAAAGCTTCCGGTGGCGCGTCGAAGCCTGGAGGACCGGGCAGCCTTTCTCGCAGATCATGCTGCGGCATACGCTGCTCTACCGGGTCGAGCAGGTGTTTCTCATCGATCACGAATCCGGCCTGCCTATCCGGCACGTGGTGGCCGAGGCCGTAGAGGCCCAGGACAGCGCTCTCGTTTCGGGTATGCTTACGGCCATTCAGGACTTTGCCGAGGATTCGCTGGGTGCCGGCCAGGAAGACTCGCTCGCCACGATGCAAGTGGGCGAGTTGACGGTGTGGATCGAGGCGGGGCCGGAAGCCATGCTGGCCGCCGTCGTCCGGGGTATCCCGGCGCCGGAGCTTCGCACGGTGATGAAAGATGTCATCGAAACGATTCACCTGCAATTCAAAGCGGAATTGGAAGCGTTCGAGGGCGACCCCGAACCCCTGGCGGACACGCATCCCTTGCTCGAAGCGGCTTTGTTGGCGCAGTACGAAAAGAAAGAACGAAAAACGTCGCCGATGCTGTGGGGGCTTCTGGCCGTCCTCCTCCTTCTCCTGTGCATCTGGATTATTTTCAGCCTCCGCGATCATCGACGCTGGAACGCGTACCTGGCCCTTCTGGAAGCTGAACCCGGCATCGTTGTGGCCGAAAGCGGACGTTCCGGTGGAGCCTGGTTCGTAAAAGGGCTGCGCGATCCCCTGGCGAAAGACCCCGATGCTCTGCTGGCTCAAACGCCGATCCCTCCCGGCGACGTACGAGGGGAGTGGACCTTCTTCCAGGCCCTGGACTCGGCCATGGTCGTTCAACGAGCTACCCAATGGCTGGAGCCGCCGCCTACTGTTGCTTTGTACTTTGAATCCGGAGTGCTCGCCGTCTCAGGGTCGGCATCGGCTGCGTGGATTGAGGAAGCGCGGACGCGGGCTCGATTTCTTCCCGGCGTAGCCGTATACGACGACGCGGCCCTACGCAACGAGGAAAAGCAACGATTACAGGAACTCAGCACCGCCTTTGAGCGGCAGACCCTTCGCTTCACAGGCGGCACGACTACGCCGGCTCCGGGGCAAGAAGCCGCGCTTGATGCCTTGATCGCCGAGGTGGAGCACCTCCAGGCCGCGGCCGGGGCTGCCGGGGAGCGTATCCTTCTTCAGATCCGGGGACATGTCAGCACCGAGGGCGACCCGGCGACGAATCAGTTCCTCAGCCTGCAACGCGCCGAGGCGGTACGGCAAGTGCTCGTTCGGGCCGGGTTGACGGTTGAGGTCGAAGTGATCGGAACCGGAGTACCCCGGTACGAAGGCGAGGAACGAACGGAAGAAGACCGGGCGGCCAACCGAAGCGTTTCATTCCGGGTGGTACGTCAAGACGGGTGAGGAAGTAACGGCCAAGACGAACGACGCCGCCCGTAGGGCAACCCTCGTGGTTGCCCCAAGAAACACCAAGCCCCATTCACCCCCTCTTTTCCAACACCAGCATACCCAGCGGCGGCACGTCGAGTTCGAGCGATACCGGGCGGCCGTGGCACGGGACGAGGGTGCTTTCTACCCGTCCCCGATTTCCCAATCCGCTGCCGCCATAGAGAGCGGCGTCGCTGTTCAGACATTCCAGGTAGACGCCACTTTCCGGTACGCCGATACGGTAGCTTTCACGGAGTATCGGGGTAAAATTGAGGACGAAGATCAAGCGTTTGTCTCCATTCGTGCGTTGGTAGCATAGGACGCTCTGCTGCCGGTCATCTCCTACGATCCAGGCAAACCCATGAAGCTCGTCATTCCAGAGAGCGGGATGGGTTCGGTAGAGGGCGTTCAGGTCGGCGACCCAACGCATCAAACCCCGGTGCAGCGGATCGTCGAGCACGTGCCAGTCGATGGATCGGTCATGGTTCCACTCACGTTCCTGGCCGAATTCGTTGCCCATGAAGAGCAGCTTCTTTCCAGGATGCCCGAACATATGCCCGTAGAGCAGGCGCAGGTTCGCCGCTTTCTGCCAGGCGTCGCCCGGCATCTTTCCCCAGAGTGACCCTTTGCCGTGGACGACCTCGTCGTGCGAAAGCGGCAGGGTGTAATGTTCAGAAAAAGCGTAGACGAGGGAAAAGGTCAGGTCATCGTGGTGGAATTGGCGATGGACGGGATCCTTGTGCATGTAATCGAGGGTGTCGTGCATCCAGCCCATGTTCCACTTGAAAAGGAAGCCGAGGCCATCATGGTACGTCGGAGCTGAAACCCCGGGGAAGGCCGTCGATTCTTCCGCTACAGTAATGGCCGATGGAAAATGAGAATAGATCGTTTCGTTGGTTTTTTTGAGCAGGTCGATAGCTTCGAGGTTTTCCCGCCCGCCGAACAGGTTGGGGGACCAGTCGTCCCGAGAATAATCGCGGTAGAGCATCGACGCGACGGCATCGACGCGCAGGCCGTCGATGTGGTATTTGTCGAGCCAGAAGAGGGCGTTCGAGATGAGGAAATTGCGGACGCCCGGCTTGTTGTAGTCGAAGACGTAGGTGCCCCAGTCGGGGTGGTGTCGCATTTTCGGGTCGTCATACTCGAAGAGCGTCGAGCCGTCGAAGAAGACGAGACCTTGCGGGTCGGCGGCGAAGTGGGCCGGTACCCAGTCGAGCAACACGCCGATCCCGCGCTGGTGCAGATAGTCGATGAGGTACATCAGATCCTGGGGCGCGCCGTATCGGAAGGTGGGGGCAAAGTAGCCCACGATCTGGTAGCCCCACGAGCCGTAAAACGGGTGCTCGGCCAGCGGAAGGAATTCAACGTGGGTAAAGCCCATCGTCTCCACGTGGTCGGCCAGCGGCTCGGCGATGTCTCGATAGCCCAGCGAAGTGCCGGGTCGTCGATGCATCCAGGAACCCAGGTGTACTTCGTAGATGGAAAGCGGCTGATGCAGCAAGCCGGGTCCGGTGCGGGTGTCCATCCAGGACCGGTCGTTCCAGGAATAGTTGAGGGGATCGATGATGGAGGAGAGTCCTTCGACGGCGCTGCCGTGTGCCGTGGGAGGCTCCATGCGAAAGGCATAGGGATCGGCCTTGTCTGCCTGGTAGAGGCCCCGATGGATGCGATACTTATATCGTTGGCCCGGTTTGGCCCCGCGCACGTAGGTCTCCCAGAGGCCGCCCCGGACACGCCGCATCGGGGCCGTTGCCTGCCAGTCGTTGAAGTCTCCGATGACGAAAACCTGATCGGCGTACGGAGCCCAGACGGCGAACCACGTTCCCTGACGGTTAGGGTGGGCACCGAGCTTTTCGTAGCTCTTATAGGACGTGCCTTCGTTCCAGTAATAAAAATCGTCTCTCGTCAACCGGGGCATGATGATACAACGTGCTAAAGTGGGTGATGGCCTACACCGTTCATCTTCGGGAGGGCACCGTATAAAACTACGACACTTCCCTTGTGCATGTTGGCCGGATTATTAAGATAGCGGAATCAAAGGGTGAGGGAGGGCTTATTGGGAGCAGGTTGGCGGAGTAAACCAAGTTTGCGTATTCTTTGCCAGTTCTTTTTGGGAACGCGAAGGGATGCTGTTTAGCATTCGTCGTCATCGATACGATACTAGGGACGAGAAGAGCGTCGAGGGAAGACGCTTCGTTGTTGAGAGCAGAATGCCTGCAGAAGGTCGTATTTCGTGATGGTACGCGAAAAGAATCGCAAAACATGATAGAGCAGGTCGAACCACCGGTAAAGATGGGTGAACAGCTACGGATACGGCCCGGAAAACCGTCGTCGCTTGGGGCAACGTGGGATGGCCTGGGGGTGAACTTCGCGCTATACAGTAAGCACGCCGAGTGTGTAGAGTTACTTCTTTTCTCCCGCCCTGACGATTCAGTGCCTTTCTGCACCATTGCGTTGCCGGAGCGTACGGGGCCGATCTGGCACGGCTATATTCCTAATCTACGTCCCGGCCAACTCTACGGATATCGCCTGCACGGACGCTACGCGCCGCAGGCCGGGCACCGCTTCAATCCGAACAAAGTCCTGCTCGATCCCTACGCCAAGGCCATCGGTCGCCCCCTTCAATGGCACGACAGCCTCTTCGGCTATCAGGTAGGTCATCCCGACAAAGATCTGTCTTTTAGCGATGGAGACAGCGCCCCCTTTGCGCCGCTCGGGGCCGTGGTGGAAGATACGTTCGAGTGGAGCAACGACCGCCTCCCGGACATTCCCTGGGAGGACACCATCATCTACGAGACCCACGTCAAGGGGATCTCCTATTTGCACCCCGAGGTGCCCGAACATCTACGCGGGACGTATCTCGGCCTTGCCAGCGATCCGATCATCGATCATCTCAAGAGCCTCGGAGTCACCACGATCCAGTTGTTGCCCGTCCATGCAAAGGTGCAGGATCGATGGCTCGTTGAAGAAGGGTTGTCCAACTATTGGGGCTATAACACGCTGGCCTTTTTCGCGCCCGAACCGTCGTATTCGTGCAACGGGCCGCTAACGGCGGTGCGTGACTTCAAGATGATGGTGCGCGCGTTGCACGCGGCGGGGTTCGAGGTGATCATCGACGTAGTTTACAACCACACCGGAGAAGGGAATCCCCTGGGGCCGACGCTGTCCTTCCGAGGGATCGACAACAAGGCGTACTACAAGGAGCACCCGGACCAACCGCGCTTTCTGGTTGACTATACGGGCACCGGCAACACACTCGATGCGGGCAACCCCTACGTCATCCAGCTCATCACGGACAGCCTTCGCTACTGGGTTACGGAGATGCGGGTAGACGGCTTCCGCTTCGATCTGGCCTCGGCGCTGGCGCGTGAACTCTTCGATGTGGACATGTTGTCCGTCTTTTTTCAGGTGATCCAGCAGGATCCGGTGCTCAACCGGGTGAAGCTCATCGCCGAGCCGTGGGATGTGGGACCGGGAGGCTACCAGGTGGGTTCTTTCCCGTGGCAATGGACCGAGTGGAACGGCAAATATCGCGATGCCGTCCGCCGCTTCTGGCGCGGCGACAAGGGCGTAGCAGGCGATTTTGCCACGCGGGTAGCCGGATCGAGCGATCTCTATGAACGGTCGGGCCGACGGCCTTTCGCGTCGATCAACTTTGT
>JBHHWM010000182.1:0-10103 GCA_046756545.1 Rhodothermales bacterium | reverse complement strand
GTGCGAAAGGGGGGACTCGAACCCCCACGGGTGTTACCCCACCAGATCCTAAATCTGGCGCGTCTACCGATTCCGCCACTTTCGCAGAGTCAAAAAGAGGGATCATAATATTCCTCGAAGCCCCTGAGAGTTCCGATCCGTCGAGGGGTTGAAACACACGCGGTGTTTGTGATTCTAATGCACGTCCGGACACCGAAGAGGATTCCTTATGACCTCCCGGTGGCATGCCGCTTCCCTCATCCAGCGGAAGAGGCCCGACCGGAAACGACGACAGAGAGCAAGCAAAAAAAATTACGTGCTATGAGCCGTTCATTTTGGTTTAGTGGGCTTCTGCTGGGAGCACTGGTCCTGGTGGCCGGGTGTACGTCGCCGCAGGAAGTGGCCGTCATTACGGAACGCCCCACCCCCTCTACGGAACAGGAAACGACACCCGCTCCTTCGCCTGCCGCAGAGGATACCGCTCCGGTCGTCGGCAGCACCATCCGGCCCGGCCGTTTCGATGCGGGGAAGATGTGGACCTTCGACAATCCCCCGGTCGATTATTTCGAAGAGGCCTACGGTTTCCGGCCCGATTCGATCTGGTTTGCGAAGGCACGGCTCGGGGCGTTGCGGTTCTCGACCAATTGTTCTGCGTCGTTCGTCTCGCCGATGGGCCTGGTCATGACGAATAATCACTGTGCGCGCGAAAGCATCACCGAGGTAAGCCGCCCCGGCGAGAACCTGGCGGACGTCGGATTCTACGCGCGGTCGCTCGAAGAGGAGCGTAAGGTCGAC
Source organism: Rhodothermales bacterium (assembly GCA_046756545.1). Lineage (GTDB taxonomy): Bacteria > Bacteroidota > Rhodothermia > Rhodothermales > JBHHWM01 > JBHHWM01. Next base: position 9,329 of record JBHHWM010000182.1, on the reverse strand, counting down.
GAATTGTACGTCGAGCAATTGATCGCCATCTCGGACGTGACGGGGAGCGTGTACCGGGCCAGCCGCCCCGTACGCGGCGACAACGAAAAAGCGCAGGCACGCCAGAACCGGATGGAAGAAATTGAAGCGCAAATGACCGGCCTCGCCCAGGCGGAGGATTCCACCTTGCGCGTGCAGGTCATCGAGCTATACAACGGAGGCAAGTACGCAGCCTACACGTTTCGGCGCTACGAGGATGTGCGGCTGGTGATGGCACCGGAGCATAAACTGGGTTTCTTCGGCGGAGACCCCGACAACTTCACGTATCCGCGCTTCGCCCTCGATATGTCGTTCTTCCGCGTCTATGACAAAGAAGGCCAACCGCTCCATTCCGACCCGTATTTCGCATGGAGCACCACTGGAAGCCGGGAAGGAGACCCGGTGTTTGTCGTGGGGAATCCGGGGTCAACGAGCCGGTGGAATTCGGTCGCGGCGTTGGAATTCGAGCGGGATTACACCGCCCCGCAGGAACTGGAGGCACTCCGGAATCGCGGAGACATCCTGAAAGGGCACCTCGATACCTTGCCGGACGACGCGGACGAGTCAGGCTTGCGAAACACCTACCTGCAGGTCTCCAACAGTCTCAAAGCCAGTGAGGGCCAGTTGCGAGGTTTGCGAGAACCTGCACTGATGGACCGTCGAAGGGCGATGGAGGAGATGATCCGGCGCGACCTGGCCGCCGTCGACACGCTTCAGCAGCAATACGGCGGGCTGTTTCAAGACCTGGAAGAGCTTCAGATCAGGAAACAGGCCGTAGTGTCGCGGATGTCGGCCTTTTCCTATTTCGGCACGGCCCTCGGCTCCCGCGTGTTCACCCGCGCGCTCTATGCCTACTATTACGATACGCTGAAACGCCGTGGCTTCTTGCCTCCTGACGAGCTTGCCGAGATCCGCGAACAAGCCCTGGACTTCGAAGACCTGCCTGTGGAGGTAGAGAAAAAGCTCATTGCCCTCCGCCTGCACGAGATCCGTGAGGCCATGGGCACCATCGACCCGACGATCAATCGCATCACGAACGGGCAACCTGTCGATTCGGTGGCGGCCAGCCTCTCGGCGACCTCGGCCCTCGTCGATTCATCGAAGTACGTCGCGGTGTTCGATGCAGGCTATCTGGGCAGTGGCGATAGCTCCGTAGAGGTCATCGAAGCGCTGGCTCCCTTGTACTTCCTGACCATTCAGGAGCAGCAAGGACTCGACAACCGCGAAGAGTTGTTGAATGCCCAACTGGCTCGCGCCCGCTTTGCGCTCTACGGCACCTCGGTTCCTCCGGATGCGTCCTTCTCTCCGCGCATCGCCGACGGGGTGATCAAGGGGTATTCCTACAACGGCACGGTAGCGCCGGCCTACACCACCTTCTACGGACTCTACAATCACTATTACTCGTATGGGAAGGATAGTGACTGGGACCTGCCGGAGCGCTGGCTGACGCCTCCTGAATCCTTCGATCTATCCACACCACTGAACCTCGTCTCTACCAACGATATCACAGGCGGCAACTCGGGGTCCCCGCTGTTGAATAAGAACCTGGAGATCGTCGGACTGATCTTCGACGGCAACATCGAATCGTTGCCGAACCATTATCTCTACCGAGATGAAACGGCGCGCACCGTGTCCGTCGATGCACGCGGTATCCTGGAAGCCCTGGACGAGATGTACGACGCTGATCGGATCGTGCTCGAACTGACGACGGGGCGGATGGTGACGTCCGAAGAAGAAGCAGACGCCGCCAGGGGTACGCGGTAAGCCTTCGGGGTCGTCAGGCAGCGGCGCTCTCCGCGGCGGCATCGCGAAGGGCCTGCACAATGACCGGCGTGAGACCGGTCAGGTCTCGGACGGCAGCGAAGCGTGCCGCGCCGCGACCATAGGCAATGAGCGGCACCGGGTTCGACGTGTGGCTCTTGGTCGAGAGGTCTTCGAGGTTTCCATGGTCGCTCGTTATAAGAAGGAGTCCTCGGTCCGGGTCGAAGGCGGAGAGGATCCCTTCAAAAAAGCGGTCGAGGGCGTGCAAGGTCTGGAATGCGCGATCCTGGGATCGGCTGTGTCCTGCTTTATCGGTCAGAAAATATTCGAACAGCGTGAAGGCGTGCGCGCCAGCCATCCGAACGAGCCGTCGTCCGGCTTCATCCTCGGAGATGGGCGGGAGCGCTGCATCGGGTTGCGGCCAGCTTCGACCGGTGAGGTCGGCCGGGAGGGCCCGGCCATCGAGCAAGTCGCGATGGGTCCGGATGCGGAGCCCGGCTTCCAGGCAACACAGCGTAGTGACGGTCCATCGGTTTGTTTGCCGTACGTAGGAAAAGAAGCGGTCGGGGTAGGCGTTGGCGAAGACGACCGGTTCGTCGAAGGGCAATCCAAGCGATAAGATCTGCTGAAAAATATTGACCGTGGCGAGGAGCGGGCGCGTTTTGGAATGGGGAAAGGGACCGTAGTGGCGACCGGCTACCTTCGCACAATTGACGCCGGTGAACAGGGTGGCCTGTCCGGTTCCGCTCTGGGGTAGCCCTTCCACACCGAGCCGGGCGTCGATGGAACGAACGATATGACCGGGTAGATCGACCGCAGCGGCCTCCGACGTCCAACGCTGATTGCCGAAGAGCCGTTCGAAAGAGGGGAGCGAGCGCAGCGCCAGCGGGTTGTGTTGTGGGTGGGCGGGTCCCAGTCCGACGCCGTCGAGGAAGATAAAAAGGATGGAGTACGTCATCCGGGTCATTCGGGGTAAGAGATCAGGCTTCGGTCTGTGAGGCCGCCAGGACCCAGTCGAAATCTACGTCATTGCGGAGGGGATGGACCTGATCGGGCATGGGATGCTGATCCGATGCGATGCCGAAAACAGGGCGACCCGCTTCGACCGCCCATGTCAAGGCGTGCCATTCGGGTGTGTCGGGGAGAGGTTCAAAAAAGACACAGGCGCGCGCCAGTGCTGCCTGAACCAGGGCGCGTTCTTTGTCGTCGTGGCTGAACGGGCCGTGCTTCATCGCGAAGGGAGAAAGAAAGACGCCTCCGGTCCGAACGACGGCACTCACGGTGGGGCGTATGGACGGTGGCACCCTGGCCATTCCCGCCGAGGCGACGAGCAAGGAGGGATGCGTTGCCGGACCCCCGTAGCAGAGTTTATTAACCACCACGTCGAATCCATGTGCGGCTCCGGTGCCCGGAACAACCTGATGAGACAGGAGGCGGCCTATCAGGTCTTGCGCCCGTTCGAAGGAATCCGGTGAGATCGGGGGATGGGCAAAAAAGGACACGACGGGCCGATGGAGCACCTCTAATGAACCATACGCATGGAGCAGAAACGGACGGAGTTGGCGAGGCAAGCCAGAAAGCCCCGGGGGCCAGGCCGCGTCACGCGAAGTCAACACCTCCACGCGTTGCCGGTGGAGGGAGTCCAGCGAGGACCGGGCGTCAGCCAGGAGGGAGTGCATGGCCGGCTGATCGAAGAGGGTAGCGACCAGCGCTTCGGACCGTGGGGCTCCCTTAAGGCGTGTCAGCACCTGTTCGCGAGGATAGCGCAGCAGGTCTTCATAGGAGGCAAAATGGGAGAAGAGGCGTGTGGCCGTCACGCGGCCTACGCCCTCCATCGCATCAAGCGCCAGCGCAAAGCAGGTGGAATCCGACACAGGGTATACAAGTTGTTCGGAGGGCGTCTCGTTGATTCCTTATCGAGTGTAAGAAATCGGCGAGACGTCTCGTCAGGAAAGATAAGAGGAATGGGCGGTTAAACAAGATGGAAGAGCAGATGACGCCAGCATTTCCTTCCCGGGTAAAAGGCGGTCTGCGGCGGTTGCGCTTTTGCAAGCCGCACATCATCTTTCGTGTATAGCTATCGCTGAAGTTCTCAAATAGGGTCGGAATAGTGATAAAAGATACGCTTCAAAGGGTCCGTGATTGGATGGTCTCGCCCCGGTCTCAGGCAACCGAACAGGCGCTGGTGCTGAGTGGGGGCGGCGCGAGGGCTTCGTACCAGGCGGGAGTTCTGCAATACATCGCGGAGATGTTTCCCGAGACGAATTTCTCGATCCTTACCGGGGTCTCGGCGGGTGCCATCAATGCAGCCCATCTGGCCAATCATACCGGCCCGTTTCGCGAGGCGGCGAGTCACCTCACCGAAAGCTGGCAGGAGATCACCGCCGAGCAGGTGTTCGAATCCGAATCAAGCTTTTCGTTGATGCGGCGGATCCTCGGCAAGTCGGTCAACCGCAAGCAACTGTCGGATACCGTTTTTCGTGTCGAAGAAGGACAGGCGTTGCTGGATGCAGCCCCGCTCCGGGCGTTCCTTGAGCAGAAGTTACAGCCCGTCCGCGGTGAACTGCACGGCGTGACTCAGAATGTGAAAGAAGGGCGGCTGACGGCGGCGTGCATCACGGCTACCAATTATTCGACCGGGCAAACGGTGACGTGGGTGCACGGGCGCGACTTCATTAACTGGCAGCGCCCTAACCGCGTGGGAATCCATACGGCGCTTCGTATCGATCACATCATGGCGTCAACGGCCTTGCCGCTTCTATTTCCTGCTGTGCAGGTCGGCAATGCATGGTATGGTGACGGCGGTATCCGGTTGACGTCGCCGCTCTCGCCGTCGGTGCACCTGGGTGCGCATCGCATCCTGGTCGTGTCAACCCGGTACGACCGCTCGCGCCGGGAGGCCGATGCGCCGTCGGTGACGGGCTATCCGCCGGCGGCACAGGTGATGGGCCTCCTGATGAACGCCATTTTCCTGGACGTACTGGACCAGGATGCCCTGACGATGGAGCGCATAAACAACCTGGTGCGTAGCTTGCCGCGCCGAAAACGCATGGGCTTTCGGCCTATCAAGCTGCTGATGCTTCGGCCCTCCGTCGATCTGGGCAAACTCGCCGGCGACTACGAAATGAAGGTCAAGGGCGGGTTGCGGTTGCTCACGCGCGGCCTCGGAACAGGCGAAACGTCGAGCCCGGACTGGCTGAGCATGCTGCTTTTCGACGATGATTACATCTCCCGGCTTATGCAAATCGGCTGGGAGGATGCCCGCCGCGCTCACGACCGCATCGCCGCCTTCTTCTATGACAAGGTGCCGGTCATGCTCGATGGTGCAGGGGGCACGTAAGCATCGGAGTTGCGACGGCGTCAGGCCGCGGTGCCGGAAGCGCCGGTTGAGAGATGGTCGGTCAGGAAGGGGAAGAGTTGATAGACATCCAGGTGTTGCCATGGATGGCCGTCTACAAAGACGGGAATGCCGTGCAGTTCGGCATAATGGACCACCCGGTGACTCAGCAGGGCGAAGTCGGGAAAGAGGTGCGGGATTTCGAAGGCGAACACATCTGGCCCTACCAGCAACAATCCGTTCCCGGTCAGTTCTACCCGTTGGACCTTGCTCCATTCCATGGTGGCCTTACGCCGGGTGTAATCGTACCCGACGACCCGATGGGGGGAGAGCTTGATGCACCAGACGAGACGACGGAGCTTGCGGAGCCGGTGCGAGACCCACCGAACCGTGACCAACCACGTAACGATGAATATCCCGCCGACGAGAGGCAGAGGAAGGTATCCTTCGAAACCGAGGGCGGCCCCCAGAAAGGTGATCATCACAGCGCCTACGGCGAGAGCCGTGAGGCGTGTGGCCTGCCTGCGTGCATAGCTTTGCACCTCCTCATTATCGAATACTTCGTACCAGTGTGCCATAGCCGCCGTCCCATCAGATACATCACTCTATTTAGAGTGTTCAAACCCCCAAAAGTTCATCTTGGTCAGGGGAAAAATGGGTCCATGATGTAGCTTGACAAGGGGCGCGGTTCCATCTTTATCTACTCTCGTGCAACCACGACCGGCTAAGGTCGATAAAAGCGCTTGACATCACCTTACTTCCATCCCTTTCCTGATCTCCACCCATACATGAAGGTTCTCCGGCTGTTCTTCCTGATGATCGGACTCATCATCGTGCTGCCCGTGCAGGCGCAGAAACTCATCCGAGGTACCATTATTGATGCTTCCACCGGCGAGGCGCTGCCCGCCGCAAACATCCAGGTCGAAGGCACCTATCGGGGGACGATTTCGAGTGTCGATGGCGCCTACGAGATCCAGCTGACACGGTTGCCCGCCACACTTGTCGTTCGCTACATCGGCTACAACACAGAACGGTTGACGGTCACGGCGTCTTCGGAAGAGCGGCAGGATGTTCGCCTCCGACCGGTGACGTACGAACTCGATGAAGTGGTGGTGACGGGCGAAGACCCCGCTGTTCGTATCATGCGCGAGGTCATCGAACGGAAGAAGGTCTGGCGGGCCTCGCTCCAAACCTATGCCACCGACGCCTACAATCGATTCACCATCTCCAACGACACGGGTATCGTGTCGATCATCGAAACGATGACGGAGACGTTCTGGGATCACGAACGGGGGATGAGAGAAACCCTCAAAGCCCGGCGCGAGACCTCGAACCTGGACATTGAAGAAGCGCTCCCGGCAGCGCTGTTCGTCACCAACCTGTATGACGACGATATTGAAGTAGGCGGCTACTCCCTCATCGGAGTGACGCATCCGAAAGCGCTCAGCCAGTACACCTTTCATCTGGAGGGCACGCGTTACCTCGACGACCGCATCGTCTACGATATCAGCGTCGAACCGAAGAACAAACTCAAGAGTGCCTTCGTGGGGCGTGTGTCGGTGCTCGACGAGGTCTATGCCCTGATCGACGTCGAACTGCGACCCGGCGAGGCGTTTCTTTTTCCACCACCCATCGAGCAGTACGACGTGACCTACCGGCAGCAGTTTTCGAACTTCGGCAGGGACGTCTGGCTTCCGGTCGATTTTCGCGCCGACATCGATGTGAAGATCAGCTTCGGGGCATTGTTGTCGTTTCCGACGTTTCGCATCGACCAGGTATCCCGCTTCACTGACTACGGCGTCAACGTGGCGCTGCCCGATACGCTCTATGAGAACGGTGAGTATTTGAACGTGGACTCGGTGGCGGTGGCGGAAGGGACCTCGCTGTCGCAGGACGGAGTGGCGGTTCCCCTGAGTGAGCCTGAGCAGGTCGCCTATGCCGGCATCGACAGCACGATGGGGTTGGAGAAGGCGTTTGCCCCGACGGGGGCGTTGGGCCGTCTGGCGAGAATTCAGATGTCGGAGGATGAGGACGGTTCGGATACACGCAGGCGTCGCCTTCCGGCCAATCTGGATCTGGAACCCGATCTCTGGTACAATCGCGTCGATGCACTCCATGCCGGTCTGGGTCTGGAGGTAAGAGCCGGATCGAGCCTGAGACTCGACGGAGGAGCAGGCTATAGCACGGGGTTGTCGGGGCGTGAACAATGGTCCTATCAAGGTTCTGCGCGGTTATCCTTCGGACCGGACGAAACCGTGTTCATCGAAGCCGGATATGCTGCCGGGACGGCGCTGCGCTACGACACCGATCTCTACGGTCGCCTGACGGCGGGGCTGGCTACGCTCCTCGGCGGAGACGACTATTTCGACTATTACCGACGAGAAGGCTTGTCGGTGACGGCAGGCTATCACCTCTCCCGCCTCGACGCGACGCTCTCGGTCGGGTATCGCGACGAGGATCATACCTCTCTGGCCCGGACGACCAGCTACGACTTCCTGGGCCGTTCCGCACCGCTTCGTGCCAATCCTCCCATCGAAGAGGGCCGCCTTCGCGCCGTTACTGCATCTGTTGCCATAGGCGACGATGAGGACTTCGCCGGACTTTTCGGGCGTCGCCTTCTCGTGTTGACGGTCGAGCATAGCAGCCCGGACGGACTCAACAGCGACTACGATTACACCCGGTATGCCGCCGTGGCCGAGTATCGGCTGGAGACGTTCTTCCGGCGTCGCTTGCTGCCCAACACGCTCGATGCACGCCTCGTAGCAGGCACGTTCTCCGGCCGGTTACCCGTGCAGCGTTTCGGCATTGTTGATGCCGGCCTGGGGCGCTATACTCCCTTCGGTTCCTTGCGGACCCTGGGGGGGCTTCCCTATGAAGGGGAACAGTACGTTGCGTTTTTCTGGGAGCACAATTTCCGCACGGTGCCGTTCGAGTGGCTGGGGCTTCGGTGGCTGGCCGAACGGTCGTACAACATCATCCTTTTCGGGGGGCACGGGCGCACCTGGCTTTCGAACGACATCGTTCCTGAACTCGGCTACGTCCCCAACGTCTCCGACGGTTTCCATCACGAGATGGGCTTGTCGCTTAGCGGGCTTTTCAGCTTCTTCCGCATTGACTTCGCTAAACGACTCGATGCACCGGGCTTTAATGTGGGCGTTGCGGCGGCACGGATCTTTTGACGGGCAGGCTGGGGATACGAATCCACAGATTCGGATCGTTGGTTGTAGGATTGATTCCAGTTATCGTCGCCGAAGTTCTTGCCTCAGCGTGTGAAAAACCTATTCTTGCTCCTCCTTTTCCTCGGTGTTTCGTTTGCTGCGCAGGCTCAGGTATTGCTGAAGGGGGTGGTGCGGGAAGCGGAGACCGGAGTGAGTCTGGCGGCGGCGCATGTGGTGCTCGAAGGAACGACGCAAGGGACCATCACGAACCGGGAGGGCCGCTTCGAGCTGGTGGTGCCGTCGCTTCCGGCGGCATTGCGGGTGCGCTACATCGGCTACCGGACGCAACGGGTAACCGCCGAGACGGGGGGCGCAAGAACGCTCGACATTGATCTGGAACCGGCGGTGTACGAGCTGGACGAAATCTTCGTGGCAGGCGAAGATTTTGCAGCCAACGTGATGCGCAAGGTGATCGAGCGCAAACAAACCAGGCAGGTCCCCCTCAAAACCGTACAGGCGCGGGGCTATACACGCATCACGCTGGAGAATGCGATGCGCATCGCGCTGATCAGCGAGACCGTCTTCGATAGGTCCTGGGATCGAGACCGGGGACCTCGCGAAGTCGTCAGGTCGCGCCGCGAGACCGCCGATTTCTACAGGGCGCTTCAGATCGAGCCGGCGAGGGATGTGCCCAACCTCTACGACGATCACATCAACATCCAGGGGTTGCGCTTCATCGGCCCCACCCATCCTGACGCTCTCGACTATTACACCTTCTCGCTGGCAGCCCGGCGCGGCCTGGACGATCAGACCGTCTACGACATCTACATCGCGCCCAGGACGGGGCTGGAGGCCACCTTCATCGGTCGCCTCTCGATTCTGGATGAATCCTATGCAATGCTGGAGGCCGACCTGCGTCCGGCCCGGCACGTCGTGTTTCCGCTGCCGGTCGAAGCCTGGGACGTGTTCTACCGCCAGCAGTTTGACGTTGTAGCCGATTCGTTCTGGCTGCCGGTCGACCTGCGCCTGGAAGGCACGATTCGGGTGGATCCGGG
>JBHHWM010000181.1:0-10152 GCA_046756545.1 Rhodothermales bacterium | reverse complement strand
GCTGCGCTCCTGATCAGCATCAAGGTGCGCATGCTATTGCCCCGTCCGGAGCTTGATGATGAGGGAGATCCGATAGATCCGCGTCGCGAGTTGGTTGAACGGCTTCTCGAATACATGCGCTATAAGGAAGCGGCCGAAGACCTGGCCCTGCATCATGAACGTCGAAGGGCGCTTTTCACACGAGGGGCAGCGTCGTCTCCGAAAGAACAGTTCGACGCCGAAGAGCCTGATGTGCTCGTCAACACGACGCTTTTCGATCTGATCTCGTCGCTCCGCCGTGTGTTGACGGAAGAAACAGATGTGCCGGTATTTGAACTCGAACAGTTCGAATATTCGATTGCCCAGCAACGAGCCTATGTTCTTGAACATCTCGAACGAAGGGAAAAAATTTCATTCATAGACCTGGCGCATCACCAGCAAAAAGGGTTTATAATTGCTACCTTCCTGGCCATTCTAGAAATGTCTCGTCAGGGTCTCGTGCTGCTTTCGCCAACAAGAACCGGGGATGACTTTTATGTAGAGCGAACGCCCAGGCGCGAGGTACCGGGTACTACGAATGGAACTATCGAGAATCAGGAAAACACCTAAGCTGAATGGAGCCGGTTGAAAAACGGGACGACGAAGTGAGCCAAGAGCCAGGACGCGCTGAGGCATTGGCGCAGGCGGTTGAAGCCATGGTTTTCGCTGCCGACGAACCCGTCACCTGGGAGCGTATCGTGGCAGTTTTTGGAGAAATCACGCAAGAAACACAACCCTCGCGCGAACGCATCGAGGCGGTGATAGAGCAACTCAATCAGAAATATGAGGAGCAGCACAGTGCCTTCCGCATCCGGCACTGGGGAGGAGGATATCGCATGTCCACCACCGTGGAAGTTGCACCCTACCTGAAGGCGTTGTATCGACAGGACCGGCATCGACGCCTGACGCGCTCGCTCATGGAAACCCTGGCAATCCTGGCCTATCGGCAACCGGCTACAAAACCGGAAATCGACTTCATCCGTGGCGTGGACGCCGATTATGCACTCCGCAAGCTTCTTGAAATCGGGCTGATCGATGTCGTCGGGCGTGGCGATTCGGTGGGGCGTCCCTTACTCTACGGCACAACTCAACGGTTTCTGGAAGAGTTCGGTCTCGCAGAATTGATGGACCTGCCAAACCTTCGGGAAATTGAGGAGTTACTTAGCGATCCGGCATTTAACATAGAGCGGGCTCGTCTGCTAATGCTCAGGGGGTTGGATTCCTCGGAGCCACCCGAGACTTCGAGCGGCGATTCATGAAGAAATAGCAGGTGAGCGGGCACAGCCAAGGCTGTGCCTTCGTTCTACATGGCACCCACCCACTGGATGCCCGGTACCCTAGACGATGGCGAAGTACACAAGAAAACAACCCGCGAGGTCAGAAGTCCCTGATAAGAGGGAAGACTCGGTGCATCAAAATGAGGCCGAAGAAGGAGGTGTACGTTTGAATAAGTACATCGCCCGCGCCGGCGTGTGTTCACGCCGAAAGGCCGATGCCCTGATCGATCAACAACGGGTCAAAGTGAACGGAGAGGTGATCACTTCGTACTGGCAACGAGTGGGGCCTGGAGATGTCGTTGAGGTCAATGGACGGCTGATTTCGCCTCGGAAAGCCGAGTACATCCTGGTCAATAAACCGAAGAACGTGATCACAACCACTGACGACGAACGTGGGCGCCGGACGGTGATGGACCTTGTCGATGACCAAGACAAGGAGCCCATGGGTCTGTTTCCTGTCGGTCGGTTGGATCGGGACACGGTAGGAGCGTTGTTGCTTACGAACGACGGCGAACTGGCGCACCGCCTGATGCATCCACGCTACGAAGTCAACAAACTCTACGTCATACGGACCAAAGAAGCCGTCAAACCCCACGAGATCGATCAGTTGCGGCACGGCATCCAGCTAGAGGACGGTCTGGCGAAGGCGGATAACGTGGCTTTCAGAGAAGGACACTCACGCCGTGAGATCGGGTTGCAGCTACACGAAGGACGTAACCGGCAGGTTCGCCGTATGATGGAAGCACTGGGGCATGAGGTTGTTTTTCTTGAGCGGATAAACTACGCGGGCCTGACGACCGACGGCATCCGGCGAGGAAAGTGGCGCAGGCTCGCTTCTCATGAAATCAGGCGGCTTCGAAAACTAGTCAAACTGAAATAAAGGCACAGCAGGCTCGATGATTGCGAAAAACAACCATCAACCCGTAACTGGAACGGTCGCAGCGAGCAAGATCACCCAGGTTGGTCTAACCTACGACGATGTGCTGCTCGTCCCTGCACGCTCTTCGGTGATGCCGCGCGAAGTAGCCATTACGACACAGCTTACGCGCAATATCTCGCTCAAAATGCCGCTGGTCTCGGCGGCGATGGACACCGTGACGGAGTCTCGGATGGCTATCGCGATAGCGCGAGAAGGGGGCGTAGGGGTGTTGCATAAGAACATGTCGATTGAGCAGCAGGCCGCCGAGGTTCGCCGCGTAAAACGCTCCGAAAGCGGAATGATCCTCGACCCGATTACACTCCATCCGGAAGATCGCGTGGCCGATGCGCGAGCCATGATGACGCGATTCTCTATCGGCGGTATTCCCGTCGTCGATGCACATAATACGCTGGTGGGAATCGTCACGAATCGGGATCTGCGGTTCCAGGAAGATCCTGATGTTTTGTTGGGATCGATCATGACGGCCGAGGAATTGATCACCGCGCCGGAGGGAACAACCCTGGAGCAGGCAGAGGAGATCTTGCAGGTACACAAGATCGAGAAGCTGCCGGTGGTGGATGCGCAGGGAAATCTGAAGGGGCTTATTACCTTCAAGGATATCGAGAAGAAGCGCCGCCATCCCAACGCCTGTAAAGACGAGCACGGAAGGCTCCGCGTCGGTGCAGCCGTCGGGGTGACTGCAGATGTGTTGGACCGGGTCAGTGCCCTGGTAGAAGCCGGAGTCGATTTTGTAATCGTAGATACGGCCCATGGTCATTCGGAAGGAGTGCTCGACACGGTACGCCGGGTGAAAGCAACCTACAGAAAGTTAGATGTCATAGCTGGAAATGTTGCTACCGGGCAGGGTGCAGCCGACCTCATTGAAGCAGGGGCTGATGCCGTCAAGGTTGGGATCGGGCCGGGATCCATCTGTACGACTCGGGTGGTTGCCGGGGTGGGGGTACCCCAGTTGACGGCCATCATGGAATGCGCCGCTGTTGCTCGTGAACACGGGATTCCGGTTATCGCCGACGGAGGGATCAAGCAGACTGGAGATATCCCGAAAGCCCTGACGGCCGGGGCCCATGCCGTGATGATCGGGGGGCTCTTCGCGGCGGTTGAAGAAAGCCCCGGTGAGACCATCATCTACGAAGGGCGGAAGTTTAAGAGCTACCGGGGAATGGGATCCGTCAGTGCGATGAAGGCGGGAAGCAAAGACCGATATTTTCAGGATGCCGAAGACGACATTAAAAAACTCGTCCCCGAGGGCATCGAAGGACGCGTGCCTTATAGTGGGCATCTTAGCGAGATTATCTATCAGATGCTCGGGGGATTGAGAGCCGCCATGGGCTATTGTGGATGTGCCACGGTCGAGGAACTCTATCAGAAGGCCGCCTTCATCCGCGTCACTGCTTCCGGTATTCGGGAGAGCCATCCGCACGACATCCACATCACGAAGGAAGCGCCCAATTACAGCAGCCGGTTTTGAGACCTGATAGCCGCGAAGGACGAGCACGATCCGTGGGGTCTTGGATGAGAGGGCCGTTATTGCAATCCAAGTTACAAAACCATCAGGTCGATGCGGCGTTCATCACGTTTCTGCCCGATATTCGATGGGCCTGTGATTTTACAGGTTCACACGGGGTTCTCGTAGCGCTCCCCGACGGGCTCCATTTCGTTTCAGATGGCCGCTATAAGGCGCAGGCTTCGAAAGAAGTACGAGGTGCCGCGATCCATATTGCGGGTCATGAGTTGTTCCAGTACATAGCTGAGACAAATCTGATTGGATCCGCGCACCGTATCCTTTTTCAGGCAGAACATGTCACTGTAGCTCAGCTTGAAAAATGGAAGACGCAATTCCCAACCGTTGAATGGCTCGGCATTGAACACGTATTGATGAAGCACGTGGCGGCCAAGACGGAGGAGGAAGTAGAGCGAATCCGAAAGGCACAGGCCATAACCGACGGCGTCTTCGATCATCTGTTGAACGTCTTGCGGCCCGGTCTCAGCGAGTGCGAGGTCGCTGCCGAGATCGTGTATCAACACCTGCGACGGGGAGCGGATAAGATGTCATTCGAGCCCATCGTTGCCTCCGGAGCGCAGGGAGCGCTGCCTCACGCTCGGCCTACCGAAAAACTGCTGGCATCCGGAGAGATGATCGTGCTCGACTTTGGTTGTGTCGTGGATGGCTATGCATCGGACATGACACGGACTATCGCTCTTGGGGAGCCGGGGACCGAAGCTAAAAAAGTCTACCAAGTTGTGCTGGATGCCCAGCTACGGGCTCTTGAGACGGCGCGAGCGGGACTTTCGTCAAAAGTGCTGGATGAACACGCCCGCAGTGTGATTCGAAAGGCTGGATTCGGTGATTATTTCAATCACGGGTTAGGACACGGAATTGGCTTGCAAACGCATGAATGGCCGCGTATCTCGTACCGTGTCGATGAACCCTTGCCCGCCGGAGCCGTAGTGACCATTGAACCGGGGGTCTATCTGCCGGGTAAATTCGGTGTTCGGATTGAAGATATGGTCGTGCTTCGGGAGGAAGGAAGCGACAACCTCACTCGTTCTCCAAAAGCATTGATTTCACTTTGAATAATCGACTTCATTGCCTGCGACTATTACACGAAGCGAAATACTCATCTGTAATGTCTATGTTGAATTCTCACACCTCTACGCTGCGTAGTTCGTAAACAAGCAAGAGACGACGACACGGATGACATTTGATCCTTCGCTTCGCCACGTCCTGGTTGTTGCCTACTATTTCCCTCCCATGGGTCTGAGTGGGGTTCAGCGCGTCACGAAATTCGTGAAGTACCTCCCTGAATACGGATGGCACCCGACCGTATTAACCGTGGAGCCGGGAGGCTATTTTGCCTATGATCAATCCCTCTTGCGTGAAGTGGCAAAAGAAGGCGTGCAGATTTACCGGGCCACATCGTGGGATCCCAGCCGGTTGTTTGGAAATCATCAGACGGTGAACCTGCCGCCCGAACCGAGACGGAAATGGTATTCGATGTTGAGCCAGTTCGTTTTCGTGCCTGATAATAAGATCGGGTGGATGCCGAATGCCCTCCGCCTCGGGCGCAAGCTGCTTCGTGAGCATCGTTTCGATGCCATCTTTTCATCTGCGCCGCCTTATTCTGCTCATCTCATCGCGGGACGACTCAGTCGCTGGAGCGGGATACCGCTCCTTGTCGATTTCAGAGACGATTGGGTCGGCAACCCCAGGCATGTGTATCCCACGCCGTTGCATCGTAGGATGCATCGAGACCTGGAGCGACGCGTGATCCGAACAAGCCGCCATGTGATTACGATCAACGAGCAGATACGGCACGAACTGGCGGAGCGTCATCCGATGAGAGAAGATGAAATCTCGGTAATTCCTCAAGGATTTGATGCCGAAGATTTCGAACGTCACGTGGTTTCTCGGAGCACCAATACCTTGCGTTTCCTCTATTGTGGTATTTTCTACGATGCCCAGACTCCCGATTTTTTTCTGAAGGCATTGGCCCGGATGGTTGAGCAGGACCCGGCACTGCGCAACCATATTGAGGCGGTATTTGTTGGATTGCTTCCTGAGTCATCATGGTTTCTTATCAGTAAATTGGGCATCGGAGATCTGGTCAAGTATGAAGGCTACGTGTCTCACGACGAGGCCGTAGAACAACAGGTAAAGGCTGACGTGCTTTGGATGACCATCGGGAAGCGGCCGGGTGCAGAAGGGATATCTACAGGCAAGTTGTACGAATACATTGGGGTGCGGAAGCCCATCCTGGCGCTGGTCCCGGAAGGGGCGGCAAAGGAGACGTTAGAACCGTACGGTGCTGCCTGGGTGGTTGAACCAGATGATGTACGAGCTATCGAGAAGACCCTGGCCGTCATTGTCCAACGATGGAAAGCGGGTACGTTGCCTGTGGCGAACGAAACGTATGTGCGTCAGTTTGAACGAAGAAGGTTGACGGGCCGACTGGCAGCCCTTCTGGCCCGGAGTACAGCAGGCACCGACTGAGCCGTTATTGCAAGTGAAAAAAATCCTCCTCACGCTCTGGTTTATACCCCTGGTGGCTACTGCGCAGCCGTCCTTCATCGTTCGGCTCCAGGAAGAGGCACCCCCCGATCTGAAACTCGTCCTGCGAGAGGGGGGCGTAGACAAGCAAGGCAAGTATGCTACTCTTTTCGAAGGGGTCGTGGGCATAGCTCCCGTTTTTGAAATGGAAGGAGCCGGGAAACAACTTCCGGTCCCTTTTGCGGCGTATACCGTCCTTACCCAGGATTCCTCTGCATTTCTTTCACAGCAAGCTGCCTGGGCGGCACAGCCGGGTGTGGGCTATGTGCAGCCTAACCACCGCTATCGCCTTGATGCGTTGACAGGTACCTCCGATGATCCCTTGCTCGACAGCCTGGCTCATCTCCCCGTAATAAGGGCATTTGATGCCTGGGACATTACAACTGGAAGCGCAGACGTGCGCGTCGGGTTCGTCGATACCGGTGTCTTTATGGAGCATCCAGACCTCGCCGGGCAGTTCTGGATTAATCCAGGTGAGGATGTGGATGCCAACGGTCGCGTGGATCTCGCAGATTATAATGGGATCGACGACGACGGGAATGGGTTCGTGGACGACATACGCGGTTATGACTTCGTAGATCGTGTCGCTTCGGTAGAACAGGGCGATTATTTAAGCCGGGATGCTGATCCCTCGGACGATGACCAACTTGGTGCGGGACGCGGCCATGGAACGCTCGTCGCCGGAGTGCTGGCTGCCCGGAGAGATAACGGGGAAGGTATTTCCGGAGTAGCTCCCGATAGTAAGCTTGTGCCGTTGCGGGCGTTCGGCGCGGATGGAATTGGTGAGGACGACGACGTTGCGGCGGCCATCATCTATGCTGCTCAGATGGGTGTAGACGTGGTCAATCTTTCGTTCGGCGACGTATTCTTTTCTCCGATCATGCGGGAGGCCATCCAGTTTGCCGTCGATAAGGGCACCGTCATCGTGGCCTCGGCGGGTAATCTCGGGGGCGATGGCCCGCACTACCCGTCCGATTATCCGGAGGTTATTTCTGTGGCCTGGCTCAATGAAGAAGGTACGGGCATTTCAGGCAGGGGTACGTTTGGAATAGGGATCGACGTAGGAGCACCAGGTTCGTTTATCTTTACTACCCTCTTCCCTCGTCGTAATGAAACGGGAGAAATCGACCCTGAAAAACTCTATGGGCGTCGGAGTGGCTCGTCAATGGCTGCCCCAATGGTGTCGGCAGCAGCGGCGCTGCTTCGTTCCTTGAACTCGGGCCTTTCGCCGGCTTCCATACGCAGTATTCTGCTCGGCACGGCAACGGATATTCGCAATCCTGGTTGGGATCATCGCACGGCGGCGGGACTCCTCAATGTAGCCACTGCCCTGACGAGAGCCCTCCCTTCCAGGGTAGAAATCACGTCACCGGATCACGATTCCGGGTGGACGGGAGAAACCCTGGCCATTACCGGTACCGTCGTCGATCCATCGTTCGAGTCATTCTCACTTTACTACACACCGGGAGATGAGGATTTGGGGACGGATTGGGAGTTGATCGCCGGTCCCATCACACAGCAACAACTTGATGATACCCTGGCTGTCTGGTTGCCCGGGGCGTTACCCGACGGTATTTACACCCTTCGCTTAGCTGCGTCCTTACGTACGGGACGAACGATAGAGGACCGCCGACGCATCTATCTCGACCGCTCCGCTCCCCAGGTTGATGTGCAACTCTTCAACAACGGCTTGATCGGGTCGAATCATGGCGTTACTATCGATCTGGCTACGGATGATCTTACTGAGGTCGAGATGCGCGTTACGCTGAATGGCAAGACCTTCAGGGTAGAATCCGACCGACGCGCACGGCGTCACGGGCTGACCTGGCCGGAAGAAAGCGGACGAGGAGGGAGGGCTGAAGTTCAGGTTACAGCCACAAATGTAGCAGGTTTATCAGAACAAATTACGTCGGATTTTCTGATCCCACCTCGACTCATTAACACGGCTCTCTTCGAACAGAGGGCTCTTTCGGTCCCTCATGGCTATTTACTGAATAAGGCGACGGACTTCGATCAAGACGGATTGCTCGAAATCACACTGAATCAGTTTGAAAACGGATGGATCGGGGACACACTGGCTACATTCGAATGGGACGGTACAGATTTTAGACCAGCCCAAAAGCTGGTAGCCAATGTCATTCCTAGAGATGTAGGAGACACAGACAGTGATGGATTGCAGGAACTACTCACACAGGTCGCCGGGGCCACGCTCTTGCTTGAACAGGAGGCCGCAAACGCCTATCCCTCGGAACAGGCTTTCATCGATACTACGGGTTTGAGCAATCCATTTGATCCTGAAGCGGCTTTTGGTGCACGCCTGACTGATTTAGACGGCGATGGACGTGGGGAAATCCTCGTGCACAACACTCGCCAGTGGCGTCTCCTGGAATTCGGAGAGGGGACGTATCGAGAGGTTGCCCAGCTCGACAACCCCACAACTACAGCACACTCCGAGATCACGGAGAATGAGTTTCAACAGCCTCTTGTCCTCGTTGACGATTTTGACGGCGATGGTCTCACCGACCTGCTTGTCGGGGACGGCGACGGTGATTGGATCATGTACGAGGTCATCGGAGATAATGCGCTGGATGTAAAATGGACCAACGAAACGAGACGCTATAACGCCGGAGCACGCTTCGCCAGTGGCGACTTCGACGGGGACGGTCTGGCCGAGTTCGTCACGTTTACGCAGAACTGGACGCAACCCACAAGCGACGGCGAGCGCGAACCCGACATCGGGCTCTATTATTTCTGGGATAGCCCCGGCGACGACAGCTATGTGCTGGTCGATAGCCTGCCCATTCAGGGGAGCCTATCCCGTCATGGAAGTATGCTGGGTTCCGACTTTGATAACGATGGGAAAGATGAGCTTGTACTCGTTCATGCACCGGATCTTTACGTTCTTTCGTTCAATCAAGACATGAACTGGAATCTTCGTTTTTATCAAGGTCCTGACGACGTACAAACGCCATCCGGTTTACGAAGTGTTGCGATGGTCGCTGATGATTTCGATGGGGATGGACTGCCCGAGGTTATCGTTGCCGGGGCTGATGAGCACTTGAAACGATTTGCCTTTCAGGCTTTTTCTACAGCCAGACCTCCCCCGTTGTGGGATCAGGCCATAGCACTCGACACAGCGCACGTGCGCTTGTCATGGCGTGCTGTTGGAGCGGATTCGGTAACGGTTTATCGCGGCGTACCTGGTGGTGCGATTGATCCTATCGCCACCACAGCGGCGAATATGTTGGTCGATGAAACGGCACAAATAAGCCGCTACCTCTTGAGAGCCTGGTTTCAGGGATCTCAAACCGCTTTTTCGGAGGAACGGATTGTTCGACCTCATGCACCGGCCATTGTTCAATCAGTGACCTTTCCAGATGCTGAAACTATCGAGCTATATTTTTCTGAAGTACTAGATCCTAAAATACATCTGTCTCAGTTTGTTTTAGCATCATCAGGCTTCCCCTCGTCACTTATTCTTGGACCATCCCATCGCTCGGTTATTCTGCGCTTCGAGTCGCTCGTTAGCCGCACCGACACGCTGCGATGGACCGGTATTCAGGATAAGGAGGGAACTCCCGTGGGACAATCATCCATTGCCGTCACTTTTCCGGCTGTAACACCAGGGCTTTTGTACATCACTGAATGGCAGGTTTTGGATGCGGAATCCCTCATGATCGCATTCAGCGAAGCGCTCGATCCGTCCTTCGCTACTGATGTAGCAAACTACCAATTGCAACCGTCCGGAAGCATTATTGCATCGAAATGGGCTCCGGAGCAGGCAAACGAGGTGATGCTGACAGTGACCGGCCGAGCAATAGGAGCCACAGGTCTTGAAACTTCGCTGGTTGTATTGCGAATGCAAAGTG
>JBHHWM010000180.1:0-10163 GCA_046756545.1 Rhodothermales bacterium | reverse complement strand
CTCAGGTTTTGCATCAGTTTCTGAGAGAGATAAGCACTGGCGTATTTCCGCCCTCTCGCCACCATGCGGATGGCATCCACAATAGTATTTGGGTACTCTGCTTTAGACACGTATCCGGCTGCTCCCAGTTGGAGCACCCGCAGTCCATAATGCTCTTCTGGCAAAAAACTAACGACAAGCACGGGCAGATCAGATCGTTCGTCCCGCAACCGCTGCAAAATCTGAAAACCGCACGTATCGCCTCCGTGCATTTCCAGCACGACTACGTCAACGGAACCCCCATGAACGTGAATAAGCACCTCTTCCATGCTCACGGCTTCCCCCGCAATCACAAGGTCACCTGTATGAGATACGACACGGTGCAATCCTTCGCGAACGAGGGGATAACCGTCCACTACCAGTACATTAATCATGCTCAGTCTTCGAACAAGTTAGGTTTCTGGTTATTGAAACATCCTGCTTCACTAGCCTAACCCACGTCACTTGCCCCACCGTATCTACTCCGCTACGCGCGTGCTGCCTCGCTTCCAAAGCTCTATAATACCCCAGGGCCCCGGAAGCGTCATGAGGTGAAAGTCACGTTTCCACTGTGACTTTCACCCTATATGCTATGCTGGCGCCAGGGTATACACGGAGCAATCCGTGTATGATCACAGGATCTACACATAGAGAAACGTAAAACGACGCCAGCATACGACATCCTCTTGAGGATTTTCAGAAACTGCCACGGCAGCCCTGGTGCGCACAGCTTAGAACATTTCAGGGTCTTCCGCTTCAATTCTTTCTGTAACAGTTTGCTTAATTACCCTGCCCGATATACCAATGGCGAATAGCCTACCCGTTGCTTGAACACTGTCGAGAAGGCACTGTGGGTATAGCCCACTGCCAGTGCAATCCATGCAATCGGCATATCCCTTAACTGTTCGTCCCGTAAGAGCTGCCTCGCCAATCCGACCCGATGCCTGATCCTGTATTCTCGGGGAGGCATTCCAACATATGCAGCAAAGTCGGTCGAGATATTATTATCTCTGAGCCCAAACTGCCGCCTGATCTCGCCAAGCGTTACACTCGCTTCGTATAGCCGTTCGTTTAGGCATTTCAGAAACACACGTACGTCAACCGTCCAGGTCGAATCGGGCTCCGTAAGCACTATGCGGTAGGCTTCGATCTTTTGCTGGACAAGATCTTGAAAACTATGAGAGCGTAACTCCATACAATTTGGAGATGGGTCTGGTGATAGTGCGTGAACCGCTTACTTATACAGACAATGAGACCCCCGAAACATAACCTCGGGGTACTTTTTTATGCCCTCTCCTGCTGGTATCGCCACCCTTCGACACCTGTTTAGGGAGATTAGACTGAGCCGGAACATGTATCGCTCCGACGTATGACTTCTTTAATTCGGGTTCAACAGCGCTGCATATTTCACCACATGTCCTATATTGTTTTCAAGTCCTGTCAGCCTTATCCTCCGCCTGTCGTGGCGCAGCCCTCTTAAAGAACTCTACGAGCATCCTTGAGTAAGTTCAGCACCTTCATCTAAGACGTACTAGCATGCTCCAAGCCCCTTCCGCTTCCCAAACCCAAACAACTGAAGACGCGCCCCGAAACGGACAGCGCACGACAAGGTCACGTCGTATCCGCGCCTGGCACGTAGCCGGCATCGTGCTGGTGCTGGCCGTCAGCGGCCTGCTGCTCTATGCCTTCTGGCCCGTGCTGGCAGGGGAAGCGGTAGAAAACGACCAGGAACCTGCCGAGAACGTCGCCGAGGCCGCCGCCCGCGTTGAAGCCATCGTTGTATCGTTGGGCGACTTCCCGCTGCGCGCCGAGGCCACCGGCCATCTGGCCCCCTGGCGTCGTGCCGAGATCAGCGCCGAGGCCAACGGCATTATCATGGACCGTCCCATTGAGGAAGGCATGCGTGTGGAACAGGGCACTCTCCTCTTGCGGCTGGACGACCGCGACGAGCAGATCGAACTGCAAGAGGCCGAGGCGGAACTCCTCAAGGCCTGGGCCGAGTATGCCGCTAAGACTGTCAATGATAGATCGGTTACCCCGGACGACACCACCAGCCTCGCCCAGGCTCGCGCCGCCTACCGCGATGCCGTGGAAGCGTTTGCGCACGGCGAGATTTCGTCGGGCGACCTACAAGCGATAAAACGCCGTTTCCGCCTGGCGGAGGTCACCTCCGGGGTGCAACGGGAAGCCGTGCAGGCCGTCTTTGCCGGCCTAACGCAGGCCGAGCAGCGCGTCGAACGCGCCCGCCTGGCACTCAGTCGCACGCAGCTCACCGCCCCGTTCCGTGGACGCGTCGCTGACCTGGAGGTCGAAGTCGGGCAGCGCATCGGGCCAGGAAACCCGGTGCTCACACTGCTCGACGATGATCGTATGAAGGTGGAGGTAGACGTGCTCGAAGCCGACCTCGTCCGGCTACGCAATGGCGCGACGGCCCGCGTGCGCGTGCCTGCTTTGGACGATGCTGTCTTTTCCGGCACCATCTATGCTATCAACCCCAGCATCGATCCGAAGACCGGCACCGGCCGCGTCACCGTGGCCGTACCCAACCCTGAAGGCCAACTCATCGCGGGCCTCTTTGCCTACGTCGAGTTGGAGACCCAGCGCCTGAAGGAGCGCCTCGTCGTGCCCGCTGAAGCTGTGCTGGTCCGCCAGGGACGGGATCTGGTCTTCCGCATCGAACAGGGACGCGCTCAGTGGGTCTATGTCACCGTCGGCGCACGCTCGGGCGACGAGGTAGAGATCATCGAAGGCCTCAGCCCGAGCGACACGGTGGCCGTGGCCGGGCACTTCGCCCTGGCCCACGATGCGCCCGTCGAGGTGGCTACCGTGCGGTAGAGGCCTTTTCCATAACACTGCCACGCTTTCCTTTGCAGGTCGCTACCAGTCTGTATGAAGTCGCTCATCTCGCTTTGTCTTCGACGTCCCGTCACCGTCACGGCCTTCTACGTCCTGCTCGTCGTGCTGGCCGCTGTTGCCTATGTGCGCCTGCCTGTGGCGCTCCTGCCCGATCTGCGCTATCCCGGCCTCGTCGTCTGGACGGCCTATCCCGACGTGCCTCCCGACCGCGTCGAACGCGCTGTCACCGAACGCATCGAAGAAGCGGTGGCCGGAACAGCGGGCCTGCTGCGTGTCACCTCCCGCAGCCTGCTCGGCGGCAGCCTCGTCCGCCTCGACTTTGGCTGGAATGCCAAGCTGGACCTGGCCCTGCTCGACGTGCGGGAGCAGATCGACCGCCTGGGTGACGCGTTACCCGACGAAGCGGAGCGCCCCGTTGTGCTGCACCTCGATCCCAGCGAGCGGCCCATCATGATGGTTGCCTTGCGCGAGGCGGAGGGCGGAGGGCGTGGAGCGGAGAGCGAGTTGCGTCGTGTGGAAGACCCCAGCCCAAATTCTAATAATCAAGATCCCCAGGACCTTGTCGGCCTGAAACAGATCGGGCGTGAGGTCATCGCCCGGCGCCTCGAACAACTCCGCGACATCGCCCGCGTCCGTGTCACCGGCGGCTTTGAACGCCGCATCGAGATCCTCGTCGATCCCAACCGCCTGGCGACCTACGACATCGGCATCGACCGCATCAGCAGCGCCCTCCAGGCCGCCAACGTAGCCCTCCCCGGCGGTGTGATCCGGCGCGGCCCCTTCCGCTATGCCGTCGAAGTCAGCGGCGAGTTCCAAAACACCGACGATATTGCTGCGTCTGTCATCTCCCAGACGGGATCAACACCCGTACGATTGCGCGATGTAGCCGAGGTGCACGAGGGCGTAGAAGAGCGCCGGGGCCTGGTCCGCCTCGACGGAGCCGAGACGCTGCTGCTGCTGGTCGAACGTCGCCCGGATGCCAACACGGTGCGGGCCGCCGAGGAGGTCCGCCGGGTACTGGGTGAGTTGGAGGCGGAATTGCCCGGCATCCGCCTGGACGTGGTTGTTGATGAGAGCCTCTTCATTGAGCAGGCCATCGGTGGTGTAACACAGGCCGTGCTGCTGGGCAGCCTCCTGGCTATCATCGTGCTGTTCGTGTTTCTTCGTCGTCCACGCGCCCTGTTGGCCGTGGCTGTAGCCGTGCCGCTGTCGCTGGGTATCACGCTGGTGCTCTTCGAGGTATTCGAGGTCACGTTCAACCTGATCTCGCTCAGTGGGCTGGCCCTTGGCGTGGGCATGCTCGTGGACAACGCCATCGTCGTCGTCGAGAACATCGCCCGGCTGCGGGAGGAGGGGCTCTCGCCTCTGGATGCGGCGCGTCAGGGGGCTGCGGAGGTGGCTGGCGCTATCACGGCAAGCACATTGACCACAATAGCCGTCTTTCTCCCGATCACGTTCGTGGAGGGGTTGGCCGGTCGGCTGTTTCGGGATCAGTCGTTGGCGGTGGTGTGCTCCCTGCTAGCCTCACTGCTGGTAGCGCTGACGGTCGTTCCGCTGATTGCCTCCCGAGGTAGAGAGAGGGTGAATGGGAGAGAGGGAGAGAGGCAGAAGGAACGCCGTCTCTTGCTGGACGCGTATGAACGTGCTCTGGTCTGGAGTCTGGATCGGCGAGGCTGGGTGATCATGACCTGCGCAGCCCTTCTGCTCGCAACCGGTGTGCTGGCATGGGCGTTGCCGCGAGAGGTGATTCCCAAAGCCGACCAGGGCCGCGTTGAAGTGCGCCTGGCCTTGCCGCCCGACGCCGATTTGCCCCTCGTGAGCGCCCGCGCCGATGCCTTAGAAGCCCAACTGCTTGCTCGCGGGCTCGCCGGACACGTGCTGGCTGACCTGGGCGAGCGCGACGAGGCCCGTCTAGACCTGGATCCGCGCCCGCCTTACGAGGGCGATCTTGTTCTCTTGCTGCCTCAAAACATGCGCTCGGAAGCGGTCATTGCCCAGGTGCAGGCGTTAGACCTACCAGCGGACATGAGCCTGGAGGCCCAGCAGGTGCAAACGCAGCTCGAAGCCCTCCTCTCCTCCGACGATGCCGACCTGTTGATCGACCTTGTCAGCGAAGACCGCCGCGAAGCCGACGCTGTCGTGGATCGGGTGTTGGAAGCCCTCCAGCATCGCTCAGAGCTAGCCAACGTACGTCTGGCCGAGGCCGCCGCCGTCCCCGCCTACCGCCTCCGCTTCCGCCGCGACAACATGGCACGCTTCGGCGTGCGCCCGTCCATCGTGACAGCCTACCTGGAAGCCAGTGCCCGAGGCCGCCGGGCTACAGAGCTACGAACGGTCAACGAAGAGATTCCCATCGTCATCCGGTCGCGGCACATCGACTCGATAGAGAAGCTCTTGGCCGAGCGCATTCCCACCCCCAACGGTCTCTTACCCCTGAGCACGTTCATCGAAGCCGAGTTTGTGGAATTGCCTGCTGCGCTGGCGCGCATCGACCAGGCCCCTATCGTACGCCTGACAGCAGACATCGCGTTAGATGCCGACCTGGCCTCGGCTGATCAGGCTGTCGAAGAGACCTTCGAGGCCGTATTGCCCGTGGGTGTGCGGGGACGAGTAGGCGGCGCTACGGAAGCGTTCCAGTCGAGCCTGCGCGCGGTGGGCCTGAGCCTGCTGCTGAGTCTGCTGTTGGTCTACCTGATCCTGGCAGCCCAGTTCGAGAGCCTGCTTCAGCCTTTCGTGATCCTGATGGCGGTGCCGTTGGCCGCCGCCGGGGTGGCGCTGGTGCTGTGGGTGACGGCACAGACGGTTAACCTGATGAGCCTGACGGGGTGTGTGGTGCTGGTGGGGATCGTGGTCAACGACGCGATCATCAAGGTGGACTTCATCAACCAGCGCCGGGCCGTCGGGATGCCACTGCGCAAGGCCGTCATCGAAGCAGGTCATGACCGGGTACGCCCGATCCTGATGACGACGATCACGACGGTGCTGGGCCTGTTGCCACTGGCACTGGGCTTCGGCGAAGGAGCTGAACTGCGTGCCCCGCTGGCCATTGCGATTGTAGGCGGTCTATGCAGTGCGACGCTGCTGACGCTGCTGGTCGTGCCCGTGCTCTACACGTTTACGGCAAGAAAGTCCAACGGCCAATAAAAATGCTGTTCACGAAACCGAACGTGCCATGACCTTCCGCTTCATCCTTACAGGGGCAGTGCTCTTCACACTCCTGGGCCTCAGCGCCTGCAACACGCCCGACGTCATAGAGGAACGCGATGGCGTCCTTTATGTGAACAACCCAGAATCCGGGCTCTGGCACGACCGCAATCCCACTCCGCTCCGTTTTGAACTGGAGCAATCTTTCGGGGCGGAAGAAGAACCCGCAGCAGCTCTGCTCTCCAGCATCGCCGATGTCGTCACCGATGATCAGGGCCATGTCTATGTCCTGGACCGCCGCGACAACCGCCTCGTCTCCTTTCACCCCGATGGTTCCGTTCGGTGGTCAACCGGGCGCGAGGGAGAAGGACCCGGCGAGTTTTACAGGGTGCGCGGCCTGGCCTGGGATGGCGCCTCCACGCTCTACGTCGCCAACCTTGGTGGTAACAGGATTGACCGCTTCGATACAAACGGCACCTTTCTGAAGAGCCACATGCTGGCTGAATACGATCTCAGTTCGGTCCATATCGAAAGCTTTCTGCCGCCCCACTCGCTTGTCCTCGATAAGTTCGCCGCTGGCTTCGTCGGGGCAGAAGTCGTCATCCTCGACGTGGGAGAACGCTGGGAGAAGAAAATGGAGTTTACGATTGATCGTAGTGAGGGCTTGCAGATTCCCCCTGGGGTAGGCGTGGGGATCGACATCCGGGCAACGGCCGATGGGATCGTCGCCGGTAGTAGTCATACGTATGAGCTACAGTATTATGACTTGTCGGGAACGCTCCAGCGAGTGGTCTCCCGCAACGTGGATTACCTGATGCCGCCGGGCATCGTAAACCGCTCCAGCGGTAGTTCAGTTGGTACCTACGGCAGCCTGGGGGCGCCCTTTCGCCTGGCCACGGGGCACTGGCTCAGCCGCGCCTCGTGGCCGACCAACGTCTCAGACCCGGATGCCCAGCTACAGCTTCAGTTAGCAGGCAACGCCCCGGAGGTCACATTCGCGTGTTCGTTGGACCTGTTTGATCCGGAGGGTCGGTTCCTGCTCTCGTTAACCTGGGACAACACGTCAACGCCTGAGATCGGAAGACCGGTTCATGTTGACACAGAGGGGAAGCTGTACACGGTGCTCTCGTCACCCCATCCCCAGGTACGGCGGTATCGGGTCGTCATTGAGGACTGAAGAAACCATGCCGTACTCCTTCCAACCACCTCGATACAGTGTTCTACTCGACATACGCTGCTTGTCGTACGCCTACACTACACACTAACCGTCTGCAAACAAGGTCCTCCCTTAACCTGATCAGAACCATGAAAGCAACCCAATTACGCTCACTTTACCTCCTCCCTCTCTTCGCTATCATGCTTATAGGCTGTGCGCAACAGCCTGGCACGCCTTCACCCATCGCGGTCCAAGATAGCTCCGGCGTCACGATCATCGATAACCTATCACCAGCATGGGATGCTGATACAGGATGGCAGGTCGACGCAACGCCCGCTTTTTCCATTGGCGAGTTGGAGGGCGATCCGGCGTATCTCTTCGCCGCCATAACCGGGGTGCGTCAGCTCAGCGATGGACGGATCGTGGTCGCGGAGGGGAGGGCATCCGAGCTCCGCTTTTACGACCATACGGGAAGCTACTTGAGCAGCGTCGGACGGAAAGGGCAGGGGCCGGGCGAATTTGAATACATCAGTTTCCTGGGGGTATCCGAAGGAGACACCCTTGTCGCTGGCGATGCAGCGTACCGCATATCGGTGTATGATGCTGAAGGAAGATACGTGAGGACCTCCCAAATCGCTCCAACAGCAGATGAGCACAATCCAATAGCCACGGCCTTGTTGGGCCGAGACCACCTCATTACCCTCAGCGGGACGCTAGGCTTTGGCTGGAACGACACGGGGCGCGTTCTCTCCGACACCATGCGATACTATATCCATACGACGCAGGGCGCGTATAGGACGCGGCTTCGGCTCTTACCAGCCCGGCAACGGTGGGGGCTGAAAGCTGAAGGAATAGTCAGCTTTCCCTATCTGCCGTTGACCACCGGACCATCTGTAGCCACGTCGAGCGAGCACGTATACCTTGGTACAGGTCGAAGAGCTGAGATTGAAGAATATGATCAAGAAGGCCAGTTGGTCAGGATACTCCGGTGGAACGTAGCAGACAAAGCGGTCGATGGTCCTATGAGAGATCAGTACGGCCAGGATTTACTTGCGGACTATCCTCCTGGCCACGAACGCCGGGCAAGATGGGAAGCCTTTCTTAGTGAGGCTCCTTTTCCGGAGCGCTTACCCGTGTATCAGTCGCTTTTGGTGGATGCAGAAGAACATCTATGGGTGGAGGCGTATCGTCCTGCCTGGGATCATGATCCCCGTTGGTATGTGTTCAACCGAGAGGGACAGTGGATGGGTGTGGTGGAGACCCCGGCAAGCTTTCAGCCTTTCGAAATCGGAACCGATTACCTGTTAGGCATTCATCGGGATGAGCATGGCATTCAACGGGTGCACCACTATGCACTCCGCAGAGATGCCAGAACTCCACGATCTTGAAGAACGCGCTAAACACATCGATCAAGAAGAGGAAACACATCGTCTGCGAGATGAATTCCAGCGTCTGGTACAAAACAAATCGTTACGGTAATGCGAAGGGTGGACACTTTGTGTCAAATCCTCGGTATATATAGACAATCACCGAGGATTTCTTACAAACCCATGTCCGATTCTGTCCTTGACCAGGTGCTCGCCATCGTCCGTAAGCGCGGTATCGTGCGCCCCAGAGAACTCGATCGCTACGGCCTGCCCCGGCAGTATCTCCACCGCCTCTACCAACGCGGCGAACTTGTCCGGCTCGGACGTGGCCTCTATGCCTTGCCCGACCATGACCTGACCGAGCACCACGACCTGGCCGAGGCAAGCACGCGCGTTCCTCAGGGGGTCGTCTGTCTCCTCTCCGCCCTCCGCTTCCACAACCTCACGACCCAACTCCCCCGAGCGGTCTGGATGGCCATCGAGCAGAAGGCATGGCGTCCGGAGGGGCTGACGGTCCCGCTACGCCTCGTCTATATGTCGGGAGAAGCCTTCGAAGCCGGCATCGAGACGCACGAGATCGAGGGCGTCGCCGTGCGCGTCTACAGCGCGGCCAAGACCGTCGCCGACTGCTTCAAATTCAGGAATAAGATCGGCCTGGACGTGGCGACCGAAGCACTGCGCGACTACCGCCGCCTGCATCGTCAGGGCCTCGACGCGCTGTGGCACTTCGCAAAGATCGACCGGGTGGATCGGGTAATGCGCCCCTACCTGGACATGCTTTCGTAGGAGCACTACCATGGCGAGAAGTCAACCGTCCAATGTGGCTGTCTCGGTGCGACAGCGCCTGCTTAATCGGGCGCGGGCGCAGGAGGAGGACTACCAGGTCCTGCTAACCCGCTACGTCCTGGAGCGCTTCCTCTACCGCCTCAGCCAGTCTCTGCATCGGGATCGCTTCGTCGTCAAGGGCGCGATGCTGTTTCTGCTCTGGAAAGGGGAATTCCACCGCACCACGCGCGACCTGGATCTGCTGGCCTTCGGTTCCAGCGAGATCGCCCATCTGGAAGCAGTCGTTCGGGAAATCTGCACCGTAGCGGTCGAGGTGGAGGATGGCATCGTGTTCCACCCGGAGACCATCCAGGGTCGGGCCATCCGTGAAGATCAGATCTACGATGGGGTGCGCGTCACTGTGGTAGCTCGCCTCGGTTCGGCACGCCTCCCGCTACAGATCGACATCGGATTCGGCGACGCGATCATCCCGGCTCCGGCAAAAGAAGACTTTCCGGTGTTGCTAGACTTTCCAGCACCTGCGCTGCCGGTCTACCCAAGGGAGACCGTGGTGGCGGAGAAATTTCAGGCGATGGTCGAACTCGGCATCACCAACAGCCGAATGAAGGATTTCTACGATCTCTGGTATCTATCCGGCCATTTCGCTTTCGACGGACCGACGCTCGTGCGAGCAATCACAGCTACGTTTGAGCGTCGGGGCACGCCGCTGCCGTCTACACTTCCGCTTGCCCTGACCGCCGAGTTCGCCGATGATCCGACGAAGCAGACGCAATGGAACGCCTTCCTGCGCCGGGGAGGGCTGAAAACCGAAGCGATGACGCTGCGGGAAGTCATTG
>JBHHWM010000179.1:0-10172 GCA_046756545.1 Rhodothermales bacterium | reverse complement strand
TGCGCGCCCGGCCTTCGTGCGCCGGTATGGGGGGCGTATCGATCAGCACCTGGTCGAATGACGCCAGCCGGGTGAGCGCCTGGTGCATCTCCTCCTCGGTCTGCACACTCTGCACAGGCAGGCCGAACCGCCGGTACAGTTCTACCGGATCCTGGAAAGGCATCGCCGTCGTATCTTCGGGCCGGATGGCAATGATGGTCGGATTGCGCCGGGCGAAGAAATCGGGGTGGGTAGCCAGCTTGAGCAGCAGGGTCGTCTTTCCGGCCCCGCTCGGGCCGATGAATACCTGGGTGCCGTTGGTTTGCCTGGCAGCCGGCATGGTCAGCCGGTGACGTACTTCATTAGCCAGCGACCATTTCAGTTTTTCCTCGTCTTCATCTACCTGAAACCCTTTTTCGACCAGGCTATCGAAAAGCGATGCGACCGTGGCGGGCTGAAAGCCCTGGGCCAGGAGGGCCGCAAACAGCGGATGCGTCACCCAGCGTTGCGACGCGCCGATGACGGCACCGGCCAGGCGGCGTTCCATATCTTCAAGCCGCTCGTGGATCAGCATGAGCTGGGCTTCGAAGAGTTTCTCAAGTCGAACCGTCGAGGAAGGAGCCCCGGGTGGATTGGCGGGCCTGATCTCCTCCGCAGCCTCGGGGAAGAGACGGGCGCGACCCGGCCTCCTCGCAGCGGGCGACACGCGAGATGACGCCGCCGGGGGCGTCTGATACCTGTCGTCTCCCGCCGGGGAAAAACTTTCGTTAAGCCGGGCATTTTCTTCCTGGCTTTGCAACCCTCTCTGCGAACGCTGAATGGCCCCATACCCATACCCGGCCTGGACCAGAGGAGCCGTCTCTTCTATCGCCCGACGGGCTACCTGTGCAGGCACAGCGGCTTCCCGAAGCGTAGCCGCATCGGCCAACACCGTGATGCGGGCCGGCTCCGAGTCGGTCGGAGGGGTAGATTCCAACAGCACAACGTTGTCGCCCAGCAATCGTCGCGCTTCGGCGAGTGCGGCGTGGATACTAGAACCGGTAATGGTCTTGACCTTCATGGATCAGGGAGCAAATAATGCGTCAGTGTATCGGAACCCTTGATTTCTTCGTTCGATGTCTGTGCGCATCATCACATCATTACGGCAATTTCAGTTGATCGACGACTTCGACGGATGCGTCCGGCAGCAAGTCGTTGTAGGACAACACCGCAATGTCGAGGAGCATCGGCGAGAGAAAGTTGAACAGCGTAGGACGAAGCACCGGCGAGGTGAGCAGCACCGGAGGATGTCCGCCTCCAATCAGGCGTTTGGCCAATCGATCCGCCTCTCGGATGAAGGCTTCGGCCCGTTCCGGTTCCAGGCCCAGCGTGTTCGGGTTAAACTCTCCTGCTTTGGCACGCTCAAGCAAGTGCTGTTCCAACATGGGATCCAGCACAAATCCGCGTAGGGTCCCGTCCTCCCCGGAAAACTGCCGCGTGATGGTGGCAGCCAGGGCAGACCGCGCATACTCGATGAGCACCTCCACACTCTTTACCACGGGCGCGTGATCGGCCAGGGATTCGAGGATGGACACGAGATCCCGGATGGGAATACGCTCTTGCAACAATCGCTTGAGCACTTTCTGGATCGCCCCGATCTGCAATACATTCGGCACCAACTCTTCGACCAGCGCAGGCGAAGTCTCCTTCACCTTGTCGATCAGCTTCTTGACTTCCTGCCGGTCGAGTAGAAGGTGGGCGTTTTTGCGCAAGGCTTCGAGCAAATGCGTGGTGACTACGGCAGGCGCTTCGACGGCGGTCAATCCCATGCGTTCGACTTCGGGCAAGTTCCGCTCGGCACACCAGATTGCCGGAAGCCCGAACGTCGGATCCTGTACCCGAATACCGGGTGGCCCCTCGTCCGTCTCGTCGATTAACAGCGCCAGGTGGTACCCCGGAAACACTTCGCCCTGGCCGATGGGGTTGCCGCGCAACTTGATCACGTACTGGTTGGCCCCCAGGCCCACGTTATCCCGGATACGCACCGGAGGGATGACGATACCCAGTTCGAGCGCGAGTTGCTGGCGAAGCATTTTGACCCGCTCCAACAGATCGCCTTGCTGCCCCGGATCGACGATGGAGATGAGCGCATAGCCTATCTCCAGTTCGAGCGGATCGACCAGCAAGAGATCGGCGGGAGTTTCTGCGGGTTCGGGTTCTATCTGCGAGGCCTCCAGCAGGGCGGCTTCTGCTTCTTCCTTGCCCTGAACCTGGAGTCGATGCCGCCCCAGCAACATCATGGCTCCGGCCAGGAACCAGAAGGGCAACACCGGGAGGCCGGGCACCAGCCCCAGCAGCACCAGGAAGCCTCCTGTGATGATAAGCGGAGAGGGTTTCTTGAAAAGCTGACCCTGTACGTCTTGCGCCAGGTTACCGTCGCTGCTGGCGCGGGAAACGATGATACCGGCGGCGGTCGAAATGAGCAGGGCCGGGATTTGCGAAACCAGGCCGTCGCCGATGGACAACAGCGTGAAGGTGCTCGCGGCATCGGCAAAGGACTGACCGTGCTGGGCCACTCCGATGATCAACCCGCCCACGATGTTGATGGCCGTGATGATCAACCCGGCAATGGCATCGCCGCGAACGAACTTGCTGGCACCGT
The DNA here is from genome assembly GCA_046756545.1 of Rhodothermales bacterium. Lineage (GTDB taxonomy): Bacteria > Bacteroidota > Rhodothermia > Rhodothermales > JBHHWM01 > JBHHWM01. The sequence continues at coordinate 7,552 of JBHHWM010000179.1, read as the reverse complement.
CCATGGCCCCGTAAAAATCGGCCTCGCGGCTGACGTCCTCCCGTCGCTGCCGCGCTTCCGCCTCGTCGATCAATCCTGAGTTCAGGTCGGCGTCGATGGCCATCTGCTTGCCGGGCAAGGCATCCAACGTAAAACGCGCCCCCACTTCGGCAATACGCCCCGACCCCTTCGTGATAACGACGAAGTTGATGATGACAAGCACCAGGAAGATGATCCCCCCGACCACATAATTGCCCGACACCACGAACTGCCCGAAGGCCGAGATCAGCGCCCCGGCATCGGCATTGCTCAGGATGAGGCGCGTGGAAGCCACGTTGAGCGACAGCCTGAACAACGTGGTCATCAACAACAAGCCGGGGAAGATGGCAAACTCCAGCGGACGGTTGGCATAAAACGCCGTCAGCAACACCGCCAGGCTCAGCGTGATGTTGGTTGCCAGCAACAAGTCGAGCATAAATGTCGGCAGCGGAACCACCATCACCAGCAGAATGAAGACCACGGCGCACGCGATCATCACTTCGCCACCCGCCATCTTGAAGGGCTTTGCGGGCAGGACGCTCTGGGCAGCTTTACTCGACAATGTGTTCGTAGAGATCTTTTACTTGTGCATCCTTGGTGAGGAGGATACCGTGTCTTTGCATCCTGCCAGAGGGTGCTCGTCTGTGTGGAGGTTTTTCATACCATCACGGGGTTCTCTCTGCGTGCTTTCGCTCTCTTCACGTATCTCGACGGCGATAGACCTCGGCCAGGATGGTAGCCACGGCGGGGTACAGTTCTTCTGGTATTTCTTGATCCTCCTCCACCGTGTTATACAAGGCCCGCGCCAAAGGGCGATCTTCGATCATGGGGACCTCGTATTCGGCGGCCAGCTCCTTGATGCGAAGCGCCCGCTTGCGGATGCCTTTCACCAGCACGCGAGGAGCCGGTGATTCCTCCGGATCGTAGTGCAAGGCCACGGCATAATGCGTCGGGTTGGTCACCACCACATCGGCCTGTAGCACGGCGTGATCCATGCGCGGACGCCGCAGCATTTCGCGTGCGATCTGGCGTCGCCTGACCTTGATCTGTGGGTCCCCTTCCGATTCTTTGGCCTCATCTTTCAACTCCTTCGCGCTCATCATCAGGTCTTTCTTGTAGCGATATTTTTCGAAGGCAAAGTCGATCCCCGAAAGCAGGAGCAATACCAGGAGCATCTGGGCTATCAGGATCAAGATCCAGCCTCCGGCGGTCTTCAGGATGCTCTCGATGGGCAGCGTATGCAGCATCAGGATCTTGGGCAGCCGACCCGAGATGGTCATATAGGCAATGGGACCGACCACCAGGATCTTGGCCAGCGACTTCCCGAAGTCGAAGAGCCCTTTCGATGAAAAAAGGCGCTTGATTCCCTCTATCAGGTTGAGACGGCTGGCCTTGGGTTCCAGGGCTTTGGGAGCCATATTCCAGCCTGATTGCATCACGTTGAGGCTGACGGCCGCGGCCATCAACGCCAGCGAAAACGGCAGAATGATGACCATGAGCCGAGAGCCGACATACATGAATATGGAAGGGGTCGACATCTGGTTGACCGTCGTGGAAGCCGCCCCCTGAAAGAGCGACGCAGCCAGCGCCTTGAGCACCCCGAAGGCAAACGGGGCACCGCCCGCCATCACACTGAGCCCGATGATCAACATCCCGACCGATACGATCTCGCGGGATCGCATCACATTCCCATCTTCCCTGGCCTTCTTTATCCGCTGGGGAGTCGGGTCAAATACCTTTTCGTGTTTGTCCGGTCCGTCGCTCATACACGCCGTTTTGCAAGCTTCGTGGCGTCCATGTCGCCAGAGAAAAGAGTGCCGTATCGCGAGGGAGTGAGGACCTGCTTAAGAATACGAGATGAAGGCACTCGCCCCGTATGATCCCAACGCCGGAAGCCGTTTCGGAGCGGAAAAGAAAGCGCAACTGAGGAAAGGATTTCCGGGGGTCGGCTCTCAAGAAGCCGGTGTCTACAGATCGCTTATACCGGAATCAACACCTCGATGAGATTCAGCATATCCTCCAGCATCTGGGCGATGAGATTGGGTATAGCCGGGAAAAAATTCTGAAGGAAGTATGCCACCATACCGAGACCGACGAGCAGCTTGAGCGGCAATCCTACGGAGAAGAGATCGGCTTGCGGCACGACGCGGGCAAACACACCGAGCGTCACATCAACAAGAAAGATCGTGATCATAAAAGGAGAGGCTATCCGGAGCGCCGTGAGAAATAGCGCCCCCGTCCACTTCAGCAGGAGCGGCCCGGTGGCGGCCACGTTGGCCCCGGCCAGCGGCACCACCTCGAACGACGTCACCAGCCCCCGAAGAATGTGGTGATGGCCGTCGATCATGATAAATACGATCAGAAAGGAAAGACTCAGTATCCGACCCAGCGGGTTGGCGTACCCCCCTTCGAGGGGGTTGTAGACCTGGGCCATAGCCAGCCCCATCTGAAAACCGATGACTTCCCCGGCAAACTGGACCGACCAGAAGATGAACTGTGTAGCGTATCCGAGGGCCAACCCCGTCAGGACCTCTACAACGACGGCGGCAGCCAGCGCGGCCGGATGCTCCACGTTCGGGGGAAGCGGCCCCGGCACGATCCCGACGAGTGCATAGGACAGCAAGAAACCAAGCAGAATCTTGACCCGCACCGGCACCGACCCATGCCCGAAAAACGGCGCGGCAACAATCAATCCGCTGATCCGGACAAATACCAGGAAGATTCTCAGGAGATATTCGGGATTGATGACCGGCACGACGGGAGGACGATTCGGGGTTACCCAGTGAGAGCAGGCTTATTATCTACCCCCATGAACACCATCGCTAGTGCGATACGTTCGTGATAAAATGAAATACGTTGGAGGCGAAGTCCGTCAGGATTTCTATCATCCATGGGGCGAGGATGAGCAACACCAGGGCCACTGCCAGGATTTTGGGAATGAAACTGAGGGTCATCTCTTGCATGGAGGTGATGGCCTGGAACAGGCTTACGATCAATCCAACCATCAGAGCCGCCCCCAATAAGGGCAGGGTCAGCAACATGGCGGTTTGCATGGCTTCCTTCACCCAGAAGAGCGCAACGTCCGTATTCATGATTCTTGAGGGTCCGTGTGGTGTTTTCTTTAGGACACAGCGGCACTATGTACAGGTATATTCCCGATCCATCGCTTATCCGCCCATATATCCATACACGATTGATTCAACGATCAGGTACCATCCGTCGGTGAGAACGAATAACAGCAATTTGACGGGCAGCGAGATCATCACGGGAGGTAGCATCATCATCCCCATACTCATCAACACGCTCGCCACGATGAGATCCACGATGAGGAACGGCAGAAAGATCATAAAACCGATTTGAAACGCGATGCGGAGTTCGCTAATGACAAAAGCCGGCACCAGCACATGCAGGGGCACGTCGTCCGCCGTGTCAAAGGCCTCGATGTCCGACAGATCCATGAACAGCATGAGATCCTTTTCCCGAGTTTGATTCAGCATGAATTGCTTCATCGGCCGCCCGGCCCGGTCGAAGGCTTCTTGCTGGGTAATCTCACCGGCGATATACGGAGCCAGCCCGTCGTCATGGACCGTCTTGAACACCGGATACATGATGAAAAGCGTGAGGAACAGTGCCAGCCCCACCATCACCTGCGCCGGCGGCGACTGCTGCATGCCCATGGCCGTCCGGAGAATACTGAAGACCACCATCAGCCGGGTAAAGCTCGTCATCAGGATGATGATGGCTGGTGCCAGCGACAGGACCGTGATCAGCAGCAGCAGTTGGATCGGAAGCGCGAAATCCTCCTCTTCACCTCCTCCCAGGTTTACCTGGGGCAAGAACGTGAACGCCGATCCCGTAGTGCCGGTCGAGTCGGGTGGAACCGTTTGGGCCTGTGCCGTATCGGGCACGAGGCAGACCATCACCATGACCAGCACGGCCAACACGCTTCCTACACTACGTAGAGAACCTATTGACTTTAGCATGGTGCCTGGGTCTGCTGAGTATTGAGGTATCGCCCCATCTGCTGCTGCAAGACGCGTGCAAAAGGCCCCTGCGCCTGGGGCGCATGCGGCGACATCGCGGAGACATTCGGCGGGGCCTCCATCATCTCTCCTGGAGGTTGTACCTTCTCAGCACCGAAGGCATCACCCGCATAGGTCTTGAGCAGGGTAATCTGGCCGGAGGCTACACCCAGCAGGAGCACTTCGTCTCCGCATCGAATCAGCCGGAGTTGCTGATTTGGAGACAAGACCAGGTGTCCCACCGATTGGATGAGGGTCGCCGGGCCTCTACCTCCCCTGGATCGACGGCGAAGGTAATAGGCCAGGCCTCCTCCACCTGCGAGCAAGACCAGAGCGGCGACATTGCCCCAGGAAAGGAATTGCAGCGCAGCAGGGCTTGAACGGCCTCCCTCCTCCATCGCACCCGACACCACGGCCTGAGGCTCTGCCGTTTCGGAGAGAGAAGGACCCGGAGCTAATTGAACAGCCAGCCAGAGCAGCACCAGTCCGGCCCCGAAGAGCAAGGCCCGCTTAAGCAATTGCCGGGCGCGATCAGGGGCAGCGGACTGGAGGTTGGCGCGTCGATGTATACGGAACATTTTGCGGGCGCGAAGGCATGAGTTTCAGTGTGAGGCTCACAAAACACGCAGTCGGTATGCGGGATGCGAACGTCGATGCCTTACCGCGAAAACAGTGCCGTTTCGGGTTGCCGGGATCGGCTCACACGTTGTTTGGGCCACAAGCTCCAAACCCTACACGCTAGAGAAATGCTTTAGTCCTTTGTTTCTCGGAAGCCAGGCGTGTGATGCGAATGCCGAACTGTTCGTCGATGACCACCGCTTCGCCCTCGGCGATGAGGCGACCGTTGGCGTAAATTTCCAGCGGCTCTCCCACAAGGTTTTCCAGTTCGATCACACTGCCGGTGGTCAGCCGCAGGATATCGGCGAGCGGCAGTTTTCTCCGCCCGAGTTCGACGGTCACTTCGAGTTCGACCTCGGCCAAGAGACCGAAGTTTTCGCCGTCGCCACCGATGGTTTCCACGCCCAGTTCCGGAAAGGACGCCGACGCCACCGCGACCGACGGCTGCGGCGTTCCGGCTGCGGGCTGCCTGCCTATAATCACGGACTCAAGGCTTTCTTCCTGCTCTTCTTCCGGAGCATCGGGGAGAAATATCATGCCGTCCAGTGTCTGCTCGCCGATCTGAGTGGAGAACGCGATCTTCCACAGATCACTCGGAAGTTGATCGGCTGATACCTGATTTCCGTGTGTCAGAACATCAAAGGACGCATCCGGCAGGCGCACGCCAATCATTCCAAAGTGGTTGCGTATCGCTCCGTAGCCTTGCCCGGCCAACTCACGCATGAGGTCGTCGGCACCTTCCTCCCCGACTTCCATACTCTCGCCGAGCATCGCTTTCGACACGAGAGGCAGCCACTGAGGATCCAACACGATGGCGAAGCGCTCATCTTCGGTCCCGGAGTTGAACATGACCAGGTACTCCATCGTTGAGAACCCGGCCTCTGCAAACGTCATCCGCTCCGGGTCGCTGACCTGAAACGAAGCCTCCTCACCGAGAAGCGTTGCAAGAAACGACTGCAGTGCTTCCTCTGCCGGGGCAATGAGGGGTTTGAGGTTAAAAGAGTTCATCGATTTCCTGTACCTGTTGAGGTTCGTTTACTTTGAGAATGCGAAGCGCGCGGTACTTGCCAGCCCGCCCGGCTGCTGCCTGAAATTTCTCTTTCGAGCTTACATAGATTTTGATAGGCTCGGTGACGCGTCGTTGTAACGGAATGACGTCGCCAACTTCCAGGTGCACCAACTCATTGACGGGCAGCCGCGCCCGGCCCAGTTCGGCGTGCATCTCAACGATGATGGTGCGAAGCGTATCTTCGTAGCGCGTACGCACTTCGGGAGCCACCTGAGACGTGGCGCTCGAAATCCACTGCTTCATGCCCGCTCGTCCCAACATGCGCTCGAGCAGGAGATAGGGGTAGCAGACGTTGATAAAGGACCGTTGCTCATACACGGTGACTTCGAACGTAGCCACGAGCGCGGGTTCTACGCTGGGCATAATCTGGACGAACTCCGCATTCGATTCAAAGGCTGTTTCCCGGATCTTGATCGAAAACACCTGCTTCCAGGCACGCTCCACTTCGCTGTAGGCGCGCGCCATCACCTTGCTCATAATCCGCTGTTCAATCTGAGATACTTCGCGCGGCATCCGCAGAAATTCGCCCGGCCCTCCAAAGAGCTTTTCAATAGTAAAAATCACGAGACGCGGGTCGATCTCGAACAGCATTTTATGACTCATGTCCTGCACGTCGACTACGTATAGCGCCGACGGTGGCGCACTGGACATTACGTACTCGGAATAGAGTACCTGATCCACTGCCGTAAGACTGATGTCGACGATCGTGCGTAGCTGAGCCGAGAGGTATACCGAGAAGTCCCGCGCAAACGACTCGTGCACGTGGTGAAGCACGCGCATCTGATCTTGCGCAAAAAGACGAGGACGCTTGAAGTTGTACGGATGGACACGGTCCTTCGTGTCCGCCCGCATCATCGAATCGAGCGCCTCCTGATCATACGGCACCGCCCCGGGAGACTGACTCCGCGCCTGTAGGAGAACATCAATTTCTTCCTGACTTAGCGGCTTTGCCATAGTAGTTCACCAGTTTATCAGCCCTGCAACACGTACTGGGTAAAGTAGAGCCGGCTGACCTCTCCCTTCTGCAAGATCCTATTGACCGCTTCACGGAGTTCTTGCTTTATCTCGATGCGGAGTTCAATCGACGACAACTCGTCCACGGTACGAGTCGAGAGAATATTCAACAGGGTATCCCGCACAACCACCTGTCTTTCCGTAATCTCCTGAAGCGCGGAACCATTGGGGCTCTCCAGGCCGATCTTGATCATCAGATAGCTTTTCCCCTGGGTACCCGCGGGGTTGACGATCATGTTCTCTAGTTCCATGAACTCCCCATACTCGATGGGTTTTTCGACCTCTTCTTCAGGGTTGGTACTTCCCCCGAGCACCGACGCGAACACGGGGTACTGGCTATAGGCAACCCATCCTCCTCCCGCCATTCCCAGCAGCAGGAAGGGGAGCAGGATCATCAGAAAACGCCCCTTTCGCCTGGGCTTTTCTTCCTCTATGGATTCAAGAGCTCCTGCGGCTTCAGCGGCTGCAGCTCCGAGTTGATCTTGCTCTGCCATGGTTCCCAACTAAAAAATATCTCGACACGTCGGTTGTGCGCCCGGCCTTCCCGGGTGTCATTGGTATCCACCGGATGGTATTCCCCGAAACCGAGAGCTACGTAGCGCGACGGCTCAAGGACCTGCCTTTCATCAAGCAGAAAACGTACCACAGAAGCCGCCCGCGAAGCAGACAGCTCCCAGTTTGAGGGAAATCTACTCGTCCGGATGGGTCGGTTGTCGGTATGTCCTTCGACCACGACCGCCTCCAGATCATTGCCCATCATCTCCGCGACAAAGCGCAGAATGGATCTGGAAGGCTCGATGAGTTCGGCTTC
>JBHHWM010000178.1:0-10199 GCA_046756545.1 Rhodothermales bacterium | reverse complement strand
TCCACTGCTGCTAAACACACCGGACGATATGGTTCTCAACCCTTAATTCGCATTGTTAAGGAGTACACCGAATGGAAGAGGGGGGCTTTGAAAAGAGGTGAGACATATTGTACTTTTCTCCATACGGTCTCTACTCCGGATTATAATACACTATGGGCTACCGGGTAGAGACATCTCCGGTTTATCGACACCAGGGGCAAAAGGAGTTCGTTGCTCGGGTATCGAAGGATCGGGTCCTTTTTCCATCACCCTTATGTATTCGTGGAGAGAGGCTAAGCCGGGCCATTTAATTACGACCATTGTTGCCGTAGATCGTTCGACTTCGCATCTCGCTCTGAATACGGAAGGTTCCTATCCACCCACCCTAATTTTGTTTGGAGAGCGATATGAAGCATGCTGTTACAAAAGGACTTCTTCTGCTCGCCATGATGGTCTTTGCGACTATCACCGCGTTTGCACAAGGAGTGACGACAGCGTCTATGAGAGGCCAGGTCATTGATGAGGCTGGAGAGACGCTACCGGGAGCCAACGTCGTGGCCGTTCACCTACCCTCGGGTTCGCAGTATGGCACTGCAACCAACACCGACGGGGCCTACAACCTGCGCAATATGCGCGTAGGCGGTCCCTATCGGGTTACCGTCTCGTTTGTCGGATTCGAGAACTTCGTGCGCGAAGGCATCGTGCTGACCCTGGGCGACACCTACCGTCTCAATGCCACGTTGAGCGGGAACCCCGTCGAACTGGGGGAAGTGCAGGTGGTCGCTGTCGGCGGGATTTTCGACAATGAGCGGACGGGCGTTTCCACTAACATCGATGAGGTTGCGATTCAGCGGGTACCCACCATCGGTCGAGACCTGGCGGACTTCACCCGCCTGACGCCCCAGGCGTTCGTCGGCAACGACGACGACGACGGCCCCTCGATCTCGATTGCCGGGCAAAACAACCGCTTCAACTCGATTTTCATCGACGGAGCGGTCAACAACGACGTCTTCGGCCTCTCGGCTCAGGGCACCAACGGCGGCCAGACCGGCTCGACGCCCATCTCCGTCGATGCTATCGAGGAGTTCCAGATCGCCGTCTCGCCCTTCGACGTCACGCAGGGCGGCTTCACCGGTGGGGCCATCAACGCCGTCACGCGCAGTGGCACCAACCGCTTCGAAGGATCGGCCTACTACTTCCTCCGCAACGAAAACCTCGTCGGCAAGACGCCGCCGGCTCTTCTGGGTTCGGGAAGCGACAGGACGAAGCTGCCCGACTTCAGCAACAACCGCTACGGCTTCCGCCTCGGCGGCCCGATCATCAAGAACAAGCTGTTCTTCTTCGCCAACGTCGAGATCCTGCGGTCGGAATCCCCGCAGCCGTTCGATGTGTCCTATGCCGGCGATTCGGGCAACCGGCTGGAGGAACTCCGGCAGGCGCTTATCGATGAGGCCGGCTACGATCCCGGAGACTTCGGAGATAAGGCCAATACCCTCGACGATGACAAGCTCCTCGTCAAGCTGGACTGGAATATCAACCAGAACCACAAGCTGAGCGCCCGGCATAGCTACACGAAGGCCGATAACATCGACGCCTTCCAGAGCGATGCCGACGACATCAACTTCTCGAACAACTCGGAAATCTTTCCGAACGAGACGAACTCGACGGCCATCGAGCTCAACAGCACCTTCGGCACCGAGTTCGCCAACAAGCTGATCGTCGGGTACACGACGGTGCGTGATGATCGGGGCTTTGCGGGCGATCCGTTCCCGACCGTCGATATCAATGACGGCAGCGGAGAGATCCATCTGGGCTCGGAGCCGTTCTCGACGGCGAACATCCTCAACCAGGACATCTTCACCATCACGAACAACTTCAACTGGTTCCGGGGTAATCACACGTTCACCTTCGGCACGCACAACGAGTTCTACTCGATCGACAACCTGTTCATCCCGCGCAACTTCGGGTCCTACGAGTACGACAGCCTCGACGATTTTCTGTCGTCGCTGCGCGGCAACCCGGTGGAGCCGGACGTCTTCCAGCGCGGCTACTCGCTCGTCGACGGGGTGGCCGGCGACGGTACGAACGCCATCGGGGCCTTCGACGCCTACCAGCTCGGCTTCTACGTCCAGGACGAGTATCAGGTGAACGATCAGTTGCGCCTGAGCGGCGGTCTCCGTGTCGATATTCCGAAGGTGTCCTCGGAGCCGAACTTCGCGCCGGACGTCTTTCAGACGACGATTGCGGAGGTGGCGCGGCACTATGACCTGAAGGGTGCCGAGCCCGGCAAGACGCCACCGGCGGCGTTCTACTTCTCGCCCCGCTTCGGATTCAACTACGACGTGCGCGGCGACAAGAGCTTCCAGTTCCGGGGCGGCCTCGGGGTCTTCACCGGCCGCGTGCCGTTCGTCTGGCCCGGAAGTATGTTCCTCAACAACGGGACCAACAGCGGTTTCGTCTTCCGGAGCGGCGGGACCCTCCCGAACGGCGATCCGATTCCGTTCATTGCCGATCCGAGCAACGCGCTTACCGGTGCGGACTTCGGCCAGTCGGACATTCCCAGCGGCCGGCTCGAGATCTTTGAGGAAGACTTCCGCTACCCGCGCGTTTTCCGGGCCAGCGTCGGTCTCGACTACCAGCTCCCGCACGGGTTCATCGGCACGCTGGAAGGCCAGTATACGAAGACCATCGACGGCGTCACCGTGACCAACGTCAACCTGAATCCCGACAACATCATCCAGACCGACGGGCCGGGCAGTCGTCCCGTTTTCTTCGGAAGCGGTATTGCCATCGACCCGCGTTACAGTGCCATCCACCGGGTCGGCAACACCAGCGACGGCTACACCTTCGACATCACGGCGCGCCTGCAGAAGCAACTGCGCAACGTCTTCAGCGAAGGCGACAATCTGTTCTTCAACCTCTCGTACACCTACGGCGATGCCTACGTGGTCAACGACGGGACCTCCTCCCAGATCAACACGCTCTGGCGGAGCATGGAGGTGGCCGATTACCTCCCGAACAGCCTCGAACAGTCGCGCTCGGACTTCTCGATCGGTCATCGGATCATCGGGGCGGTGACGTTCCGTAAGCAGTTCCTGAAGAACCTCGCCACGACGATCTCGCTCTTCTACACGGGCGAGTCGGGGCGGCCGTTCTCCTACACCATCGACAACAGCGACGCCCTGGTCAACGCGCCGGGCTACCGCGACTTCGGCCTCTTCTACGTGCCGAACGATGTCAACGACTTGACCTTCGTCGGGTCGATTGCGCAGCAGGCCGCTGCCGCCGCCGCCCTCGACCGGTTCATCGAGAGCAGCGATTATCTCAGCGGCCGGCGCGGTCAGTTTGCCGAGCGGAACGGCAGCCGTACGCCGTTCGAAAACGTCTTCGACCTGAAGATCGCGCAGGAACTCTTCGGCAACATCGCCGGACGCCGCCAGACCGTGGAGATCACGCTCGACATCTTCAACGTCGGCAACATGATCAACAGCGACTGGGGCCAGCGCTACAACGCGTTCACCAGCAGCAGCAACGGCGGGTTCGAACTCATCGAGTTCCGGGGCTTCGTCGATCCCGATAACGGCAACTTCACGCCGACCTACCGGCTGGAGATTAACCCCGACCGGACGCCGACGGAAGAGGATTTCTTTGATACCATCACCAAGGACGCCGGCACGTTCAGTTCGCGCTGGTTCATGCAGCTTGGATTCCGCTACACCTTCTAAGCGCGATCCGGTTATCTGACACAAGGGCCTCGTCGTTCAGGCGGCGGGGCCTTTGTTTTTCCCACATACCACATTTTCCCGTCTGTTGTGATGATTGCCCTAGACATTATGTTGCTGGCTCATTACACTGTTATCCCTTTGAGGTCGTGAACTATCAAATCCTACTCTTTATTGCGTCTTATGGCACGTAGGTTGGCGGAACGATATGCTTCGATGGTATGCCTCGCCCTGCTGTGGGGGAGCTTGCCGGGACTTACGTGGGGGCAGGGGGCGTCGTTCGAGGAGGCCGTCGTCGATGTCGGCAACGTCGGGCTCACCGTGACAAATGTGGGGTTCGTCGGGAAGGCCAACGTGCGCAACAATCCGACGGGGCCGCCTTCCTTCGAATATCCATTGGATTCCGGCATCGAGCACCTGTTCGAGTCGGGGCTATGGATCGGCGCGGTGCGCAGCGATGGGATCGTTACCGTACGGTCCGGCGCAGCAGTCAACTCCAGCGGCTATCGCCCCGGTCGAGCCGATTACGAGTTTGCCCCGTTGACTCTTCTCACGGAGCGATCCGCGTTGCCCGAGTCGGATGCTTTTACGAGCATCGCTGTAAGCCACCAGGACTACCTGGCTACGTTTACCGATACCGCGACCGTGCTGCCGGGTACCCTGATTCCCATGCCCGACCCCCAGGGCAAGCTGGGTGCCGAGATCGCCTTCACCTCCTACGCCTGGAATTTTCCCTTCACCGAATACTTTGTCATTCTCAACTTCGACATCGTCAACCTCAGCGGAGCGGCCTGGGACAGCGTCTACGTGGGGCTCTATCACGACATGGTCGTGCGCAACGTCAACACGACGACCGATGCCGGCGGGGCCTTCTTCAACAAGGGCGGCTTCGGGTTTATCGACAGCCTGACGACGATGTATGCCTTTAATGCGGGAGGGGCGGAAGAGACGGTCAATACGTATGGAGCCGTGACTTTTCTGGGGGCGGAATGGCGAGAACCGCGCACGGGCCGGAAGCGCTTTTTTCATCCCAGCCTTGCCGAGCAATACATCCTGGATGGTTACACGCCGCCCGTCGTGAACCCGCGTTGGTGGTTGTTCAGCGGCGGCACCGAAGAACTCTCTCGCCCGACGTCCGACGAGGAACGCTATCGTCGGATGGCTACGCCGTTCCCGAACCCGGTCAACTTCGACACCAACGCGGAATTCGAGGTGGCGGTGACGGACTGGTTCGAGCGGCTTCGCACCGACGGCCTGACCTCCAGCGGCAACTGGATAGGGATGACCCCCATCGGGCCGTTCCCGCGCGTCGAATCCGGCGATACGCTGCAAGTGACGTTTGCGCTGGTGGCTGCCCTGAAGCCGGAGGAGTTTCAGGAACAGGCGGGCAAGCCTATCGATACCTCCGAGAGCCGTAGATTGCTGACCAACAACGTGCAATGGGCGCGGCGCACCTATTCCGGCGAAGATAACAACTTCAACGGGGTGCTGGACCCCGGCGAGGATATCAACGGCAATGGCCTGTTCGACCGGTACCTCATTCCCGAGCCGCCGCGCTCGCCCCGCCTACGCGTCGAGTTGGAGCCCGGACGGGCGCTCCTCTACTGGGATGCTTCGCCGGAAACGTCGCGGGATCCCGTGACGGGGCTGTTTGATTTTGAAGGCTATCGGATCTACCGAAGCAATCCCGGCGACGACCTGGCCGGGAATATTCTTGATCAGGCCACGGTCGTTGCGCAGTATGACAAGCCCGGCAACCGCACCGGTTTTAACAACGGCCTTGATGCGATCCGGCTGCCTGACCCCGTAACGTTCCCGGACGATACGACGCAGTATCGCTATCTCTTTGAAGTCGATGGGTTGTTGAACGGCTGGCAATACCTGTTCACCGTCACCGCCTTCGACACGGGCGACCCGGACGCCGGTTTGCCTTCCTTCGAGTCGTCGCGCACGGCTAATGCCACCCGTGTGTTTCCGGGCACGCCGCCGGCCCGGGACGAACGCGGACGCGTGGGGGTCTATCCCAATCCCTACCGGGTCAGTGCGGCGTGGGACGGTCGGTCCTCGCGCACCCGGCGATTGAACTTTTACAACCTGCCGTCGCGCGCTGAAGTACGCATCTACACGCTGGCTGGCGAGGTCGTCGCCCGGTTCGAGCACGAGGCCGCCACCTACCAGGGCGACATCCGGTGGTACGACGACTTCGGGGGCAACGAACGCCGGATGCCGGGTGGCGAACATTCCTGGGATCTGCTCTCGGATAACGGGCTCCGCCTTGCGACCGGGCTCTATTTGTTCTCCGTAAAAGATCTCGACACGGGTGCCGTGCAACAGGGCAAGTTTGTCATCATTAAGTAAACCCCGATGCCTGCCACCAAAACCCTCCTGGTTATTCTCGACTCCCTCTATACATTCACCTACCCGTAACCGAGGTGTTTCCTATGATACGACGAGCTACTCCACTCATTGTCCTCTTCGTTCTGCTGGCTCTAGGCAGCGCGCAGGCGCAGACCGCCGTGACGGTACGCCAGATTAACGCCGTGGCGCAGGACGTCATCGATCAACTTAAAGCCGCCGGGACGAACCAGACCCTCGGGGACATCGACACGGCGATCCAGAGTGCTTTTACGGACTCTACCGTAACGATTACCGTCGTCATCATGACGGACCCCTTCATGTCGGGCCTGCGGAGTGTAGACAGTCCCGGCACACCGGATGCGAAGATTCCCCGCCATATGTTTGTTCGAGACGTTGCTGTCGCCACCGACGGGAAAGAAGGGATGGGGATTCAGGTGTTCTCCGAAGAACCGGCCACGACGGGCCTGCTAGACGTGACGGTGGGCGACGTGGTCCAGATGACCGGGACGGTCGGTTACTTCAGCGGGGGCCTCATTCAGTTCGAAGTATCGTCCTTGACCGTCTTGGGGCGTTTTGACGATCAGGGCCTTACGGAAGCTGACCTCGATCCAGTTACCGTGACGACGAGCGACATCAATGCGCCCATCGCGGTCAATGGCGGCAGCGAAGTGCAGATCAACTGGGACAACTTCGCGTCCCTGAGTGGGCAGTTGGTGCGGATAGAAAACGTGAAGGTGCTCGTGCGCGCCCTCAACGATACCCGCTTCCCCGGGATGATGGCGTCTTCGGACAACGGAGATAGCTACATCCAGCTCGATTTCCGGTATTCCACCCGCTACAACAACGAGGTCATCAATACCTATTCCGATTTTCCTGAGATGCTGACGCGCGAGTCGGGCGATCCCTTCCGGCCGCCGGCGGTGGGCTCGACGGCCAACCTCGAAGGATATGTGATCTACGAAAGCTCCTCCTTCGAATTCTCGACTTTCGGCGCGGAGCCGAACGGCGCCTGGATGCAATTGCTGCCTTTCCTGGATACCGACATTGAGGTGGTGGCGGAACCCTCGGTGACCAACATCGCCCTGACCCCGCCCGACTTCGTGCCGGGCGATGCGCCTGTGCCGATCATTGTCGACGTTACAGCCCAGGATGGCGTCATCGCCGAAGTCACGGCGAACTACGAGGCCAGCACCGGTGAGAGCGGCTCTGTCGTACTGGCCGATGCCTCCGGGAAAGCGCTGGACGGCACCTTCGGCGGCGACATCCCCGCGCTCCCCGACGGGGCGTTCGTAAACTACAGGGTTGCCGTCAGAGACACCTCCGGCATTCAGTTCGAATCGGAAGGCGAGGTCCGGTATCGCGTGCTCTTCGACGGCATCAACGAGATCGCCGACATCCAGCTTACGGCGGATGAGGGCGATGGGGATAGCCCCTTTGTCGGGTTGACGCTTCCCATGAACATAGAGGCTGTGGTGCAGAGCAGGCTGGATGTGTCGGGCTTCTTGAGTGTGCAAGATGACTCGACGCTAGGACCCTGGTCCGGGCTCATCCTCGAACCCACCGACGCGATAAACGGTATGGAGCTTCAACCGGGCGATAACATCCTCATCGCAGGCGGTACCGTCGAGGAGATTAGAGGCATTCGGTTTGATCGAAGCGGCGATCTTACCGGGTTGAGCAATCCCACGGTGTCGAGGACGACCGGCTCAGGGACGCCGTTTGCCTACAAGGAGTTGACGACCGATGCGGTTGACGATGAGAGTGTTGCCGAGGCGCACGAGGGCATGTTGGTGCGCTTCAACAACGTGGTGATCACGAATCCGGATGAGGGCTTCGGCGAGTGGAGCTTTGCTACGAGAAACGGGGACGGCACCAACCAGGCTCCTGCCCTGGCCGACGACGCATCGGATGCGTTGAGTTCATCGTTTGCCACCAGCATGTGGGCCGGGGGCGAAGCGTTAGACTTCATTCAGGGCATCTGGGGCAACTCCTTCGGCAATGCGAAGCTGTTTCCCGAAGATTCCACGGACGTCGGTGCCGTGACGAATGTGGCGACGGAAGACGCCGACGTGCCGAGCCGGTTTGTGCTCGATCAGAACTACCCGAACCCGTTCAATCCCCAGACGACCATACGGTACGAAGTGGGAGCCGTCGGCCAGGTGACGCTGGAGGTCTTCGACGTGCTGGGTCGTCGCGTGGCGACGCTGGTCGACGGGCAGCAAACGCCCGGAGCCTACACGGTCACGTTCGATGCGGCCAACCTGCCCAGCGGTCTCTATCTCTACCGCCTGGAAGCTGGGTCGAAGGTACATACGAAGAAGATGATGTTGCTTAAGTAGGTGAAGCATGCCGGAAGGGGCGACCTCCCCGTTCGCTTCGGAGGTCGCCCCTCTGTATGCCGGACATGCTTCGCAAAATGCCTCGCTGTGAAGAAACAAACACTGATAGGGCTATTCTTCCTCGCCGGCCTGTTTGTCGTGCTTGGGCTCGTCGGTTGTGATACGGATATCTCGGGTACCGCGCTGGAAAACCAGGCTCCTGAGACGCACCTGAGCGTCCGCGACAGCTCCCTCGTCGACAACCTGGCCGGGGCCGACCGCCTTGCCAGCACGGTCTTCGTCGCCTGGTCGGGAACCGACCCGGACGGCTTCGTGGCGTCGTTCGAGCTACGCTTCTATCCGGGCGACACGCCGCCGTCGGGGCCGGAGGAGGGTTGGGCCTCGACGACGCGCAACGATACGCTGGTGCTGTTGCCCATCCCGCGTGGCGAGCGTATAGCCGACGTGGTCTTTGAAGTACGCGCTATCGACAATGAGCGCCTGAAGGATCCGACGCCGGCTCGCACGGTCTTTCCCATCCAGAACGCGCCGCCGACCATTCGGCTCAGCACCTTCGATGCCCCGCCCGATACGACGTTCACCGTCTTTTCTTTTTCCTGGACGGCCGACGATCCCGAAGGCAAAGGCAACCTGGATCGCATCGAAGTCAGCCTGAATGACAGCACGCGCTTTACCGCCCTGGCTCCCGACGTCGAATTCATCACCCTCATCGGCCTTGTCGACCGCGCCGATCCGGCCCAGTCCGAGACCGAAGCCGAGGTGTTCCTGGGTAAAGCGTTTCAACGGACCACCCTGCGTCTGCCCGGCCTCCGGCTCGACGCCGACAACACCTTCTATGTGCGATCCGTCGATCAGACGGATACGACCAGTACGGTCGAACGTTATTCCTGGCACGTCAAGAAGCCTAAAGGCGACGTGTTGTTTGTGAACGACGTGCGCAAAGCGTCCGCCCCGACGGTGGCCTCCTTTCACCGGGAGGTGTTAGGGGCCTACCTGCCTGAAGGCACGAATGTAGATTTTTGGGATGTCTCGCTGCCGTTTGTGACGGGTGCCGGCGGGAATGCCCTCCGCTCCGATGCAATCCCTAAGACCGCCGACCCCACGCTGCGGCAAACGCTGGCGCTGTTCCGGTATATCTACTGGGTGTCCTCGAACACCACCAACAGCACGGTGCAAAACAACCTGCCGTTTGCCGCCAGCGTGATGGATCTCTTCTTTGAGAACGGCGGCAAGATCATGGTGCTGTCTCCCGTCACCCTCCCCGGCGATCCCTCGGAGAGCCTGAGTAATCCCGCCGTATTGCTGTTGCCCATGAGCGACCTGATCGTGTTCCCGGACTCACTTCGGCCCACCCTGCGGATGCCTACCGGCTCCGGGGTCAATCCCGTCGGGGCGTTGCCGGGGGTGGCGGAGGCGCTGCCGCCGATGAAGTCGAGGCAGTTTATCATCGGTACGTTGCCCTACATCACTGCAACCAGCAATACCATCCCCTTATATGAGGGGGAATTTCTCTTTATCACACGGGTGGGGGGACGGCAGGGAGCCTGGCCGGGCCCGGCCACCGTGGCGTCGATCACGACGGATCGGCGCATCGGGCTTTTTAGCCTGCCGCTGGTCAACGAACAAACGGGCGCAGCAACGTTCGAAGGCTCGGACGGCGACTCCGACGCGCCCCAACGCGCCATCCACCTGATGCTCGAAAGCCTCGGTTTTCCTAAACGATAATCCCCGGTCGTTGTCGCCGTAGGCGCATTGACTCATTGAAAATCTTACTATGACCTAGTCGTTGCCTCATCCTACA
>JBHHWM010000177.1:0-10263 GCA_046756545.1 Rhodothermales bacterium | reverse complement strand
ACTAGCGGTAACGACCCTCAACAACAACGGAGGGCTCGTCATCGGCGGACGCACACACCTCCTCGTGCTCCACGTCGAAGACACCAAGAATACCCCTGGAGAGGCCGTAGACGCCGCCCGTCGGCTCATCGACCAGCAGGGCATAGCCGCTCTCATCGGACCCAACATCAGCCGGAACGCCATCCCGGTGGCGGCCATCGCCGAGAACGCGCGCATCCCGATGATCACCCCCGGCTCGACCAACCCGCAAACCACCGCCGACAAAACCTATGTCTTCCGCGTAGCCTTCACCGATCCGTTCCAGGGAAAGGTCATGGCCCGCTTTGCCCGGCAGGATCTCGACCTCGCATCGGTAGCGGTGCTCTTCGACGTGGCCAACGCCTACAACCGGGACATCGCAGCGAGCTTCAAGCAGGCGTACGAAGGGTTGGGCGGCGAGGTCGTCGCTTTCGAGTCGTACATTACGGGGGATCAGGATTTTCGCCCTCAGCTTGCTCGTATTCGGGAAAGCAGGCCGGAAGCGCTCTTTTTGCCCAACTACAATGCAGATGTAGCCCTGCAGGTACAGCAAGCACGGCAGATGGGCATCGACGCCCTCATCCTTGGCAGCGACGGATGGACTCCGACACATCTCACGCATATCTCGGAGCTAGAGGGAGCCTTTCTGAGCCATCACTGGCATCTCGGCGTAGCCGAGACGAATGACCGGGCACGTAGCTTTATCGACATCTATCGCCGGACCTATCACCAGGACCCCGACATCATGGCCGCGCAAACGTATGACGCTTTTGGACTTCTTTATGATGTGCTACGTCGTACGGGCCGGACCGACCCGGAGTCGATCAGGCAGGGGTTGTCTCAGACCGCACAGTATCAGGGAGTGACGGGAACCATGACCTATCACAATACCGGCGGCGATCCCCAGAAGCATGCGTTGATTATGCACATACGGAACGGCCAGACGGTGCTTTTCAAGGTCGTTGCTCCACAGCCTGAGCCGCCTCAGGAAACGTCTTCAAACGCCCTATCTACCGTAACGGAGTAATGAAGAGTCCGTTTTGGAAAAAAAGCCTCGTCGCCCGGCTCGTTTTTTCCTTTTTGCTCCTCTCGCTCGTAACTACTTTTTTGCTGGGCTTCATGGCATTTATGCAGGCGCGAAGCGCACTCCAGGCCTCCGTGCTCGACCGGCTCCATGTAGCGGCTTCGCTCAAAGAAGACGCTCTGAATCAATGGGTGAGCGATCAAACGCAGAGCCTACTCATGCTGGCCGAACTGCCGGCGGTGCACCTCCAGGCAAGCGCCCTCTTACGCCACGAGACATCGACCCTGGAATACCGGGCCGCCTATGCGGCGCTGAAGCAAACCTTATCCGTGGCGGCTCGAAAGCCGGAGTGGCTCGATATCCTCCTGCTCGCCCCCAATAGCGAGATCGTGTTCTCCACCTCCAGGAGCGTGGAGGGCGAATACCGGATTCTGGAACGATATTTCACTCAGGGACAGCGGGTACCTTCGTCCAAAAAGTGTATCCTGCGCCGGAGACGCTCAAACCCATGATGACCATCGCCACCCCTCTGGGAGACGACAGCACCCGGAAAAGAGCCGTGCTGGCCGTGCATGTGAACCTGGAACGGATGGATGAAATCATCCTCGAAAAATCGGGCCTGGGAAGCGCGAGTGAATCCTATCTGGTAGACTCGTTCAACGTGTTCCTATCGGCAGAACGGTTTGGCCGCGAAGAGTTCCCCCGGGGCGTTCACTCGCCGGGCATCGACACCGCCCTGCAAGGCACGGACGGCTCGGGGCTCTACCTAAACTACAAGGACGTACCCGTCCTCGGGGTGTATCGCTGGCTCGACCATCTGGCCGTCGCTTTGTTGACCGAGATGCCCCAGCAGGAAGCGTTTGCGCCGGCCCGCTCCCTGGCCTGGATAACCCTGCTCGCCGGCCTGCTGATCGCCGCCCTGCTTACAGCAGGCATCTACCTCCTGGCCCGCCAGATAGCCCGGCCCGTGCTGCACATAGCCCAGACCGCCGGCCGGGTAGCCGACGGCGACCTGACAGCCCGCGCCCCGGTTCTCACCGACGACGAGATCGGTGGACTCGCCCGCTCTTTTAACGAGATGACCGGCCAATTGAGCACCCTCTACGAGGATCTTAAGCAGGAAATTACCGAGCGAAAACGGGCCGAGGAAGAACGCACACATCTCATCGCAGAGTTGGAAACACAGAACACCGAACTCGAACGCTTCACCTACACCGTCTCGCACGACCTCAAGAGCCCCCTCATCACCATTAAAGGCTTCCTCGGCCTGCTTCAACAAGACACCCAACACGGCGACGCCGAACGCGTCCGGTTCGACGTCGAACAGATCGGCAACGCCGCCGACACCATGCTCCGGCTACTCGACGAACTGCTGGAACTCTCGCGCATCGGTCGTGTGATCAACCCTCCTGAGGACGTGCCGCTCAGCGAGTTGGTCCATGAAGCCGTGGACCTGGTAGCCGGGCGGATCCGCAAAGGCAACGTCACCGTCGAGGTCGCGCCCGAGATGCCCCTGGTCGTGGGGGATCGCGTTCGTCTTGTGGAGGTCTTTCAGAACCTCATCGACAACGCCATCAAGTTCATGGGCGGTCAGGAAGCACCGCGCATCGAGATCGGTGCCAGGAACCACCAGGAAGAAGTAATATGCTACGTAAAGGACAACGGCATCGGCATCGAGCCACCGTATCGAGAGAAAAATTTCGGGCTGTTTAATCGACTCGACGTAGACCGGGAAGGCACCGGGGTGGGATTGGCGCTGGTCAAACGCATCGTAGAGATCCACGGAGGAAGGGTCTGGGTAGAGTCGGAGGGACCGGGACACGGCAGCACGTTTTTCTTCACGCTCCCCGTCGCACAAGCAGGATAGGCTGGTTTATTGATGGGCGTATCCTCTTCATAAGGGTTTCTTTCTTTCGTTTTTTTACTAAATTCGAAACAAGGTAAAGCGTGCAGGTACGGACCTGTCCTTTTACCTTTGCATCCAGCAGGCGCTTATCCTTACGCCCCTGTGCCTGCCGCCGGACCGATTCTTTTGGAGAGGTAGAGCTATGAGTGTACTCCTCAGTGTGTCGGCCCTAATGTGTCTTGGGGCTGCGGGGTGGAGCGTGGCGCTCTGGCATCGCCATCGAGACGGACGGCTAAGCTGCTTTTGCCTGCTTCTCGGGCTGTTAACCCTCTATTTCGCCCTCGAACTGTTCGCTACCCCCCTGTCCTGGCAGCTATCTTTTGGCGGGCACCCTGCCGAGTGGGTAGGACTGATCATCAGTATCATGACCGTGCCGACGGTCTATTGCTTCGGCTATACGCTGTCCGAACGCGAGCACACCGTCGAGGCGTTGCGCAGGGTCGAGTACCGAAACCAGAGCTTCGTGCGCGCCCTCCCCGACACCATGTTTCGGTTGAGCCGGGACGGCAGATACCTGGATTTTATTCCCGCCCAGGACTTCGAACCCTTCCTTCCGCCCCAAGACTTCCTCGGCAAAACGATGCGCGAAACGATGCCCGAGGCGCTGACCAACCAGACCATGCACTTCATCGAAGAAGCGCTTCGCACCGATCAACTCCAACGGTTCGAATATGAGTTGTCCCTGGACGACAAAGAGCGTTTTTTCGAGGCACGCCTCGTGCCCGACGAGGCCGACTCGGTACTGGCCATCATCCGCGAGGTCACCCAGCGCAAGCAGGCCGAAGAAGCCCTTAAAGAATCAGAAGAGCAATTGCGCCTGGCCCTCGACGCCGCCCAGATGGGCACCTGGACCTGGCACCTCGAAACCGGCGAGGTCCGTTGGTCCCACAACGTCGAGCGCATCTTCGGGCTCCCCTCCGGCTCCTTCGACGGCGCGTACGAAACCTACCGTACCCTTATCTACCCCGACGACCTCGAGATCCTGGATCGCGCCATCAACGAAGCGTTGAGTGAAGGGACGGACTACCGGGTGGAACACCGGATTACCTGGTCGGATGGAAGCCTTCACTGGCTCGAAGGAAAAGGAGACGTTTTTCGAGATGCCTCGGGCAATCCCGTACGCATGGCCGGTACCGTCACCGACATCACCCGGCACAAGCAGGCGGAAGAAGCCCTCCGCGAGAGTGAAAAAATATTTCGAACCGTCTTCAATCATGGAGCCATCGGAAAAACCATCGTGAGCCTGGAGGGGCGCTTTCTGGAGGTCAATCGTACCATCTGTGATTTCTATGGGTACACGGAAGAGGAAATGCTCCAGATGACCGTCATGGACGTGGCGCACCCGGACGAACGGGAGGCGAGCCGGGCCGTCTTTGCCAAAATAGTCTCCGGAGAACTGGGCACCGCCTCGCTCGAAAAGCAATACAGGCACAAGGACGGACACAACCTCTGGGGCGACCTGTGCTTCTCCCTCGTGCGCGACGCCCAGGGTCAACCCAAGTTTTGTATCGCCGAAGTGCAAGATATCACGGTGCGTAAACACGCGGAAGAAATACAGAACCGGCTGATTGCCGAACTCGAAGCCAAAAACACCGAACTCGAACGCTTCACCTACACCGTCTCGCACGACCTCAAGAGCCCCCTCATCACCATTAAAGGCTTCCTCGGCCTGCTTCAACAAGACACCCAACACGGCGACGCCGAACGCGTCCGGTTCGACGTCGAACAGATCGGCAACGCCGCCGACATCATGCTCCGGCTGCTCGACGAACTGTTGCACCTCTCCCGCATCGGACGCCTGATCAACCCCCCTGAAGCTATCGACCTCACCGACCTGGCCCACGCCACCCTCGACCTGCTCGCCGGGCGGATCCGCGAAGGCAACGTTACCGTCGAGGTCGCGCCCGAGATGCCCCTGGTCTATGCGGACCGCACGCGCCTGTTGGAGGTGATGCAAAACCTCATCGACAACGCCATCAAGTTCATGGGCGAGCAGGAAGCACCACGCATCGAGATCGGAGCGCGGCGGGATCGGGGGGAGGTGGTCTGCTACGTACGGGACAATGGGCTGGGAATTGCTCCGGAAGATCAAAAAAAGGTCTTCGGCTTGTTTTCGCGGCTGGATACGGCGAGCGAAGGAACGGGCATCGGATTGACCCTGGTGAAACGGATCGTAGAGGTCCACGGAGGACGGGTGTGGGTGGAATCCGAGGGCGAGGGACACGGCGCTACGTTCTTCTTTACGCTACCACACAAGCAAGACTCTGCACATGAGGAATCCTAGTACCGTAAACAAACGAATCATCTCGATTCTCCTTGTCGAAGACAACCCCGCCCATGCCGAACTCGTCATGCGTAGCCTCGAGAATCATCGCGTGGCTAATACCATCGTTCACCTTCCAGACGGAGAAGCCGCCCTCGATTATCTCTTCCGCTGTGGGGCCTACACCGATCCCGAACAAAGCCCCCGCCCCCATGTCATCCTGCTGGACCTGCGCCTGCCTCGCGTCGACGGCCTCGACGTGCTCAAAGAAATCAAGACCTCCGAGTCGCTCCGCGCTATCCCGGTGGTGATTCTGACCACCTCGAACACCGAAGAGGACGTGGCCCAGGCTTACGAATATCACGCCAACAGCTATATCATCAAGCCGGTCGATTTTTCGAAGTTCACGCAATTGATGAATGAACTAGGATACTACTGGTTAGACTGGAATTTCCCCCCACCATCCTGAGGGTATGAACCCTTCGACCTTGCGGCAAAGCAGGCGGTAGAAGGCCCCATGACGAGGCATGAGATACCGAAAAATCTCGGCGATAATAATCCCTGGATAAGACTGCGTGCAGGTGTTATATTACGATGAGAGCAGGATCAAAGCACGACCGTATCGTTCATGACCCTGTGCCGTCCTCACTCCTTCCCCGGCCATCTACGGGGGACCTGGGGCCGTGATGAGGCCGCCGTGTATTCTTACAATCCTGTTATGAATGCGCGCCTCATTGATTAAGTAAGTGCTTTCATATAGACTACCCCTGGGGATCGACCGCCTGAACGTTGCAGGACACAGGCATGTCTTTCTACGCGATGGACATCCCAACAAAAAAGTCTTGGCGTTCTGTTCGCTCTACGTCTACTGCTTTCAAATCCTGCAACGGATCATAAAGCCCTGGGCCGTGGAAGCACCTCTTGCTTCTTCTTACTCCTAAAGAATCTGCTGTAGATTATGATTCAAGGTAGCACGCACGCCCCCCCCCTCACGGTCTTGCTGATCGAAGACAATCCGGCCCACGCCGAACTCGTCGTGCGCAGCCTCAAGAATCATCGTCTGGCCAACAAAGTCGTGCATCTTTCCGACGGCGAGATGGCCCTGAAGTATCTCTTTCGTCGGGGGGCCTACGCCGATCCCGAACGAAGCCCCCGTCCCCATGTCATCCTGCTGGACCTGCGCCTGCCTCGCGTCGACGGCCTCGACGTGCTCAAAGAAATCAAGACCTCCGAGTCGCTCCGCACGATTCCGGTCGTGGTTCTGACCACCTCGGAAGCGGAACGGGACGTGGCTCAGGCCTACGAGCAACACGCGAACAGCTTTGTGGTTAAACCTCTCGATTTTGACCAGTTCACCCGGCTGATGGAGGAGCTTGGCTTCTACTGGCTGGATTGGAATTACCATCCCTGGTCGTGAGCACGAACCTCGGGGTTATGAGTGAGAAAAGGATCGACATTCTGTTACTCGAAGATGAGCCTGCCCATGCCGAGTTGATCCGCCGCGCCTTTGTCGCGCACTCCGAGCATGTGCACCTGATCATCGCCTATACCCTGCAAGAAGCACGGGCGCATCTTGCCGCCTCCGTGCCCGACCTGGTCATCGCCGACCTCCGCCTGCCCGACGGCAACGGCGTCGAACTCTTGCCTTCAGACGGTGAATCGCTCTCCTACCCCGTCATTATTATGACCAGCCACGGGGATGAGCAGGTTGCCGTCGAGGCCATGAAAGCCGGGGCCCTGGATTATGTGGTCAAGTCTGAAGCGGCGCTGATCGACATGTACCGCATCGCCGAACGGGCCTTGCGCGAGTGGCGGCATATTTCCGAACGCCAGCGGGCCGAGAGCGCTCTGAGGGAAAGCGATGAACGCTACCGCGCCTTCGTAGCCCAGAGTACCGAAGGCATCCGGCGCGGCGAACTCGACCGCCCGGTATCGACCACCCTCCCGGAAGACGAACAGATCAAGCTGATCTACGAATACTCCTATGTGGCCGAGTGTAACGACACCTACGCACGCATGTACGGCTACGAACGGGCGGAGGACATGATCGGGCTGCGCATCAAGGATTTCGGCCCGCCTTCCGATCCTAACATCATCAAGTACCTGCGGGCTTTTGTCCGCTCCGGCTATCGATTGGCGGACCTGGAATCCCAGGAAATCCACCGGAACGGCGAGGTTAAATACTTCCTGAGTAACCACGTCGGCATCATCGAGCAGGACCAGCTGGTACGGGTCTGGAGCACGCAACGCGACATTACCGAGCGCCGACAAGCGCAAGAAGCTCTCCGCGAGAGTGAAGAACGGTATCGGGCCTTCGTCTCTCAAAGCAGTGAAGGCATCTGGCGGTTTGAACTGGACGACCCCATCCCGGTCGATCTGCCCGAAGAAGAACAGATCAAACGCTTCTACCGAGACGCCTACCTGGCCGAATGTAACGATGTGTTTGCACAGATGTATGGATACGAAAGTGTCGAAAACATCATCGGAACCGGCGTAAATGTGTTAAATCAACTCTCCGATTCCCAACGGCTCGAATACCTGAGTGCCTTCATTCGGGGAGGACACCGCATCGTCGATCTCGTATCGTACGAGCCGGACAAAGACGGGCGACCGCGCTATTTTTCCAACAGCTTCGTCGGTGTCGTCGAAAATGGAAAGCTGCTGCGCATGTGGGGCATGCAGCGCGACATTACCGAGCGCAAGCAGGCGGAACAGGCACTCCGCCGTAGCGAGGAGCGCCTCCAGCGATATAACCGCGTCCTCTCCGGGCTCACCCACCGCATGGCCGATACCGGCGGCCAGCTCACGCCGACGCTTCGCCGCATCACCGAAGCCGCCGGGCAGGCCCTCAACGTCGAGCGAACCAGCATCTGGCTCTTCGACGAAACCCGCACGCAGATCAACTGCGTGGATCTCTTTTGGAACAGCACCAACCAGCATACCAGCGGCGAAAGCATCAAAACCACAGGGTATCCTTCCTATTTTGAGACCCTCGCCGCGTCCCGTATTATTGCAGCGCATGATGCGCCCCGCGACCCGCGCACCAGCGAACTGGCCGACACCTACCTCGCTCCGCACCGCATCACCTCGATGCTGGACGCCATCATTCGGGTAGGCGACGAAACGGTGGGCGTCGTGCGGCACGAGCAGATAGGCCCCCCGCGCATCTGGACGCCGGAAGAGCAAGTCTTTGCCGGATCCGTCGCCGACTTCGCCTCGCTGGCGGTGGAATCCTCTCGACGCCGCAAGGCCCAGGCATCGCTCCGTGAAAGCGAAGAACAATTTCGCCGGGCGATTACGCTGGCCCCTTTTCCCATCATCATCCACGCCGAAGACGGACAGGTCATGCGGATCAACCAGGCCTGGTCCGAGCTAACCGGATATACGCCCGAAGATATTCCCACCATCGAAGCGTGGACGGAAAAAGCCTACGGCCCACGAAAAGAAAAAGCCCGGGAATCCTTGTATGCCTTGTACCGGCTCGGAGCCGGCGAGATAGCCGAAAGCGAAGCCTTGATCCGCACGGCGCGGGGAGAACAGCGAACCTGGGACTTCAGCTCCTCGACCCTGGGCCGGCTGCCCGACGGCCGGCGTCTCGTCATCACGATGGCCCGCGACATCACCGAACAAAAACAGATGCAGGAGGAGATCCTCGAAATCAGCAACCGGGAACAACGCCGTATCGGTCAGGACCTCCACGACGAACTGGGCCAACTGCTGACCGGTATCGGATTCCGTCTCGCCGAACTGGAAGGCGACCTGCAACGCGCCCATCGCGTTGAAGCCCACGACACCGCCGAAGTCGGGGAACTGGTCAAGGCAGCGATTACCCAGACACGCGCCCTGGCCTGGGGCCTCAACCCCATCAGCATGGAATCGGGGGGATTGACGACCGCCCTCGCCACCCTGACCGAGGGCATCGAACAGATCTACGACGAGGTAACCTGTACGCTGGAACACCCCGACTTTTTCCACATCGATGACCGGGAGACGGCCACCCACATCTACCGCATCGCCCAGGAAGCCATCAACAATGCCATTAAACACGGCAGAGCCTCGCGCATTCACGTCCTTCTGACGCAGCAAGACGACATGACGACCCTCACTATCCGCGACAACGGCTCCGGAATTCCCGCACCGGATGAGCGCGAAGACGGCATGGGGCTTCGTAATATGAGATATCGCGCCAGCATGATTCACGGCGCGCTCGATGTCGCGCGGACACCTGAAGGCGGCACCGTCGTGACCTGTCAGATCAGCCTGGCCCCGGTGCTTCAGTGAGGTGCAGAAGGCCGGTTACGCCTCGCTGTATTCCCAGGCTTTTGCGCGTGTCAGGGCCTCGTTCCAACGATGGAGAAGCCGCTCTACCCGGGATCGTTCCATCGAAGGCGTAAACGTCCGGTCGATCTGCCACTGGCCGGCAATCTCAGCCAGGTCGCGCCAGTAGCCGACGGCGAGCCCGGCCAGATAGGCCGCTCCCAGCGCCGTCGTTTCCGGCACGGTCGGGCGCACCACCGGCACCCCCAGCACATCGGCCTGAAACTGCATCAACAGGTTGTTGGCCGTGGCCCCGCCATCGACGCGTAGCTCGGTCAGGCCGATGCCGGCATCGGCTTCCATGGCATGGATCACATCAGCGGTCTGGTAGGCGATGCTTTCGAGCGCCGCCCGCGCGAAGTGGGCCGCCGTGCTGCCGCGCGTCAGACCGACGAGGGTGCCGCGCGCGTACGGGTCCCAATGGGGTGCCCCCAGGCCCGTAAAGGCCGGTACAAAATACACGCCGCCGTTGTCGTCTACCTGCCGGGCCAGTGTTTCCACCTCCGACGACGAGCGAATCAGGCCCAACCCGTCGCGGAGCCACTGTACCACGGCTCCGGCTATGAAGATGCTGCCTTCGAGGGCGTATTCCGTGCGTCCGTCGCGCTGCCAGGCCACCGTGGTCAACAGGTTGTTTTGCGAGGCGACCGGATCGGTGCCGGTGTTCATCAGCATAAAACAGCCGGTGCCGTAGGTGTTCTTGACCATGCCCGGCTGCGTGCATACCTGCCCGAA
>JBHHWM010000176.1:0-10283 GCA_046756545.1 Rhodothermales bacterium | reverse complement strand
TCAACCCGCCGGAAGCCGTCTCCATGGCAACCCTGGCCCACGAAGCGGTCGATCTGCTCGCCGTTCACATCGAGGAGCGAGAGGTCCAGGTCATCGTCTCTCCCGACATGCCGGTGGTCTTCGGCGACCGAATCCGCCTCTTGGAAGTACTCCAGAACCTTATCGACAACGCGATCAAGTTTATGGGCGACCAACCCCGGCCACGCGTCGAGGTCAACATCCGTGACGACAACGGAGAAACGGTTTTCTTCGTGCGCGATAACGGCCAGGGTATTGCGCCCAGATATCACGACAAGGTCTTCGGGTTGTTCGAACGATTGGCGTCACACAATGAGGGCACTGGGATCGGGCTGGCCCTGGTGAAACGCATCGTGGAGGTGCATGAAGGTCGCATCTGGATCGAATCGGACGGGCCGGGTACCGGCTGTACCTTCTGTTTCACCCTACCCCTTGCAGCCGAGCAGGAGCCTGATGCTCCCTCGGGGTAACCGCATGGAACCGACCCGATCTCCCTGCACGCCGGAACCCACCGCCGACGGCTTCGACACGCTCTACAGCGCCACGTACGGTCAGACGTACCACTCCGTGCACGGCGCGCTGACCGAAGCCCGACACGTCTTTCTTCGGGGCAGCGGCGTCGAAGAACGCCTCGCCCGGGGGCTGCCCACCTGCGTGCTGGAAGTAGGCTTCGGCACCGGACTCAACTTTCTGGTGTCTGCACGTCGGGCCTCGGAGCTACATGGCTCGCTCCGATACGTGGCGCTCGAAAAAGAGGTCCTCGGAAGCGACATCCTGGCGCGGCTGAACCATGGCAAGCAGCTCGGAGTGTCCCCCCTTCGTGACATCTTGCTTGCCTGGCGTCGGTCGCTCCCCGAGAACGTGCCTCCGGGACGATACCAAGTGCCCTTTACCGACACACTCTCGCTCGACCTCATCGTGGGGGACGCAACGGTAGTCGACCTGCCCGACCTCGGATACGATGCCGTGTATCTCGATGCCTTCAGTCCTGACGCCAACCCGGAGCTGTGGACGGTTCCCTTCTTCACCCGCCTGTATGCCGTGATGCGCCGGGGCAGCCGGCTCGCCACCTACTCGGCAAAAGGAACCGTTCGGCGCAGCCTGGCCGACGCGGGTTTCCAGGTCGAGAAGCGACCGGGGCCTCCCGGCAAACGCGACATGCTGGTTGCGATACGATGAACCGCTTACCGCTCGTGAGCCCAGTACGCAGGCAGCACCAGCAACGCGATAAAACTCAGCATCGCCAGAAAGCAGAACCCGAACGCAAACGCCTGGTCGTATTCGAGCCAGCCGAACCGGTTCAACAGGTATACCCAGTCGTGCTTGCGATTGCCGAGTAGCACCAGTTGCAGCGAGCGCGCATCGGCGGCGTATACGCTGATGTCCAGGAAGTTCTGGCCGAGCCACAAGAACGCTATTTGCATACCCAGCCGAACACGATACCGCCGGAAATGCAGGATGAGGGCTGCCGGAAGCAACACCTGCATGAGCGTCCCGCCCGCCGCATGGAAGAAATCACCGAAGATGAAAAACCAGAGGTGGCCCGCTTCATGAATGAGCAGGTTCAGGACGTTGAACACCGGATCGTCGCCGTGACGAAGCAGGAAGTGGATGCACACCGGCAACAACAAGAGCGACGGCAGCCAGGTCTTCAAGCGGATCCACTCCGGGGCCGGAAGAGTATAGCGCTGCGCCTGCACGAGAGATGCTTTCCTGTTGAAAGGTCCTGCCTTACCTTTGAACACTACGATATGATCGGACTACCGATGGTTTACAGAGGAGCTACTGGATGAAACCCCTTGCCCGCCGAACGGACGCCCTTAGCCAAAGCGATATCCGTGCCATTACAATCATGGTCAATGCTGTGAACGGGATCAACCTGGGACAGGGCATCTGCGATTTGCCCACCCCGGATCCCATCAAACGGGGGGCACAACAGGCCATCGAAGACGACCACTCCATCTATACCAACTATGCCGGCATCCGCCGTTTGCGCGAGGCCATCCTGCATAAAGTCCGGACCTACAACCACATTCCCGCGACCTCCAACAACGAGGTCATGGTCAGCGTCGGCTCGACGGGCGCTTTTGTGGCTGCCATCTTCGCCCTGCTGGAACCCGAGGATGAAGTCATCCTGTTCGAGCCGTTCTATGGCTACCACCGCAACCTGCTTCAGATCATCGGCGTGACGCTCACGCACGTCCCGACGCGTCAGCCCGACTGGAGCATCGACTTCGACGCCCTCGAGCGAGCCATCACCCCGAAGACCAAGGCCCTGGTCGTCACCACACCCAACAACCCCAGCGGCAAGGTGTGGACGCGTGCGGAACTGGAGCGCCTCCTGGCGTTGTTGCAGACATACGACCTCTACGCCATCACCGACGAAATCTACGAATACATGCTCTACGACGGGCATTCGCACGTTTCGCTGGCCTCGCTGCCCGGCGCGTACGAGCGCACCATCACGATTTCAGGCTTTTCCAAAACGTACAACATGACGGGCTGGCGTCTCGGCTATGCGGTGGCCCAACCGCCCCTCATCGACAAGATGGGGCTGCTCAACGACCTGTTCTACATTTGCGCTCCGTCCCCTCTGCAACACGGCGTGGCCGAGGCCTTCGACATGGACGACGCCTATTTCACGGAGATGCAACAGGCCTATGCCGCCAAGCGCCGCCTGCTCTGTGAAACCCTGGAACGGATCGGCTTTGACGTGGCGTGGCCGCAGGGATCCTATTATGTGCTGGCTAACTTCGAGACCCTGTCCTGGCAGCATCCCGGCTTCGACGACGCCCGGACGGCCTGCGAAACGCTCGTGCGCGAAGCCGGTGTAGCGACGGTTCCCGGCCACTCGTTCTTCGAAACACCCGAGCGTGGTCGCTACTTCCTGCGCTTTTGCTACGCCAAGGAGATGCCCGTCCTCGAACAGGCCTGCCAAAAATTAATCGACGCGTTCGGATGAAAATATTTCCGCGTCCGGAAATCGTCGCAAACTGATAAGCACGTCGCAGATTGATATTCAGACAGGTACATCCAGACCTTGCGAGGCCTGCCTCCGACATCCTTCACACACCGCCTGTAACGCCTCGATCATCCTGTCGTGCAACAACCCGTTGGACACGACAATGCCGAGGTTGCTCTTGAGTCCCCAGCCCTGATTGAACGCCAGCGACGCTCCCTTGGCATCGGTCACGGTCCCTCCGGCTTCTGTGACGAGAAGCGTACCCGCCGCATGATCCCAGATTTTTTCGACGTAGCCGGGGTGCCTGGGGATCCGCAGGTAGATGTCGGCGTCGCCCCGGGCGACCAGCGCGTACTTGGCCTGGCTATCCAGGCGCACGGGATGGGCCGTGATGCCTAGCCACTCGGCCAGTGCCGCCGTATCGTCGTGCGAGCTATGCGCCGATTCGACCGACTCGCAAAAACGCGCCTGCTGCACCTCGCTGAGCGTGCTGACCCGAACGGGAACCTCCTCCCCGCTTCCGTCGAGGGAGAGCTGCACGGCTCCGAAACCACGAATGGCGGCATAGACGCTCCCTCCGGCTCCACACGATGCCGTCAGACGCGGACAGGCCAGCGCCGCCACCTGCACTTTCCCCTCTACGACGAGCGCCAGCGCAACGGCATACTGGTCGCCGCGCAGAAACCCTTTGGTGCCGTCGATGGGGTCGAGCGTCCAGAAACGATCACTGTACGTCTGGGCGTTCCCGGCGTCGATCCAGTCCAGCACGGCACCCTGATCGGCTTCCGGGCGTTCGGCCTGCACGTGGCGCACCACACGGTCCAAGAGTCCGGCGTGGTCGTTCTGCCTCAGCGAGGTTGCGTCTTCCTCGGCGATGATGGGATCGTCCGGAAAGGCATCCCTCACCATCCGGCACACCAGGGCCTGGCTGCCGAAATCGGCGACCGTGACCGGGCTCCGGTCCTGCTTCTCGATGACACCGGGGCCGATCTGCGCCCTGACCGCTTCGCACAGGCGAGCCGCTTCTCGTACGGCGGCCACGGCCACGTCTCGTTCGTACTGGTACTCCTGAAGGGTCATCTACTTCGTCCGGGATGATGTGTGGGTGAACACCCTTTTGTATTCGTTGAAGATGTGTCCTGTTTGTTGCAACAGGGCCGAAAGATAGACTCCGCTTACTCTTCCGCCCACTCACAGGTCCTCATACACAGGAAGTTCATCCAAGAAATAACAGGTGTGTTGCGCTTGATCGATCACATAGCAGTAATGCACAAGGCCATTCGTAACTACGAGGTACCGGGCCTGCACCACCTTGTTGTAGCGCGCCACCTGGTCGAACACTTCCTGGCGGATCTCTACATCCGGTGCCTTACACTCGACCATCAATAGCGGGCGTCCCTGCCGGTCGTGCACCACCACGTCGGCGCGGCGTTGCATGCCCTGGTACATAAATCCCATCTCGATGGCGACGAGTGCCCTGGGGACGCCTCGCTCTTGCACAAGGTAGTGCACGAAGTGCTGGCGCACCCACTCTTCGGGCGTCAGGCGCACGTACTTTTGCCGGATCGAGTCGAAGATCATTGTCTTTCCGCCGATCTGCCGCGTGCGGAATTCGTACGTCGGGAGATTGAGTGGCTGCATCAAGTCGGGAATGGGAGGTAGGAAGTAAGGCCAAGATACAACCTTGTCGGCTTTTACGGTTGGAGATCGCACACCCTGTGAAGAGACGACCCGACACATTGTCTTCAGCTTCGGAAAAGAGAGTAGCCGGTACTCCGCCACAGTGGATCGGCTTTCTCCGTTCATTCCACTGCCTACTCTTGCAAGAGATCTAAAAAAGTCAGAGTTTTATCGTTGCTACTGATACAGAACACATTGAGAGGAAAAGACGATGCTTACCCGAAAATCAAGTATCTGGTGGATCTTAATTATTCTTTTAATTCTGATTCTACTCATCCTGTGGTGGTTGTCGCAGCGAGGCGATGATACAGGTCCCGTCAGCGGCAAGACCGTTTTTGTCACGAGTGACACCTATACCGGTAACCTCGGCGGGCTCGGCGGGGCCGATGCCCTGTGCCAGGGCCTTGCTACCGAAGCGGGAGTATCTGGAACCTTCAAAGTGTGGATCAGTGGTCGGGAGCAATCCAATCAGGATGCTGCCGGTCGGCTGTCCCATGCCGCGGTTCCATACAAGCTGGTCGATGGCACCAAGGTGGCCGACGACTGGGCCGATCTCGTCGATGGCAGCCTCGATCACGCCATTAATATCACGGAAACCGGTGCCAGTGTTTCGGACGGAGCACGGGTGTGGACGAATACCACGACAGCCGGGTTGGCCTGGGACAATACCCGTGACTGCGCGCTCGGTTCAGGCCCGGCAACGTGGACGTGTGATCCCAGCACCGAATGCCCTTTCGAGTCAGGCAAGTTCGGCCTGGCGCACGCTACCGATGGATCCTGGACAGGGCAGGAGGCCAGCAACATCGCGTGCTCCAATACCTATCACCTGTATTGTTTAGAGCAATAAGGCCCTCCAGCTACAGACGAACCCTCCCGGTGTATCGTAAGGATTCCATCGCCGTGCGGACTCATCGCTCCGGCACGGGGATCCGGCCAATAGCTGGTTCTTCGAGACTGCCCAGATACAGCCTGTCGCCGTGCTGCTGCACACTGGTAATGATGGCGAAAGGATTGCCCGTGGGGTTTTGCAGGTTATGGATGACCTGCCCCGCGGCATCTAGGCCGAGCACGAAGGCGTAGCGCTGCGGTGCGGGCTGCAAGAACGACGGTAGCCGCACGAGCATCTTCCGCACAAAGGGATACGGTCCCAGCTTATCGACCAACGCATTGCGCGGCGAGACCAGGGCCAGCCAGAACACTCCCTGCCCGTTCGACGAAATACCGTCCGGAAAAAAGGGCAGGTTGTCGATGAACACTTCGCTCGTTCCCTGCCTGGGCCCGGTGAGCCAGTAACGAAGCACACGATACCGCGTCGTCTCATTGACCAGGACAAACGCTCCGTCGGGGCTCACAGCAACGCCATTGGCAAAGAAGAGGTCGTCGCGGAGCACCCGTGTTTCTCCTGTAGCCGGGTCGTAGGCCAGCAAACGGCCGTGGGGACGGCTCTCGATGATATCGTGCTTGTACCGTGCCTGCTCGAATTTGCTGGATGCATCACTGAAATAGATGAACCCGTCCGGCCCGATGTCCACATCGTCGGTGAAACCGAAGGGCACGTCGCCGGCCTCCGTCGCCAGTACGGTAACCTCTCCATCCGGCGACACCGAGAGCAAGCCTTTGCCGGCGTCCGCCACGATCAATTGTCCTTCCCGGTCGAAGTGAAGGCCGAGGGGCCGCCCCCCCGTATCGGCCACCGTCTCCTGGTTCGATCCGTCGGGTGCCATGCGAATGATGCGTCCGTCCTCCAGCCCCCCGTAGATGCGCCCGTCGGCATCGACCGCCACGTCTTCGGGTCCGCGCCCATCAGTCACGGCAAGGCGTTCGACTTCGGAGAGATACGTGTTGGGCGCATAGTCCCCGTCCATGACGGGTGGTTCCGGGGGGGTCCAGGCTACGGTATCCACCGTCACCGGCCAGAACAGGAAGTAGAGCAGGATCAGCAAGACGAGGACGAGTAGCGCTCTTTTCATTGCACGACGGACACGTTTTCCTTCCTGCCCCTGATTGAGTCGTCAAGGGACGATTGGTCGTTCAGACCGAACATTGTAAGAATACGAACTACACGTACAGCAGGCAACCGTCTCGGGGTGGAGCTTATCGAGCAACGGCGGCGGTTCTATCCACCCTCCCTTCTTGCGATTCACTGCTCATCTATGGTCGGATCGTCTTTTCGATAGCATTCAGACATTGCCCCCTGTCCGTAAGCCACCTGGTGTAGGGCAAGGGGATGAGTTTCAGACCGGCGCGGTAGAACATCTTATAGCGTTCCAGCGGAAAGGCTTGCTCGAACGCACCGGGAAAACCGATCAGGTCGATGCCGCAGCTTCGTCGTCCTGCCGCTGCCACCACATCCATCGTGAGCCCCGCGATGGGATAGGCCGACCAGGTGCGCATGCCCCGAGCCTCAAGCGCTCGCTTAACAGCTTCTGCTTCCTCATCGGAGGGCTGATCTCCTACCCGCCCCCGCACTTCAGAGCGACCAATAGCATGCAGATATGCAAACAACAGAGACTCCTGATCCAGGTCCGAAGGATCAAATGAGGTGTAGAGACGCTGTGCGATCCGGGCCCGCGTAATGGATACGTTGAACACATCGGGCCGATTGAGAAAACGCAGGGTGGCTGCATGAGCCTCGGGATCCACGACCATCGAGATAAACATCACGTCCCGTTCCTCGCCCTGAAACGTATGCGCCGTTCCCACCAGCAGGTCGTGCTTATCGAATGCATCGACCGGGAGGACCTGTGTAATCTGCTCGGCCAGGTAGTCGACCTGGCTGCGAAACGGCGACAGCACCCCGATTGAATGCGCCAGATGAGGGCTGAGTCTCTTCTCCTTCTCTACCAGGCGGCCCAGATCATCGAGCAGACGTTGCGCTTCGTCCGGGTTGTGGCCTTCAGGAGCCCGGCTTCCCTTGCCTTGCAGCAACACGACCGGATGCCGCCCTTCCCTCCCCGGTCGCTCGGTCATCACATGCAGCGCCCCTCCGTAGAACTGTTCATTGCTGAATGCGATGATGGAAGGGACACTCCGAAAGTGCTCGTTGAGAAACGTGACGTGCGTTTGGGTGGTCATCCGGTCATCAACGAGGTCGAGGATACTCTTCTCCCGATAGTCGTAGGACTCGGCATCCTCGGGCGACAGTCGATGCTTATCGAGGAACGCCTGCTGTCGATCCCTGGAGAGAAAAGAGACATGGCGGAGTTGATTCGGATCGCCGGTGATAACGGCACGCT
Organism: Rhodothermales bacterium; assembly: GCA_046756545.1. Taxonomy (GTDB): domain Bacteria; phylum Bacteroidota; class Rhodothermia; order Rhodothermales; family JBHHWM01; genus JBHHWM01. The sequence goes on along the minus strand of JBHHWM010000176.1, from coordinate 2,387 downwards.
TAGCCCGGTGTAGGAGCGGAAGACAACTGGCGATATCGCACTGCGTTGCCTCGTCGATAATGGCTAGGTCGAACAGTTCCCGCTCCAACGGCAACACCTTGTGCACATCGGACAGATTAACCAGCCAGACGGGGAACGCCTGAAGCAAAACCTCGAAGTCAAGTGTGCCGAAGAGGTTATCTTGCCTGCTCCCCGTCCGTGAGCGAATGGCCTTGGAGAACGTGTTCAACGCCGTGCGATGCTTTTGAAGCAAGTGCTGGAGCCGAAACCGGTTTCGCAACCGAAGAAGGGTGGAGATAGCAGAAGTCCGTGTTTGAAGCAGATACTCCAACCGGTCGACCAACCGCCAGAGGGGCACGGATCGTCGCGCCTTCCAGCGTACCCACCGGCTTCTCATCGACAGGATGATCCCCTCATCTTCTCGGGCGAGCACGCGTCCCCAGGCTATTTCGCGTTGATTCTGCCTCAGTATCTGGATCTCCAGCGCGGCAATCGTGCGATCTAGCTGTTTCACTCGTGCCTTGACGCCGTGTAGCTCCTTCCGAGACACAGGCTCGGCCGTGTGCATGCCGCTGAGCAACTCCTTCAGATAGCGTTTGAGTTGCCGGAGGTATTGCTTACGCCCTCCTCGCACCACGGAGGTTTCTCCTCCCAGCTTTTGCTCCATCTTCGTCCCGACCACATCTACGGCGTGGTTCATCTTCGAGGCAATCAACACGGTCTGCCCCCGGCTGAGATGCTCTAGCGCCAACGCCGCGATGGTGTAGGACTTGCCTGTGCCCGGCGGCCCGATTACCAGCGTGAGGGGACTAACGGCAGCCTGACGTAATACCTTATCCTGGGCTGCACTCAGCACCGCCGGCACCCGCCCGAGATCTATCTTCTTCGACGCATGGATTGCCTGGGGCACTTCCTCGAACAGCACCTGGATAGGCGTTGAAAGCCGAGCTTCTTCGGCCAGAACGGCCAGTTCGTTGAGGACGCCCCGCGTCTGCACCGACTTACGCACCAGCGCTATGCACGACGCAGGAACAACCAGAAACGTACCCGCTGCCCCGTTCTGCATCGCCTGGAACACCTTGCGTAGCTGCCGTTCGGTGTAGAGGACCGGATAGTCATACAGCGCACTGGCATCAAGGTTGTGCACCGCAGCTTCGAGCAGCGCCGCGAGGTCCATCACCTGATCCAGCGAGAGATATTTGTGCGACAAGCTACCTGCCAGGCGCTCTGTTAGCGAGCCTTCTTCGGGGCGTCGGTGCACCTGTTCCAGCACACGGTGGTTGATCCGCCGGTCTTGCAAATCGGGAGCCACGAACACGTGCGGCGGATGCGAGACGAACTGAGCCGGATGCATGAGCAACGGAGCACAGATCGGCTGCTGCTTCGCCTCCTCCTCCAGCATGCCCACAACAAACAGCGAGCAATAGAGAAGGTCTTTTTCTTTGCGATAGATACGTGCTGTCTCTCGTGCCTGCTTGCCCACGGCGACATCGACCGGGGCGTGGGGCAATAACCCGTTGAGCAATTCCTCTCCCGGCCCGAAGAAATACCGGTGTTCGATGCCGGATTTGAAAATATTCCAGATCGTTCCCCTTCGGTTATCCGCCTCGTAGCAATCTCGAAAGTAGCGAATGAGAGATGAGGACATGGCGCGACCGTGCTCTTGATAGTTCACGTATCCGGCTGCAATCCTGGTGCAGGCCCTGCCTAATCTAAGAAATCGGGAGTACCTCCCAGAGACCGGCCGATGAAAACTCTCCTAACGCCCGCCTTTTCAAATCACAGCCCCTTGGTGCCTTCAATCATGATCGGATGCACGACACCGGCTTTTTTCTCCCCCTCCACAATATCAGGGAATCCCCTACAAAACCATACTTCACCAGGCGTTACATTGGCTCCGTATTTTTAGTATGGGTGCGGAGCCGGACGGTCCTGCAGGTTGCTTGGGGGCTCACCTCACGAGCCGTCCAGCCCGCCCCCCATATTTTCTCTGCATTCATTTCTCTGATCCCCTCCCTTCACTATCGAGGGGATACCCGCACTGAACCGGAGCTGAGCTGCCGCTAGGATTTCACAAACCGGCTCAGGAGCATCTTTTTATATCTCGCTTCTTCTTCGGGAAACGCCTGCACCACACGCTTGCCGAGCGTTCCATTCGTCCTGTGATAGCTCTTATATACCTCGCACGCCATACAATTCATTTCCTTTTGCGCCACGGTCCCTTGCACCTTTCCGCCACAGAGCGTGCCTGCGATGGCCCAGCAGGTGTGGCCGAGACCTTCTTGCGATGCGACACACTCCCCGAGTTCCACAACCTTGGATCCGCCGGCTTCACGACCACACCGCTTGATTTCCCAGCAATTCTTGAGTTGGTTAAACATCGTCCC